>WFXO01000070.1 GCA_015490555.1 Caldifarciminota bacterium | reverse complement strand
CTTTGACCGGGGATAGGCACTCCCCCATGGAGCCATCCTTGTTCCGGAACCTTTCCATCCGAATGTACAAAGTATAAACATTTTAGCATGCTTTTTTCGCGTCCCAACAAGCGAAATCGGACATTTTGCTTCTTTTGGGGTAGACACCTTTCCCTGTTTGGACAGGCCTCACCACGGGATTGTGGGTTCTTTGGCTCCACCCGGGCATTCTTCTCTTTCTTTGACATTGGCAGGGCTGTGGCTATAGCATTTTCCGTGAAAGATGACGAGACATCGGGAAGTAGAGAATTGGCTTCGTGCCGCCCTATATGATTGGGAAACGGCACAGGATATGTTCCGGGCGGGTCGTTTCCCTTATACGGTGTTTTTCTGTCACTTAGCGATAGAGAAGGCACTCAAAGCAAGGATTCATAAAATCACTGGCAAGACTCCACCCAAGTCTCATGACCTTATTCTCTTACTTCGGCTGGCAAATTTGTCCCCTCCAAGTGATATCCGGGACTTCATCGGGAAACTTAGTGGAGCAAGCACCGCTACGCGTTATCCTGCGGACCTCCAAGAAATTCTGAAAACATACACTCGGGAGGCAGTTCAAGAGTATTTGAGAAAAACCAAAGAGACATTAAGATGGATAGAGAACCACGTGAGATCATAAAACGCTATAAGGAAGCGTTGAGAGAACTTGGAGTTACACCGGAGCGGATTCTCCTTTTTGGCTCCTGGGCGCATGGGAACCGCAAAAAATTTAGTGATCTGGACGTAGTGGTCATCTCTCGAGATTTCGCTCGGTTGAACCTGAGGGAACGGTTAGAATTGCTTGGAATCGCGGCTGCTCGGATTTTAGAACCTATCCATGCCCTGGGATACACACCCGAGGAATTTGAGGAGATGGGAAAGGGGAGTTTTGTGGGGGATGAAGTCAAACCCGTTGCCGTAGACCTCTAAACCACCTGCCTCCATTGGGCTTTGTATCTCCACCATAGCCGTCAACAGGATCTTGGTTTTCTCTTGTGTCTCTACGGTGGTTCCTTAAGCGCCCTCAGCGTAGGATGTGGAAATAGACCCAATAAAGCCCCCAGCCCGCAAAGAACGACCCGTAACTTGCAAGGTGGAATTTCCAAAGGAATCCTCGGCTCTTCCCCTCCTCCTGTTGATACAGTCTGTAAGCAATAAGGTTTGCCATGGATGCAATCAGGCTTCCAAATCCTCCCACGCTCACTCCCCATAGCAGCGCCTTCCACTGTGGGGTAAAGTCCGCAAGCAGCAACGCTGCAGGGACATTACTGATCCCCTGGCTCAGAATGGACGACAGGAAAAAGACGTGGTGTGGATGGGCCAACATCGTGGATAGGAGGGCTTGTAAGTTGTCTGTGAGCCCGAAAAACACAACGAACAGCGCCAGGAGTCCGTAGTCGATGCGAATACTCCCCTTTTCGATCCAGAGAACTCCCAGCACGAGGACTCCCCCGATCCACATCGGGAATACGCGCAAAATGACGAGGAGAAACACCCCTAAGGCTGCGAGGTAAACATGCGCGGTTGGTGTCAATGATTGCTTTTCTGTTTGCATGATGACATTTACACGGGATGCGCTTGCAGAAAGCCAGAGTGCCCCCGTGACGACGGCCAACAAGAAAAAGACGGAAAAGGGGGCGATCTCTTGGACAAATTGCCAAAAGGGGATGTTGTAGTGCCAATAAAGAAAGATGTTCTGGGGACTCCCTATGGGCGACAGGGAGGCCCCTGCGTTTGCCGCAAGTGTCTCCAGAATGATCAGCCACTCTTTCCCCTCAATTTGCAAGGAGAGGGTCAGTGGAATCACGGTCAGAAGGGCCGCATCATTCGTCACCAAGGCAGAAAAGAAAAAGGTGGCCAGCACGAACCAGACCGGAAGCATCCTTCTCCGCTCGATCCTAAAGGCGAGATTTTTAAGTACCCTATGCTTTTGTAACCCTTTAGTAAGCACAAGCAGTACGAAGAGTGTGAAAAGTGTTTTCGCGTCGGAGAGGGAGTACTTCGGGATGCGGCGTAGGACAACGGAGGTGGCCAGGGTTCCAACAAGCAAGAGGACAAGGAGCCGCTCGTCTTGTAGGAATTTAGGGATTCCTCGCTTGCTCATTTCTTTCCCTTTCTCTCTTTGCTCTTGGCTCTCCAGAAATCCCATTTTGAGTTCCTAAAAGAGCCTATGCTTCTTGGCAACCCTGAACTCTCAATTATATGCGCCTTGTGTCCAACACCTCTATCCGTAAATCCGGCATTTACAGATCCCTGCCGGCATTCCCCCATCCTTTTGTGCAGACTTCGGTGATTCAATGCGAGTTCTTCGAGATTGTTTTTACTCTATAATGATCAAAAACGTGCACTCATCGTCTTAAAAGGAGTCATGAAGCCACAATTCGCAGAGGGACGATATCATCACAGGTTGTGGGTATCCGATCTGGTTGAACGCTTCGCGCCTCCGCCAGAAGAAATTCCCGAAGTGCTCTGGAAAGCATATGCTCCGGCACGTCATTTTTTAGTGGAGTGGAAGGATTATTTACTTGAAGTTCCCGAAGCCACACATCTCATGGTAGGTGGTCAGCGAGTTGAACCTGATCACGGTGCTTGGTTTCGCGTGCGCTTCGAGAATGCTTTGGGTCTGACCACCATCCAGCCCTTCGCTGCTCAGCGGCCCTTAGCGCCGCCCCTTCCATTAATGGTTCTCTCCAATAAACTGGACAATCCTGAAACCTATTGGCTTTTCTTCCAGGCCTTAGTCACCGACCTGTACCACCGGGCCCTCCAGATGCCATTTCACTACTACGCGCCTACCGGAATCGGCGTGCGGGAAGCACACCGTCCACCTGCACCGCTGTTTGTGTACCACTTCCTGCTCCAGCACGCGACTGTATTGCGCCAGGCGCTGTCCGTGGTGATTGCACACCCTCATCGGGAGTTGTACACCCGTGAGGTCCTGGTACCGTTAAGGGAGGTTTCTCAGTCGGACGACGAGACCCTACTTGCCGTGCTGCTTCATCCGGAGAATTGGGTCCCGGCGAAGGGGTTCCCCCTCGCCAATGCACTTCGGGGACATGTACCAGCGGAGGTACGTCAGTGGCTCCCCGAGGAAACCGCGGATACCGCTCCGAACCGTTTTGTGGCCTACTTCCTTCGCCAACTCGTCCAGGCATTGGATCACCTCTTTAGGCAGCCCTGGTGGCCAAAGGTCCCTACAGAACGCCAAGATCGTCTACGAGGGCTGGCGGAATCTCTGCGCATCGCCCTACGTCACCCCGTATTCGCCACGGCCGGTCCCCTGAACCAGTTGCCACTGCACTCCCAAGTGCTACTACGTCGCGAGGGTTACCGGGAACTGCTCCAGGCTTGGCGGTTGTTTCATCAAGCACGTCAGCCGCTTTTTGAGGCGGTGGAGCGAACCATTGAGATTCGGGATGTGGCTACACTTTACGAGTACTGGGTGTTTTTTGCCTTGGTAGAGGAAATCCAGGTACACTTAGACATAGCGCCGCGTCTGGATTTGCACTTTGGTACCATGGAGCAGCTGGGCTGGACAGCCGAGGCGGTTTTCACTGGGCAGGGAAAATTGGTGTACAACAAGTCAACACGGGGCTACTCCGGTACGCTACGGCCTGATTACTTGTGGATACGAAACGGGAAAGCCGAAGTGGCCCTGGACGCTAAGTTCCGTTTGGAGTTCCCCACGGCAGGTGAGGTGGGAGCCAGCACGGCCCGGCGGAGTGACCTGGACAAAATGCATACCTACCGGGACGCCTTGGGTGTGCGAGCAGCGGTAGCCTTGTATCCCGGTGAGACAACGGTCTTTTACCCGGCTCCACCGGAGACTCGCCGCCATGTTTCGATACGCGACTTGCTATTAGGGGACTGGCAGGGGGTCGGTGCCATCCCCTTGCGGCCCGATACTCCCCTCACTATCCTTACTCACAACCAGGGAGAGGAAGGACCATGAATTTAGACTTACTTCGTCGCGATGCCAAAGCCTTCGTTCGACGGGTGAAGGAATCAGCGGAGACCAGGAAACATGTGGCTGACCATGAGCGTCGCATTGCCCGCGCCCGGGAATTGCTGCATCCGGACCGCATACCAAACTGGACAGAGGATGACCTACGAACCTTGTTCTTTGACACCGATGCCTTTGCTTTCTGGCACGCGAAAGAGCGAGAGTTTCAAAAGCGCCTGGCCCAGGTCGGACTGAAGGGCTTTCAAATGGCTTTCCTCGATCTCATCGAAGCAGCAGAAAGGGGATTGACCCCAGAAACGCTCGAAAAAGTGCTGAAGGTCTCTGGATTGGGCCCTTTACTGGTTACCGAGTTGCTATGCTATCGTTTCCCAGACCGCTATTGGGTCTACCATGATAAAACCCTGGATGTTCTAAAAGCATTGGGGGAGGATCTTAAGCAACGTGTTCCCGGAGGGAAAAGGTCCTCACCTGCATATTTGTATTTCGCGGCACGCACGCCTATGGAGCAAATCCGGCAGGCACTCCGTGACGCCGGGCTGAAGAACGCTAATTTTGCAATGGTGGACATCTTCCTTTGGGAACTCCGTCATGCAGAGCGGAAACCCGGCCTGACACCAAAGTCTCTCGGCTCCCTCCTTCGTCGTGTCCCTTGGACACCCCAAGATCAAGATCTGGCTGTTCAGTTCCTACAAGCAGTTTCATCTCGTTTACAAACGAGCCTTCGAGGGCTCAAAACGCACATCGGACCAAAGCAACCCCCGCACAACAGGGAGCGTTATAACCTGGCCCACTTAGTGATCCCTCTCGTGCCTGACCTGATCCCCGGGAAAAACAACCCGAATGATCGGCGGGATTTGAATCTTGAGGTCCATCTTCTACGTGGGAAGATTTGGTGGGGAGTTTATGTCTGGACGGGAAAAGAACAAGCAAATCAGATCGAGAGAGCCTTCCGAACACTGGGGTTGCTTGAGGAAGGAGAGACACCCGAAGTGTCCCCAGGAGCCCTTGGCTACCCGAAGGATGTGTGGGGTGGAGGGGTTCATTTTGCCCTGGGTCACGAACTCACCGCCGAGGAAGTCGAGCGAATGGAGGATCTCGCTCCCCTGGTAGAGCGCATTGCTGCGGACCTGGGTGCTTACTATCAGCGTTTCGCTCCAATGGGACCGGCACTGCGTCGCGCTATGGGCACTGAAGATTCCAAGGGCGAAGCCGAAGAAGCCCGAAAAGTACTGGAAAAACTCTATCCCGACGAACAAACTCGTCGCAAGGCACTCCATTGCTTCCGCCATTCTATTTTGCGTGCCCATCAGTTGAATCCCGCTGGCTGGGGCGTCTCCCTTTATCCCAACCGAGTGTGGCTGGTGGTTGGAGATGTGGTGGTCGCCTCTCTGGAACCGGGTTACGTGTGGCTGGTGGTGGACCAAACCCACCTACCCGAAGTACTGGAGACGGAGTTACGCCCGTTGGTGGACGAGTGGCGATATGCCAATCATCCGAATGGTCTGGCGGTGAATCTCCCTGCGGAAGACGTCGCGAACTGGTGCGAACGCTTAGCCACAGCCCACGAGCGCTTCATTGACAGTGTTCTATCCCGCGTCCCCAGTCTACGCAGAGATAGCCGCCGTGCTCATTCCACCGGAGTACTGGATTACATGGCGTCCTTCCTGGGAGATCCCCTCCCACGGCCAGAATACAAGACCGTTGAACCACGGGTTTGGATCTTTCAGGCGAACCCGAAACGATATGACTTACTCGCGGGCCTGCGCAAGCATCGGATCAACGACTGGGAAGTAAGACGCTATAAAAAGGAAATTCAACCGGGTGATCTGGTGTTGTTTTGGAAGGCGGGCGAACAGCGTGGAATTTATGGTCTGGGCAAGGTCGTTTCTAAGATCTATCGCAATATTAAAGGGGATGCGGTTGTGGATGTTGAGACCGTGGGAAGACTCAAACGACCAATTTTAGCCGAGACCTTGAAACAGGATCCTGTGCTACGTAAATTGGATATTCTTCGCATCAGTCGAGGGACGAACTTTCGGGTCAAAGACGATGAGTGGGAGGTATTGAAGACTATGATTGGGGAAGTCATCCCCCCAGATCCAGATGCAAGGGACGCTCGGGCCGGACGTGCCCAGGCCGAAGCCAAAGAAATCTCCTTGCGTGGTTCACAGTTGGCGAACCTGCTCCAGCTGGCCTTCCAAGGTCGTGGGCTGTATTTCACCCCTCACCAGATCGCTACCTTTTACACGGCCCTGCAGACCAAAGGCTTTGTCATCCTCAGCGGCATCAGTGGTACAGGGAAGACCAAATTGGCTCAGCACTTTGCTGCTTTGTTCCCTCAACCCAGGATGCTCGCTGAGGGAGGCGGAGATGACCGACTGGTCCTCACGGTACAGCCTTACATGCTCAGGTACCGACGCGTAATTGTGCCTAAACGGGCCTCGCACTTTTTCACACCCCCTGCACCCGGTGAAACCATCAAGGTGTCTGTAACCTTTGGCGACGAGCAGGAAACCTGTCGTTTTGTTCATGCGGCTTACAGCAACACCAATTACTTTTCTCTACTGCTTCGTGGTCGCGCAGGTCTCTGGTTTACTGAGCACTTTCGAGAGGGCGACCTGCTTTACATAGAGCCACAGACTGACGCCGAGGGCAACCTCAATGGATTCCGACTCCTGACCGCCGAAGAGGCTACCGAACAATCCGGAATCGCGGGGCGTAACTGGCTTTTTATCTCCGTGCGTCCCGACTGGCGGGACAGTAAAGCCCTCCTGGGCTACTTCAACCCGCTCACCGGCACTTATCAGTGGACGCCTTTCCTACGCTTTCTGCTCCAGGCAGTCCATAGTTACCGAGAGAATCATCGCCTCGTGTGGTTCGTCATCTTAGACGAGATGAACCTGGCACGGGTTGAGTACTACTTCGGAGACCTGCTGAGCGTGTTGGAATCCGGCCGGGACGCCGATGGCTGGACCCTGGAACCCTTGCGGTGTGCATACCCCGGGGATGCTGAAGGAGATCTGCCGCCCAAGGAAATTTTCCTGCCCCCAAACCTGTATATCGTGGGTACGATCAATGTAGATGAAACCACCCACGCCATCAGCCCTAAAGTCCTCGACAGGGCCTTCACATTAGAACTTACAGAGGCTGATTTCACCGCTTACCTGTCCAACGAGAGCGAAGGATCTCCTAAAATTGGAGACGACATCCGTTGGGCGCTACTGAATAACTTCTCCAGGCAGGGACGCTTCCTGCGTCGGGATAAGAAGGCAATACAAGCCTTTGTGAAGCGCCATCCCTGGATACGGACTTGGCTGGAGAGATTAAATCACGCGCTGCGGCCCTACGAACTGCATTTCGGTTACCGTGCTTTCGATGAAATCGTAGACTTCCTGATCTCTGCCGATGAAAATGGCTTATTCGAATCTTTGGGCGGACTGGAGACCGCTTTCGACGCAGCAGTGTTGATGAAGGTGCTCCCCAAGTTCCACGGCTCGCGGGGGCGGCTCGAGGCCCCGCTGAAGCAGGTGCTGGCTTGGTGTGTGGATCCGGCAAACCCGGCCTTGGCACAAGTAGAAGATGCCATCCAGCAAGCCCTTAGTGACCACTCTGATCTCCGTCGGGCCCTGGATGCCGTGCGAGAAAACCTGCTCCTCCGCCTTCCCCACACAGCGAACAAGGTATTGCGCCTACTGTGGCTCCTTTACACCACTGGATTCGCCGCATTTTAAGAGTGGGGCAAATCTTGTGCGTACGTACACGGTTATTCTGTTCCCCTCTTTGACCACACTCCAGATAAAGTCAACGGTTTTTTCGCAAGACTACGTCTGCTCTGGCCTCATAATTTAGGGACAACGTTCAAATCTGGGGAGGTGAAATGATGGTGGAAGTTCCGGAGATTCCGATTCAAGATCGGGTTGAGTTAGACGCCAAAGGGTCCGCCGTCATCGTGGTGGACATGCAAAAGGACTTTGTGTATCCGGACGGGAAACTCGCCGTACCCACCGCCAAAGACACGATCCCGGCGATCCAAAAGGTCCTCGCCAAGGCCCGCGCAGCCAAGGTCCCGATCTTTTACACCCAGGATACCCACCGCCCGGACGATCCGGAATTCAAGATCTGGGGGGAACACGTTGTGGAAGGCACCCAGGGCTGGGAGATCGTAGACGAACTGAAACCGGAGCCCGGGGATTACATCATTCGCAAAACCCGGTACGATGCCTTCTACGGCACCCCTCTGGACGAATATCTGCGGCTCCTGGGTATCGAGACCGTCGTAATCGTCGGTACGGTGGCAAACATCTGCGTCCTGCACACCGCCGGAAGTGCCGCCCTGCGATTCTATAAGGTCGTGGTCCCCAAAGACGGGATCTCTGCATTGACGGAGTTTGACCTCCAGGCCGCGCTCCGCCAGATCTCATTCCTCTACCGGGGATTGATCACCACGAGTGACGGGCTCACCTTTCGCTGAACACCCCTGATCACAGAAGGCGGGTCAGTTCGTCCTGAGGGAAGAGGGGAAGGGGCTGTTTTGACCCCGTAGGGGTCTGAACGGATACGACGGGTTCCTCCTGAAAGACCCCGATCTCCTGAACTGGCACGCCCGCCTTCTTGAACACCTGGAGAACCTTTTCCACGCCTTCCGGCGCCACGGCCACCAGCAGGCTCCCGGACGCAATCAGGCCTAGCGGATCAAACCCAAATGCAGCGGCAACTTTTTGGGCCTCCGGGATCACCAGGATCCGGCTTTGCTCAACCTCAATGCCCAGGCCCGTCGCCATCGCCATCTCGTGGATCGCCGTCGCGATTCCCCCTTCCGTCGGGTCATGCATCCAGTGGACCTCTGGCAAGGCCCAAATCCTCTCCGCCAAAGGTAAGACGCCGATCCCTGGATCATCCAGGAACCTCCGGCATCGCTCAATTTCTCGCTCAGATAGGATTGCCCGAAGCCGATCCGGGATCTCCTGGGCCAGGATGGCCATCCCCTCCATCGGGACCGGACGCACCTGCAGGAGCCGATCTCCAGGCCGGACCGCGTGAGGATGCAGGTGGGGCGCGACCACCCGTCCCCACAGGGTCCCGATGGCGACCATCCGTTGGACCGCATCCGTCACTTCGGTATGGCCGCCGACAACGGTGATGCCAAGCGCCTCAACCTTTTTGCGGAGATCTTCAAATAGGGTTTCGAGTTCGTCCTCTGAGGTCTCCGGTGGCAACAAAAGGTCCAGGACAAGGAATTCCGGTCGGGCCCCACAGACGGCCAAATCGTTCGCATTGACTTGGATGAGGTACTCTGCGAGTCGGGCCGTGACAAAGGTGATCGGGTCCGAGGTCACCGCATAGAGGACGTTTCCCAGGCGGAGGAGGGCAGCGTCGGAGCCCGGCATCGGCCCCAAGAGGACCGCCTCATGCTGAGAGGGAAGTTTCCCTAAGAGACGTTTCAGGAATTCATGATCCAGTTTGCCTTCCGGAAGTCGGGGGTGGCCCGCCATTTATCGCCTCCCGGCCGCACTCCACAGGAGCGCGCCAAGGTAGACATTGAAGACCGTAAAGAAGAGGATCAAAGCCAGGTGTGGCGCGTGAAACCAGGAGAAGATCGCAAGGATCAGAAGATGAAAGCCTAAGCCGAAAACGGAAATCTGGGTCAGGAACGACCGGAAACGCCGGCCGGTCGGGTGGATCTTCAGCCTCTGGACGACCCAGCGAACAAAGGCATCCTGCCATCCATAGAAAATGCGGTAGACCGTGAAAAGCACCCGGACCAGCGTCGGAGACTCATAGGGATAAGGGGTCGGTGTTTCCCGGGGGGTTGCGGTGGTGTCGCCGCCGACCCGGTGGCGATAGAGGACATAGAGGTGATGATAGAAGGAGCCCTGGATCTCCATGGAGAGGAAAGCCAGCACGGCACATATCCAGGAAATGGGGTAACCCTGTGCGATGCCAGCCACCACGGCCGCGTTGATCAGAAAATCGAGATTCGAATCCAGGAACCGGCCGGCCTTGGTGGGCCGGTTTCGGGCGCGTGCGAGTGCACCGTCCATCGCGTCCAGAAGGGACTTCAGGATCAGAAGGAGGCCGGCCAGGGCGCCCGCCGGCCAGGTCCCTCGGGCATAGAGAATCGCCGCCCAGAGCCCCAGGATGCCATAAAAGAGGGTGATGAGATGAGGGGAAACCGGGGTATGGACCAATCGGTGGACGGCCCAATCGGCAAGGGGACGCGCATAGTCACTGAAGTCTACAAACTGATAGGCTCGCGGGACCTTATGCGGTTCGCCGTATGGCTCGGCCTCACCGGTCATCAGTCTTGCTCCTGTCCCCGATCACTCCGGACCCTTCTGTTGGGCCCCTAAAAGAGTCCTAAGGCGTCCCTAACCTCCTGCATGGTTTCCTGGGCCTTTTCGCGGGCCCGGCGGGTCCCTTCCTGGAGAATCTCGACCACCTGATCGTCGGAAAGCGCGGCTCGGCGTTCCCAGATCGGGGTCAGATAGGCTTCAACTTTGCCGGTCAGGTTCAGTTTACACTCCACGCATCCCAGGGCGCCGGACCGACAATCTTTTTCGATCTGCGGGGTCTCCTCCCGGTTGAAGATCCGGTGCAACGCAAAGACCGGGCAACGTTCTGGATGGCCTGGATCGCCTTTCCGGATCTTTTCCGGGTCCGTAAACATGCTCCGGATCTTCTTGCGGAGGCTTTCTGGGGTCTCGGAGATCAGAATGGTATTGCCCCGGCTTTTGGACATCCGTTTGCCGTCGGTGCCCGGGACCCGGGGGAATTCGGTCAAGAGGGGCTTGGGTTCGGGAAAGACCTTTTTGTAAAGTTGGTTGAACCGGCGCGCGATCTCACGGGTCAATTCGATATGGGGAACCTGGTCCTCCCCAACCGGAACAAGTTCCCCTTTGTACAGCAGGATGTCCGCGGCCTGGAGGACCGGGTAACCCAGAAAGCCATAGTTGACCAGGTGTCCATAGGAGAGTTCCTCCTGGTCGCTCGCCACAAAGCCCTCGGAAAAGGCTTCGACGAACTGATCCTTGAGTTTCGCCTTGAGCACACCCTGATACTGCTTCTCGCCCACCTTTTCGGGCTTAAACTCCTTGGACTGCACAAAGGCCAGGAACTTTTCGATGGTTCGGGTAGCCACATCCTCCAGGAGTCGTTTTCGAGAGGTTCGAAGTTCTTTTGCTTGAAGGTCGGCGATGTACTCCTTGAAGGTAGGATTGCGGAGGAGTCGGCTCAGGCTGACCAGCATGGAGAAATAGAGGTGGAGTTCCGTGTGTTCCTTGACTTCCGATTGAACAAAGAGGGTCGCCTTTTTTGGATCAATGCCGACGGCGATCCAGTCTTTGACCATCTCAAGGGTGTTGGTTCGGATCTCCTGGGTGTTCTTGTATTCCGTGGTCAGGGCGTGGAGGTCGGCCACCTCAAAGTAGCAGATATAGGTCTCCTGAAGCCGTTTCCAGTTTTCCAGGACGCCGACCAGGTGCCCCAGATGCAGTTTGCCACTGGGTCGCATGCCAGAAAGGATTACCTGTTTTGCCATGGTCCTCGGCCCTCCGTTGATCGTTGTGGCTCATAGAGTAAGGCGAACCGGTAGCCTTCATCAAGCCAGAGCATGGACCGAAATTTTTGACTTTTGTCTTCAAAATAGGCCTATTTTCAGTGTTTTGCGTCGTCCCGTCCCGAACACGTTGGCCCCCAAGGGGATCCATCGGTTTTCCGCAGAGTTTTCCACAATCCCTTTGGATCCGGGGGCATTCTCTACCCCTTGGGGCTCAGGAGGTTACCCTGTGGATTGACACTCAGGCGGCTTTGTCCTAATAATTGGCCTTGCGTTTGGTCCCGGACCCCAGCGGATTTTCCTAAACGAGAAAGGGGGGATAGATGAGGCGTAGCGTTGGTGGATCAGACTCTGCGGAACGTTCGGATGCAAACACCCTCTGGCAAAAGATCCTGAAAGGCGTCCAAACCCGCGTTTCAGATCGCACGTTCCGGACCTGGTTTCAAAACACCCGGGGCCTCGAAATCCAAGGCCATCGCCTCCTGGTCTCTGTCCCCAATGAGTTCTTTCGGGAATGGCTGGGGGAACACTTTTCAGATCTCATCCGGGACGTCCTCGCGGACCTACAGACCCCGTTGGAAGTCGAATACGTGGTCAATGGGTCTCCGACGGCCAAACGGAGCCCCCGGGTTTTGACCTTCCATCCCGCTTCCCGGATCCAGCGCCGGTTCATCTTTTCGAACTTTGTGGTCGGGAACCATAACCAACTGGCCTATTCGGCGGCCATTGCCGTGGCCCGGGACCCCCTGACCCCTCTCTACAATCCCCTCCTCTTCTTTGGACGGTCCGGGCTGGGCAAATCCCATCTCCTCCATGCCATCGGCAACTACATCCTGGAGAACTTCCCCCACCTACGCATTTTCTACACCCCGGCAGAGAACCTTATGAACGAACTGATCTCCGCACTCCGGAACGACCAGATGGCGGACTTTCGACGTAAGTTCCGTTCCCTGGACGTGCTCTTGATTGACGACATCCAGTTCCTTCGGAACAAGAATATGTTGCAAGAAGAATTGGTGTACACGCTCAACTTCCTCCAATCCATGAACAAGCGGATCGTTTTGACGTCCGATCGCCATCCCCGGGACATTCCCACGCTTTCGCCCTCGTTGGTCTCGCGACTCCAGGGCGGGTTGATCATCGAGATCGGGCCACCAGACCTGGAAGCGCGCATTGAGATTCTCAGGGTGAAGGCCGAAGAGGTCGGCCTCCGTCTCTCCCGGAAAGTGTTGCTCTACATTGCCGAACGGGTTCGGGACAACATCCGGGAATTAGAGGGGTGTATCAATCGTCTCAAGGCGGCCCAGACCCTGCTCCGGAAGGAACTCACCTTTGAAACCGTTCGGGAGATCCTGGAGGAGTTTGTGCGCGAGAGTCCACCGCCCTCGCCTGACGATGTGATCCGGATGGCTTCTCGTGTCTTCCGGGTGCGTGTCCGGGATCTTGTGGGAAAACGGCGGCACGCCCCGATTGTTCGTGCACGCCATGCGGTTGCATATATCTTGCATTCCATCCTGGGCTATAGCCTGGAGGAAGTCGGCCGCCACCTGGGGAAACGGGATCACTCCACCATCCTGAACAGTGTACGAAAGGCCCAGGCCTTACTCCAAAGGCAGGAAACCTTCCGGGAACAGGTGGGGAAAATCCAAGACCTCTTGGGTCTTCGCTGAGTTATGAAAAAGTTTTCCCATGGGGTGAGTGGCTGTGTACCAAGGAGTTCCGTCACTTTTCCACCCTACTACTTCTTCTGATTGCTTTAAAATTGACAAAGAGGAGGTTGTGAAGCGATGAAGTTTTCTGTGGAGAAAGAGGTTTTCCAGGATGTCCTGCAGGAGGTCGCCCTGGCGCTCCCCCGTTCTTCGCCTATTCCCATCATGAACAACATCCTGCTCCGTTTGGAAGGGAATGACCTCACGGTCTATGCGACCAACCTGGACTTCTCGATCCAGGACACTATTGAGGTCCAGGGAGAAGAGGACGGGGTGATTACCCTGCCGGGCAAACCCCTTTTAACCATCGTCAGCAACATCCCTTCCGGTCCCATCCAGATCGAAGCACAGCCGCGTACAGCCAAGATTATGGGGCGGACCGGGGTCTATAACCTCATCGGGACCCCGCCAGAAGATTTCCCTCCGATGCGTGAGGTCTCTGCGCCGGAGGTTGTGGAAATCCCCTGGGCTGTGATTCGAAAGGGAATCGAATATGTGGGATTCTGTGCGGCCAAGGACGATGCACGGGCCTACCTCAACGGCATCCTGTGGCAACTCCGGGACGGAGAACTCCGGTTTGTAGCCTCGGACGCCCACCGGCTCGGCTATTACCGTGTGATCAGCGGAGACTTCCGTGGGAGCGCCGATGTCATCATTCCCCGTGATGCGCTGGAGTTCTTCCGCAAACGGGATCACACCGAAGAAGGCGTAAAGGTCCTCTTTTCCGAGAGCCAAATCGGCTTCGAGAAGGGCCGGACCCGGGTGGTCAGCCGCCTTATTGAAGGCCCGTATGCCAATTACGAAGACGTCATCCCTCGCCCGGATGGCAATGTGTTCCGCATCGCAAAAGCAGAATTAGAGGACAGCATCAAGCGCATTTTGCCCTTTACGGAATCCCCGAGCCATACCATCCGGATGGACCTCTCCACGGAAGGGGTCCGCTTGCTGGCTTCTTCCCCAGAGATCGGCGATGCCGAGGAACACCTGTCCGGGAACTATGTCGGCGATGAACTGCAGGTGGGGATCAATGCCCAGTATCTCCTGGACATCATCCGCCACATTGACGATGAAGAGGTCTTGATCCGGGTCTATACCCCGAATACCGCCCTCCGGATCGACCCGGCGACGTCCTTAGATGATGAGTCTCTCCTGTTCTTAATGATGCCCGTGCGCTTGGAATGAACCTGCAACGGTACAAAACCCGCTTAGAGCAAGAACTCCTGCTTCGCAAACAGGAACTCGAGCGGTACGATCAGACCATCCAGCAGATGGTCTATGACGAAAAGCGATACAGCGACCATTTAGCCGACATGGCGCTCCGGGATCAGGAGCGGACCCTCCATGCCGCCCATACAGAACGCCTCATGACCCAGATCCAGGAGATCGAAGAAGCCCTCCGTCGGATCGCCCAAGGAACCTACGGCATCTGTGAACAATGTGGCAACCCGATCGAGGAGGAACGGCTTGACCTACTCCCCGCCACCCGACTCTGCGCCCGCTGCGCGCAGGACCTGGTCACCTAAACTCCAAAGCCTTCTCATTGCGGCTTTTGTCTTACTTCTGGATCTCCTGACCAAAACGGCCGTTGCCTCTTTGATTCCCTATGGCCACTCTATCCCGGTCCTCGGTTCCTTCGTCCGCCTGACCTACATCCGAAACCCAAACGCACTCTTCGGCATTTCCCTGGGGAACAATTTTCCTTATCCCCTCGCCGGATTGATCGCGACCCTGATTATCGTGGTGGCCCTGGTTGTGGAAAAGGATCCAGTGCCGATCCGGATCTTTGGTCTCTTTCTGGGGGGAGCACTCGGGAATCTCTTGGACCGCATCCGGTTTGGCTCCGTCGTGGACTTCGTCGATGTGGGGATCGGCCGGTATCGATGGCCGGTGTTTAATCTGGCCGACGCAGCCATTACCATTGGACTTGTGATCTATGCCCTGTACGTAATTTGGAAGCCCAAAAAAGAAAAAGAAAAGGAACCCTCATGATCGGCTCTCTCTTACTGGTTTCACAACTCATGACCTGGACCCTTTTGGAGGCCGGCCAGGCGTCCGGAGACCCCATGGCCTATCCCACGACCCAGGATCTGGCGCTCGCAGGTGCCGTCTTTTTCTCGCCCGGGTTGATCATGAAAAATCCGGCATCGGTCGCCCTCCACCAGGGCTGGGAGACCCAGGCCTCGGGCCAGTGGGCCCTTTACCAGGAACAACGAAGTGAACCGGTTTATGACCCCTTCAACAATACGGTCGGCTATGCGACCGTCTATTCGCGATACCAACCAGACCTCTTCCTCCAGAGTTGGACCGTCGTCTATGCGACGGGAAAGGCGGGGATCGGGGTCTCCTGGGATCGTCCGGTAAGCAAAACGTATCGTTTTGACAAAGAAGACCGTCTCGATGTCTACACGCCGATCCGGAGAGAAATTGAGGAGTGGACTGGGGCCCTGGGCCGGCTCACTGTGGCGTTCGGCCTGAAGATCCAGGGCTGGCTCCTGGGAGCGGCCTATCAAGCGCACCGCGCCGAGGTTCGCCACTTCTATGATCTCTGGACCCCAGAGACCGGGGATTCCATCGCTGCCGAGACCCTGAACCTCCGTGGCTCGGGGTACGCGATGGCCCTCGGCTATCGGTGGGGCTACCGGATGAAACTTGGGGTCTCCTATCGGTCGGGATTTTCGGATCCCGTGCTCGCCGTACCCAGCCAGTGGGACCTGGCAGCAGAACTTACCCCAAGGACCCGCCGGCCGTCCCGGATCTTTCTCCGCATCGGCCGAGAGACGTGGAGCCAGGTCTCTTCTGCCTATCGGGATATCTGGCGGTTCCATTTTGGGATCCGCCATGGACTCTTCCCGCGGATGTCCTTCATGATCGGGGGTATGCTCCGCCAGTCCTATGTGAAAGACCTCTGGCTGGCCACGTACACCGGTGGGCTCTCCCATACCGTCGTACCGGGCCTGACCATAGACGTTGGGATCGCGGTCACCCCGATTTCCCACGGCCAATGGATAAACGGGACCTGGAACCGAATTTACGAACGCCTGACCCAGGTCTCGTGGGGGATCCGCTGGACCCGCTGAGATGCCCATGTGGGCTTTGGCCACCGCCCTCCTGTTTTTAGCCCCCGATACCCTCAACGATAGCCTGAAGGCGAAACTGGAGGAGATCTACCAGGTGGCCACCCAATGGGGGGTCGGAGAGAACAAAGAAAAGGTCCCAGAAGCCCGGAAAGAACTCGCGTCCTATGGGAAAGTCGCCCTGGACTTTCTGTTTTCTGAGAAGATCAAGACCTTAAAGACTCTGGACCTTCGCGCCATTTTGGCTGTGGTCAAGGCCAACCGGGAGGAGGCCACACCGTACCTCCTGGATGCCTTAGAGAACGAGAACGACACGATCCGGCGGGCCGCGCTCTGGCTCTGCGCCAAGGTGAAGGACAGTGCAGCCGTTCCGACCCTCCTTGACCTTCTGGCCCAGGAAAAACGGCCCCGCATGATCGCCCGGATCCTCTATACCCTGGGTGAGATCCGGGATACGGTCGCGGTGTCCCGGATCCTGCCCTACCTCCATCATGAGGACGAAAAGGTCCGCGTGCGGGCCGCCTCGGCCCTCCGAAATATGCCGTTGCCGAGACTCCTGGAGACCTATGGGGAGATGCTCCGCGCCCCGAATATGCAGATCCGGATGCAGGCCGTACAGGCCATTTCGAGGTTACCGGGCGACGTCATCCCGGAGATTTTGGCTCACCTGGAAAGGGAGACCGGGTTCCAGTCCGCCCGGCTTTGGATCCGCGCTCTGGCTGAAATGTTCCGCCGCCAATCGGGTGACTCTTTAGAACCCTGGAAACCCCAATGCCGAAAGGCCCTGTTCCCATACCTGGAGGCGTCGGAACCCGTTGTTCGAGCGTATACCGTACAGGCCTTGGCAGCGATCGGCGGGGAGAGTGTCCGACGCCGGCTCCAGGACCTCTACGAGACCGAAGACCATCCCCTCGTCCGAACCGTCTTAGAAGAAGCACTGCACACCCCTTCTTCCACTCCCTGACCCCGACACTGGAACCACTCCGAACAAATCAACACTCACACAAGAAAACAATTGAACACTTTTACAATTCAACCGTAAGTAGTTGATCGTCATTCAGAAAAAGGCGGAGGCGGGCTTACTGGATCGGGATGGTGCTCCCTGGAGTGTGGCAAAAAGGAGTGGTTCTATGGCGCATCCATCTCGGTGTATTCTGGCGGTGGACCTGGGGACATCCGGGCCCAAAGTTGCCCTGGTGACCCCGGAGGGGACCATCCTCACACGGACCCGCAAATCGGTCTCCACCCACTTCCTCCCGGACGGCGGGATCGAACAGAACCCGGACGATTGGTGGACCGCGGTATGTGAAGCCTCCCGAGAACTCCTGGATGCACATCCAGACCTCCGAGACCGGGTCATGGCCATTTCTTGTGCCAGCATGTATTCCACGGTGGTCCCTGTGGACGCCCAGGGTCGCCCCCTCATGAACGCCATCTTGTGGATGGACACCCGCGGCGCACCCTATATCGAAGACATCACCCGTGGATTCGTGAAGATCCAGGGCTATGGCCTCCGACGAGCATTGGTCTGGATCTATCTCACCGGCGGCATCCCCACCCATTCTGGCAAAGACTCCATTGCCCATGTCCTCTACCTGAAACACGAACGACCCGAGATCTACCGCGAAACCCACCAATTCCTGGAACCGAAAGACTACCTGAATCTCCGAATGACGGGCACCTTCGGGGCCACCCCGGAGACCATGCTCCTTTACTGGTTGACCGACCATCGAGACATCCATCATGTGGACTACCACCCGAGGCTCCTCCGGTATGCCGGGGTCGATCGAGAGAAGTTCCCGCCCCTATACCGGACCCTGGACGTACTCGGCCCTCTCCAGGCGGACGCGGCCGAAGAACTGGGTTTACCGGCGGGCATCCCGGTCCTGGCCGGGACCAACGACACCCACGCCGCTGCTATTGGTGCGGGCGCGGTCCAGGACTATGACGCCCATCTGTACCTGGGCACCTCCTCCTGGATCTCCTGCCACCTGCCCTATAAGAAAACCGACCTCTTTCGGAACATGGCCTCGCTGCCGTCCGCCATCCCCGGCAAATACTATCTGGCGAACGAACAGGAGTGTGCCGGGGCCTGCCTGAACTTCCTGCGAGACCACCTGTTTTACGGCGACGATGCACTAGATACCGGCCCGCCACCCCCTGACGCCTACCGCCGCATGGACGAACTCGCCGCCCAGGCACCACCGGGAAGCGATGGGGTCCTCTTTGCTCCGTGGCTTGTCGGAGAACGGACCCCGGTTGAAGACCCCTGGATCCGAGGCGGCTTCTTTAACGTCTCCCTGGGCACCCCCCGACCCGCCCTGGTACGCGCGGTCTTTGAAGGGGTTGCCCTGAACGCCCGCTGGCTCCTAGAAGGCATAGAACACTTCCTGGGGCGGACCCTTCAGACCCTTCGCATGGTCGGTGGTGGGGCACAGTCCGATCTGTGGTGTCAGATCCATGCCGATGTCCTGCAACGAACGATCCTCCAGATCGAAGACCCGATCTGGGCCGGAGTCCGCGGGGCCGCCTTCCTCGCCGCTGTGGCCTTGAAACAGACCACTTGGGAAGAGATCCCGAACCGGGTGCCCATCCAGAACACCTTTCCGCCCAACCCCGCCCATCGCGAACTCTACGATCGTCTCTACCGCGAGTTCCGCAATCTCTATCGTGCATTTCGCCCTATTTGTGCAAGACTGAATGGGGGTGGGTCATGAACATCGAGCGGTGGCTTCCCTATGTTCGGTGGATGCCTTCCTCCTGGATCCGTCGGCTGGAACGCTTTCTCCATCGGATCCCCGCGGTCCGGGCCGAGATGGAAAAAGAATACTCGGAAATCCTCTCGTCCTTGGAAGGGACCGTCAAGCCCTATCGCGGCAAGGTGCCCACGTACGCAACCCTGCCTCAGAAAGGCGTTGCCAAGGAGGCCATCCTCCAGATGATGGAAGACCTCCAGCGCCAGGAGTCTCAACGATGGCAGGAAGGCTATGTCTCCGGCGCGGTCTATCATGGAGATGCGGCCTGGATCGACTTTCTGAACCGTGTGTATGCCCTCCACTCACAGGTCAACCCCCTGCATGCAGACCTGTGGCCCAGTGCGGCGAAATACGAGGCCGAGGTGGTCTCGATGACCGCTGCGATGTTGGGCGCCCAACCCGGGGATGAGATCTGTGGCACGGTGACTTCCGGAGGCACGGAGAGCATCCTTCTGGCCATGCTCGCCTACCGAGAATGGGCACGAGACAAGAAGGGGATCCGACGCCCGGAGATGATTGCGCCCGTGACGGCCCATGTGTCCTTCGACAAGGCAGCGCACTACTTCGGGATTCGGATGATCCGCACGCCGGTGGATGACCAGTTTCGAGCGGATGTAAAGGCGATCCGAAAGGCCATTACACGGAATACGATCGTGATCATCGGCTCGGCTCCGTCCTTCCCTCACGGCGTGATTGATCCGATTGAAGAGATGTCGGAACTGGCGCGACAACATGGGATTGGGTTCCACACCGACGCCTGTCTGGGGGGCTTTATCTTGCCTTGGGCAGAAAAACTCGGCTACGACATCCCACCCTTCGACTTCCGGCTCCCCGGTGTGACGTCCATTTCCGCGGACACCCACAAATACGGCTATGCCGCCAAGGGGACCTCTGTGGTCCTCTATCGAACCCCGGAACTCCGTCGGTATCAGTACTTCACGGCTACAGACTGGCCCGGTGGCCTCTACCTTTCGCCGACCCTGGCGGGGAGCCGGCCCGGTGCCCTAAGTGCCGTCTGTTGGGCAGCGCTTGTCGCCATGGGAGAAGAGGGCTACCTCGAGGCGACGCGCCAGATTCTGGAGACCGCCGCCGAGATCAAGGAGGGCATCCGAGCGATCCCGGAGATGCATTTGCTGGGGGATGGACTCTGGATCCTCGCGTTCGGCTCCGACACCCTGGACATCTATCGGGTCATGGAGTTCATGGCCACCCGGGGTTGGAACCTGAACCCACTTCAGAACCCACCGGCCGTCCACATCGCCGTGACCCTTCGGCATACCCGGCCCGGGGTCGCCGAGCGGTTCCTCGAGGACCTTCGGGCCGCGGTGGAGCACGTCAAGGCACACCCAGAGGAGCGCGGCCGCCTGGCCCCGGTCTATGGAATGGCCGCCACGTTGCCGTTCCGTGGCGTCATTGACGAATTACTCCGCCGTTACTTAGATCTCCTCTACAAGGTTTGAACAATCCTGCGTTCCGGCTCTCTGCATACACGGGGCCCGACCTCACGAAATCGACCTGCCCCCCGTCCCCCAGAAGGCCACAAAACAACAACCGAACAAATACACAAAAGAACAAATGGAAATTTAGGGGGTACGGAGAAAAAGGACGGGGAGAACGCGAGAAGCCGCCTTTGTCTGAACGGAAAGGAAAAAGAGGCCGGAAGGGGGATGGGAAAGACGGATCTCTTTTGGAAGGATCACAGGAAAACGATGGGTCCAAATCATCCGGCCCGAGGCGTTGATGAGGGAGATACGCGCGGGTCCAGGCCCGAGGTCCGGGAGCCGAAGGAGGCCGTCGGTACAAATGATTGTACCCGCTCTGGGGGCCGGAGAAGGGAGGGAATCCTCGACAACTTCCACCGGAATATCAAAGAATGAGAGGATCGCATAGGCGAAGGCCGCCGTGTTTAAGGTACCGGTCAGACCTCCAGCCTCCATGGTAAAGGCCATGGTTTTCCAGGAGCCCTGATCATAGGCAATCCCCCGGAAAATCACACCTTGACCCATCATATCGGGTTCCAGAAGAACCACTTCCGCAGTTCCCCCATGGGGTGGGTTCGGGTCCGGACTGAATTGGTCCACCCAACTGTATTCCCCTGTGTAGATCCCGGTATCTCCGACCCAGTCGGGGATCAGGGAATTTTCGACGCCGATAAGGATCTCATCGCCAAAGCCGGAATCTTCTGCCTGGAGGATCCCCATCCAGGGCTTCGGGTCCCAGAAACCGGTTTGCGGATCCCAGGCGAAGACATCTCCGCCCTCCAGGTAAAATCGGGCGTTCGGTACGGTCTGTAAATACTCCTCGATCATCTGGCCTGTAGACTCCGGAATTTGCTCACTATTGGGAAACATGCCGGCGATGACCCACAGCGATTGGCTTTCCATCGCCAGGGGGAGACTCTCAAGGGTGGTAAAATACTGACCATAGAGGTGCCAGGAATGGAAAATGGATGCAAGGAGGGGGCCGGTCAAAGGGGTGGGATCGATGTCTATGATGATGTATTGGTAGGTGGGCTCCTGGGGCGAACCGACCAGAGACAACCACAAGAACAGGGCCCAAAGCATTTTGCATCACCTCACCTTGCCCCATGATACCCCTTGTGGGCAGGATTGTCAAGCACCTGGAAACCAAAGACTTGACAACTTTTTCCATGCCAACGATATTTTTATAGGATTCCGTGTGTGAGCCCGAATCCAGGGGTTGCCACAGACAGGAGGGAAGGTTGATGAAGCACGATCCGAGAGAGACCGCCGCTCGAACACCCCGGGGGCAGGGAGCCGAGCCTACGGAACACGGCCCGTTCGTGGAGGCCGTCGAAACGCTTCAACAGGTGGGTCAACGGGCGCCGGAGTTGGAGGGTGTCGCCACCGGTGTGCCCGGCCTGGATGACCTTTTCTTTGTGACTACCCTGACAAAACGGGGCAGGCCGAAGAAGCAGCCTCTCGGCGGCTATCCGCGGTATGCCGTGATCCACCTTACCGGGGTCTCGGACACCGGCAAGTCGCTCATGGCCGAGCAATTTGCGGTGGAGCAGGCACGACAGGGCCACAACACGATTTTTGTCACGGTCGAGACCCCGGCCTCCTTCCTTGCGGCCGCTTTGAAGGTCCGGGCCCGCGCTATGGGGGTGGCCTATGAGGACATCGAGGATCGAATTGTGATCATCGATGCCGCCAGCCATGCAGTCCTGCGGGACGACCTCTCCACGCTCTTCAACACCCTGGCGTATGCCATCTCGACATACCATGTCAAAAACACGGTGATCGACTCCGTCACGGGCCTCTATGAGGCCAAGGAGATGATGGCGCGTAGCATCGTCCGTCGGCTCTATAACTTCATGAAAAAATGGCATCAAACCGCGATCTTTGTGTCCCAGAAACGGAGTGGCCATGAGGAGATGTCCGCAGAAGCCGCCGGGGGCTATGCGGTGTCCCACATCGTGGACTGCTCCATCGTCCTGGCCAAGAAGAATATCCAATCGGCTTACGACGCAAAACTCTATGGACTTCCAATCGGCGAACGGGTCCACCTGATTCGCATCGATGGGTGTCGGATGTGTGGGCACGATCCCTCCACGCATCACATGGAAATCACAGAAACTGGCCTGGTCGTCGTGAAAGAGCCCCTGTCTTCTTTGACGAAAGCCAAAACCGGGAGGTGAGACCATGCCGGTGCTTCGACCTGAGGAAATCCAAGCCGTGGATGTGGATCAAAAGGCGATGCAGGTCTTCTTGAAAGTCCTGGAAATGATTGGAGGACCCCGGAAGCTCATCGAGTTTCGAAACCTGACCTGGCTCCCCAGTCTCATGACGGCCGCCTATACCGTGGTCTTAAGCGAGGAAATGAACAAGACGGAAGATGAAATTGCACAGTTTCTTGGGATCAGCCGGAATGCGGTTCGGATGATCAAGCGGGCCGACCCCGAGAAGGTCAGACAAAAGGTAGAGGGCGAACTGGCCGTGGAAGGCACCACCTTAAAAGATCACATCGCGGGCGGCCTCGCCAAACTCGCGTACCAACAACTCAAGAGAGGAGACGTTGGGCCAGCCGGATCGCTTTGATCGGCACACCATAAACTTTGAAGAAATCGGCCCGCGAGGAAGTGTGGGACCCCTTTAAAATTCCCCATTGTGGTGTCCTTGAGGAAACTGGGCGCAATCTTCCTGACCCTCGGGATGGCCGCAATCGTCACGTTGTTCATGCGGACAGCGAACACCGCCCCGTGGTCTCGTGCCCTATGGCTGCAGGGCTTTCTGATGCTTTGGGCACATCTCTTGATGCGGACATCTCCCTACCGTTTCCCCCGTTCCTATTACCGTCACCGTCGTTTCGAAAAACAGCATCCACCTGGGTACCGTTTCTTCGGGGTGACGCTTGCTCGCAGGATCCTCCGCAAGATCCTGAACGGCCCATACCGGAACGCCCTGGCTACCCCTGACCGACGGCAACGGCTGGTCCGACTCTACCAAACCATGGTGGAGGCCGAAACCGCCCACATGCTCCTATGGATTCTGGAAATGTTGATCGTTCTTTTCGCTGCGATCACCCGCAATTGGGCGTTTGCGGGCTGGCTGTTTTTGTTCAACCTCCTCTTTAACGCCTATCCCGTGGCTGTTCAGAGACTCAACCGACGCCGGCTTGAGCGAATCCTGGAAAGAAGAGGGGGAACGATTGATTGGCTCCAATCCCCTCTATAAACTTTTGTGGCGCAAGGAGATTTGAGCAATCTCGCCCTACAGGTCCACGGAGGAGCCCCGATCCGATAACAAACTTTCCACGGAGAAGGAGCCATGAAAGAGGCAATGGAGGTTCGAGTCTGGCGTGCTGTGTATCGGCGAGGCACGTATCGATATGCTGGCTTCTTGTGGGTCGAGGACGAGCATGGTGCCCGCTATCGGCTCCCCATGACCGGCACCGTGGCCCAGTGGCTTCGTCCCGGGGAGCCCCTGACCCTCACCCTGGAAGATCCTGAGGCCATCACGTTCACCAACTATCGTCTGGAGGGGGCCATCCCTATCTGGCCGCCCTTTGAGGCCACGTTTGAATCACACCGTCGGAGTCCCGTCTCCGAGGAGATCCTCTATACCTACACGGTCCTGGCCAGGGAAGCCCAATTTGAGCACGACTATGCAGCGATCGTGGACCTTGAGCAGTACCATTACGCGTCAGACGAGGAACTCTTGGCACGCTGGTACTGTGAGACCTGCCACCTCTATCGGGAATCCAACGCCCGCCCTGTCTGCCCGAAATGCCACAAGCCCATGCGATTCCATGACCTCAAAAGTGCTACCCGTGCTTCTCGCTTTCTGGTCTTGGAGCTTCGGAGCCGCCAGCCCTACGAGCCGAGATACATTGGCTATGTACGGATCGATCCGCCGTTGCCCTTGATGCACCGGCGTCTTCCCGATGGCAATATAGAGCGGGATATCCGCCAAAAGGTCTTTCCGCCGGAGTGGTTTGCCCATCCCTTTCATCCGAAGCCTGGAGAGAAAGAAGAGGACTGGTGGGAAGTCCAGGGAGCGGCCCTTAGAGAAGCCCGCTCACCGGTTGCCCGACTGGCACGGGTTGTGATCCATCCGGATTACCGCGCAGACGGCTTGGGGCAACTGGCCCTCAAAGCCATGTTCCAATGGCTCCAGGAACGCTGGGTCCCGGACATGCGTGCTCCCAAAGAGGCAGTCGAGACGGTCGCCATGATGACCCGATACAACCCCTTCATGGAAAAAGTGGGGTTCCGCTACCTCTGGGACACGGCCAGTGGCCGGCCGGTGCTCTACTATGCGCTCAGCGAGGCCGCCGCCCAGGCGATCCAGGCCTTCTTGGAGACCGACGCGGTGGCCCGGGAACACAAAGGCAAACTCTACCGGCCTCGCTATCGGGCGGGCGAGCCGCTCCAATCTCCCATCCGCCTAATCAACGTCACCAAGGCCTATACCAGTCATCTGGATCTGTCGAAGTTGTCAGAACCGGTAGGCCGGCTTCTGGAGGCCTTTGGGGTCCGCCACCGGGTGATCCAGAAGACGGTGCTTCGTCGGGTCCAGATGGAGATCTCTCCAGGCTCAGTCCAGGTGGTGCTGGGGGCATCTGGGAGTGGGAAGACAACTCTGCTCCGGTTAATTTACGGTGCCATCCAGGGATGGGACAATCCCCTTTATCGGCCGGATGAGGGGACGATCGAAGTCCCAGAAAACGCCCGGGTCGAGGCCCTATTGCCCGGGGAGATCGAGCCGGACTTCGGCGACGAGCCGCTGGCCGAGGTCCTGTATCGGCTCACAGGGGATGAGGCCCTGGTCGTCGAACTCTTGAGTATCGTGGGCATCTCCGATGCGGTCCTCTATCGGGCACCTTATCGGGAACTCTCCACCGGCCAAAAGGCGAGGGCCCAACTCGCCTATCTCCTGGCCAAACGGCCGAATGTCCTGCTGATTGACGAATTTGCCGCGCCGTTGGACACTCCCACCGCCTTGCGTGTGGCCCGGCGGCTCTCCCACCTTGCCCGTGAGCAAGGGATCGCCCTGGTCCTGGTCCTCCATCGACAGGAGATCTTGAAAGCCCTGGATCCGGACGCGGTCTATATCGTGGGCTATGGGACTTTCTTCCAGGCCGACCGGTTGCCGGATCGGGGGTTCCGGGTCCAGGACCCGTATGCCACGTACATCGTGCAGGGGAAAAAGCGGTGGGAAATCCGCAAGCATCCGACCCGGGTTCGTGGCCGGGTTGCGGTCATCCGGGGGAATGAGGTCCTCGGCACGGTGGAAATCCGAGATGTTCACGGCCCATTTACCGTTGAGGAACTCCTGGGAGACGAACACTATGCGAAGCACCTCGCCGACCCACGCTTCCTGAAGAAGTACGCCAAGGGGCAATCTCTCTATGCCTGGGAGTTAGAGAATCCGCGGGAATACGAAGCGCCCAAACCCTTCAAGGCCAAGCAGGGTCAACAGACCTGGATCCGTCTCAAGCAAGAAGAGAAGGACTCCCCGAACGACAAGGACTGACGTCCCTGCTGCCGTTAAAACCCCTCGAAGATGTCTGGGGGTTGCTCTTCCTCTCTGCTGGGGATCTGGGGTCGTTTTTCCGGTCGGTAGTTGTTGAACAGGTATCGCAGGCTGATCGTGATCACCGGCGCCTTCCGCTGATAGGTTCGCTCGATGGTCCGATTCTCAAAGGAAGAGGTAAAGGACCATTTGCCCGTTCGGAAGACATCCCGGACCTGAAGGATCAGGCTCAAGGATCGGCTGAAGTTCTGTCGCCACGCCAGATCCAATGTGTAATAGCCTTCCCGCGTGCCCTGAGAGGTCACCGAGGGACTGGTATACCGAGCGGTGACCTGGATCTGGGTCGCACGGCCAAGCCGGAAATCACTGCGAAGCCGGAGATTCCACTGGAAACTTCCCCGATACGAGGTGCCGTAGAGGCGAAATTCCGAGAGATCCAGGACGCCGTTTAAAGACCAAAACGGCAGGGGCTTCCAGTCTATGTTGATCTCCGAACCGTAGGATTCCGAAGAGCCCACGTTGTCATAAGTAAAGAGGACGACATCCCCTTCATAGATGCGTTGGATCCGTTCGATTCGTTGGTGAGTAAAGCGGGCATAGGCATCGATCGTCACGTCCAGGGGCCCCATCGGAGTTTGGAATCCGAGGTCCACGGCATCCGAAAACGAGGGCTGGAGGTCCGGATTGCCCTGATAGACGGTGTTCGCATCGATCCAGGTCAAATAAGGCTCGAGCCACCAGGACCTCGGACGCCGGATCCGCCGGGTATAGCCCGCCATGACCTGGGTTCGCTCCGCGAGTTTGTAAGAGATATGGAACGATGGGAAGTAGTCCATTTGGTCCAATTTGAACGTTTCTCCAACCTCCTTGAGTTGGATTGTGCGGTGGATCCTTTCAATCCGGAGCCCTACCTGCCATCCCAGCCGCCCGGTTTCGTTGGAGAGCAGACCATAAATGGCGTGATGCAGGTGGCTTGTTTGGACATCATGCTGGAACTCTGGCTGGAAGACAAATTCTCCCGAGGCTGTGTCCCAGATGGCATATGATTTGAGGGTCTGGGATCGGCGAAGACTCCCCTGATACCCCAGTTCAAGTTTGGAGGAAGTCAGGATTGGACGCTGATAATGGAGTTTCAGATCGCCGCGTTCGCTCGGCCCTTCCTCGGTGGCCAGGTTGCCGGAAAGAATCCCGCCTGTGGTGTCATCGAATTGGAAACTTTGCGATTCCTCGTTGCCAGATCGCTTGCTGTACGAGAAGTCCAGTGTTGCTTTGTGTTCCTGCCCTGCAAAGTCATGCTCATAGGAGAGGAAACCAGAAGTGTACGGCCCTGAGCGTTTCCAGGTGTTCTCGGTGATGTATCGCGTGGTTTCGGGGAACGGGGGGTCAGGCGGGATCCCGACTTCCACATAATGGACCGTGCTGTTCCGTTCCATTTGCCAACGTCCGTAAGACCCTCCCACACTGAGGAAGTCTTTGGGGGAGAGGCGGAAGTCTAAGCCGGCACGGAGACCGGCGGGGAGCATCTGATGGGCGAAGGAGCCCTCCATCTCCCGTTGGATAGAGAAAAGCATCGGGACCTCGTAAAGGTACGAGCCGGAATAGGAGCCCGGGTAATACCGGTGGTTGTAATGAAGGCTGAGGTAAACATTGGCGTTGCGTGTTCTGCGGCTTAATAGGATGCTGCCGCCGTACTTTTGGTCTAACCCGGCGTTGAGGCTCAGGGTGCCAGCGATGCCCCGAGGCCCTTTCTTCTTGAGGATGACATTGAGAATGCCCGCGATGCCTTCGGGGTCATATTTTGCCGAGGGGTTCGTAATAATCTCGATTCGGTCGATCATGCTGGCCGGGATCTGTTGCAACACCTCGCTTGGGTCCAGAACCGTCGGGCGCCCGTTGATCAACAAGGTAAAGTTTCCACTTCCCCGCAGTTTCACGTTCCCTTCGATGTCCACCTCCACCGAGGGGACATTCTCAAGGACATCGACGGCGGTCCCGGAGGCCGCGGTGGCCTGCTGGCTGACATAGACAACCTTCTTGTCAATCTTGTAGGCGATCGGTGGGGCTTCGGCCTTGACTTCTACGGGACTCGTTTGCAAAACTGCGGGCTTTAGGGCGATCGTTCCTAAGTCCAGCCGGGGCAAAGAGGGTTTCATGAGCACGGGAGACAGGACCTCCTGCCTGTAGCCGATGAAGTCCACGGTCACATAGTAGCGACCCGGATGGAGACCGGGGATCACGAATTGACCGTCTTGGTCCGTCACTGCGCCGGTGACCTTGGTGCTGTCCGTCAGGCGATAGACGAGGACACTCGCATATTCCAGGGGCACTTGCGTCTCGGCATCAACGACAGTTCCCGTGAGGACCCCTTTCCCTTTGCTCTTGCCATGCAGCCGGCCGGGATTCTGGGAAAGCCCTATGCCGGTCGTCAGCAATAAAAAAAGACCGATCCATCGCACAGATTGCATTGTTCTTCACACTCCTTTCACTGTTTTCGAAAACCCTTTCTGCGAAATATTTATAGTTTACGAGAAAACCAGAAGAAGGACAGGGCGATATAGGGATCAGAGAATGAATTTTCTGGAACCTTGAGCTTGAGGAATATATTGTGTCGCTGCCGACAGACAGGCGATCCCCAGGGAAAAATTGCATTCCGATAATCTCTGTAAGCCAAAAGGAAACGAGTTTCCGAAGGTAGATGGTACAACGAATCAAAGGTATAAGTTTGTTATATAATGAAAACCAAAACAGAAATAAACAGAAGTATGCACGATAACGGTAGTGTTCTGACATAACATTTTCAGTGATAATATGCGAAGTCACTTGAAAGGAACCTTGAGAGGAGGAAGCTGATCAGAAAAAATTGTAATATAAAATGAACTTATCTTCTTAGAAAGACAAATTTACTTAAAACCGTACTTACGCCGAACCGTCCTTTTACATCCATCCTTGCGACGTAGACGCCCTCCTTCAGTGGAAGAAGGAGTTCATGGAGGCCTTGGGGGAAGAAACGCATTTGAGAATACACTCTTCTCCCAATCACATCGAAGACATCGAGTACAACCGTACTGGAATTCGGTAGGTAAAATCTTAGATATCCCGATGCCACTCCGTAGATTTTAACGGTAGGCGCATTTGGAGAGCCTCCGACAGGCTCTTCGGTAGACAGGTAGGATAGATTTTCATAAATTTGCAGAGCCGATTGTCCAAAGCCATTCGTAACAAAGATAAACTCGCCGGAGGCAGCTATGCCATTGACAAATCCTGGGGTGGTGTAATAGCCGGCCAATTCTGGATTGAGAGGGTTAGAAATATCTAACACATAAAGCCCCTCATATCCTGCGGAAAGATATAAATAATTCTCTGCTCCGTCAGAGGCATATGCATCGACAAGTGTTGAATGCGCAACAAGGGATGGGTTGGTTGCATCTGAGATATCTACCACATAGAGTCCGTTATTCCCACCACTTACAAAGGCATATTGGTCTTGGAGATAGAGAGCGTATACACTACTTTGGAAGCCTAAATTACTCACCTCTACGGGATTGTATGGGTCTGAAACGTCAATAACCCTCAGGAATTGTGCTGCTTGATCCACAATATACACATACTGCCCCCGTGCTTTAATGTCCGAGAACATAATTGGAGGCGAGACGGGTGCCCAAGACCCCGTCTCCACTGGATTTGATGGATCACTGATATCGATAACTTTTAATCCATAATTCCATGTTCCCAGATATGCATAATCCCCCTGAACATCAATAGAGACGATAAACTCCAGTGGATTTGGAGACACGGCTCCTATTTTCACGGGGTTCGTGGGGTCGGAGACATCCACAATTTGGAAGCCCGCGTCATACCACGCAAGGTAGGCGAGTGTATCTTCTACATCGATATCGAACACATAGGGCGGGTTTGCAAAAGTATCCGTATAAGTAGAAACTACAACGGGATACGACAAATCAGAGATGTCAACGATTGTAAGACCTTGATAACTTAAGTATGCATATGGGCCTTTAACACAAACCCCTGCGCGTAGTTCTCCTGTAGCGTCATGGAAATCATATGTGCCCACGACCATTGGGTTGGCAGGATCTACGGGATTAACGATTTGAAGACCCTGATCCATGCCCGCGGCATAGAGTAAGCCCATAGCGTATATCTTGTACGCAGGGATTCCGGTACTGTCATTCAAGATCACCGGGTTTTGTGGATCGGTCAGGTCCATGGTCACAAGACCAGACTCGTTGGCAGCATAGGCATATAATTGTCCCCCATTTGGAACCACCCAAATACTCCTGTAATCTGAGGATCCATCAACCACCGCAACCTCCTGCGGCTGGGTAAGGTCTGAGAGATCAAGAATGCGAATTCCTCCGTCTTGCAATAGAGGAGTTGCCGACAAATAGGCGTACTGATTCAGGACAAAAATGTCATTAAAACGAGCACCTAAGAAAAACGTGTCCACTAAGGTGGGTTGAGCAGGATTTGAAACGTCGATCACTTTTAAAGCAGCCCCCGTTGTTGGCCATCCTACAAGATATGCATAGGTCTCTGTGGGATCTACCCACACGGCCTTGGCATAAAACCCGTTTTGAGCGAAATGCCCCACTTGTATGGGGTTGGTAGGATCTGAAACATCTAAAATTACCAACTGGTTGGCCCCGTCCGCAACATACAGATAATAGGGATTATTTAGGTTTAAATATAGCCCCATAGGTGTTCCATCTGTCCAATAGCGTGAGAGTTTTACTGGATCACTGGGGTTGGTGACATCCCAAATCTCGATCCCACCCACTTCTGAAGCTATAAACAGTCTGAAATTCCAGGGGTCGGAGATAATGTCAACTACTCTACCACGCGTCCGAATTTCCGAGACTTTCTGGAGGGTTGAGGTGTTGAGAATAAATACAGCGCCACCGCTACCACTATAAACATTCCCCATCATAATATTCGCAGCACAATCCCACGAATATCCATACGGCAGATTTCCAACAAAACGCACGCTTAGAGAGTCAAAACCAGAGGCATAAATAAAAGCTACATACAACAAAACTTGTATATATTTTATTGTACTTAACCTCATTTATTTTACCTCCTTTTGAAAATTCTACAAGATATCATAAATTAATAGAATTGAAGGAAACTGTTAATTGTATACAACCTATATTATACAGAGAATACGATATAGAATCAAAGTATTGTATTAGATTAAACAATATTGTTGTCGTTTTTCTGGTAAAGAGATAAAGAGAGGGGACTCAGCCAGACAAAAGTTGATGATGTTCATGGTACACACCTACTTAGAGAGAGTATATTAAAAGTCTAACCGATAGATGGACAGAAAGGCTTGCTTAAACTCTGTCCCCTGTTGCGCATCCTTCAGGAGAATTATTTTTAACTCGGGGGATACGTTTTGTCTCCGATGTTGCCCCTTCCTGCCCGCAAAGGTAAAGGTTCAGACTGAGACACAGATCCCGATAGATCTCAAACACCCTTGACAACGTGTAACGACAACGAAAGTAAGAAAGCATATTTGTAGGAAAGTTTGCTGGGTAGTTTATACAATCAGCTGAAACTGTTGCTTTAGAAGTACGACAACCGGCCAAAAGAGGGGATTCGGGATATAATATCTTACGATGGCGGTTCAGAATCGGATCCGGAAGGTTCAAAAGAGGGATCGTTCGTTGGTCCCCTTCGATCAAGGGCGGATCTATTCCGCCATTTTGCGGGCGGCCCGATCGGTTGGCGGGTTCGGGCTGGACTACCTTCCGGGGGTCAACGACCACCTCTTTGACGCCTACGGAAGTGATGAAGCGATCGCGCAGTTCCTCTCAGACATTGTGGTCGTCGTTCTGAACCGTGACCCGCGCCACTGGATCGCGAACTTCCCTCCCACGATCGAAGAGATCCAGGATACCGTGATCCATGTCCTTCGGAGTTACGGCTTCGTGACCGTCGCTGACGCCTACGAATGCTGGCGTTGGGGCAAACACTGGGTCCGGGCCGGTGCGATCACCCTGGATCAGTTCGTCAAGAACGGGTATCCGACCCCGTTCCACGAGGAAATCCTGGCCTGGAACCGGGCCCACGGGTGCGATACTGTGGAAGGACTCAATGAGATTGTTCGATCGGGGAAGATCAAGGACCTCATCGAGGCCGCGACGGAGGTCTATGAACGGTCCCTGGATGAGGCGGCTCAGAAGGTCTTGGATCGCATGAATCAGGGCGATGAGATCCGGATGATCTGGATCTCCGGTCCCTCCTCTTCCGGAAAGACGACGACCACGGTCAAACTCACCCAACGGTTGGAACGAGAGGGCCTCCGATTCCTCATGCTCAACCTGGACGATTACTTCTGGCCGCTCATTGAGCACCCCACGGATTGGATCAATGACCGGAACTTTGAGACTCCGGAGGCGCTGGATATCCAGTTGATCAACCGGCACCTGAAAATGCTCCTGGATGGCCAGGAGATCGAGAAGCCCATCTACGACTTCAAGAAGGGCGAGCACACGGGCACGAAACGCGTAAAACTGGAGAAGGACCAGATCCTGCTCCTGGACTGTCTGCATGGCTTCTATCCCCCCTTAACCGAGGGCATCGACCGGTCGTTGATGTTCCGGATCTACATCGAGGCCAGCAACATGATGTACGAAGGCGACGGATCTACGGGGCGCCTGGTTCAGTTCTCGGACATTCGGCTCCTGCGGCGCATGTTGCGGGATTCCATGTATCGAAACCACCCGCCCCTCCAGACACTCCTCCACTGGCACTATGTGCGGGCCGGCGAACTCTTCTCCATCATCCCGTTGATGGGGCTGGCCGACCACCAGATCAATGGGGGGATGCCCTTCGACTTACCGGTGCTCAAGCCCTATTTTGTGCCCGATGGAATCTGGCCAAGGCCGGAGGACCTGGCCCCGTATGAGGCCTTCTTAGATGCCCGGATACGGTATCAGAGGGTCAGTAAACTCTTCGAGTCAGTGGAGGGGTTGACCCGAGAACAGACCCAAGACCACCGACTGATCCCGGGCGATCACCTGGTCCGGGAGTTCATCGGCGGGAGCACCCTCCAGATTCCTCATAACGAGTAGCGGATTCAGGAATTCCGCAGGCCGTTCCGGGGACTCCGCGTTTGGTTGCGGAAAAGAGGTCCCCACAGAACATCTGGTACAGAAAGTGGGCAAAGGCTCCGCTTACCAACTTCCACCTGCACCACCCCCGTTGAAATGGCCGCCCCCAAAAGAAATGGTAGGCTCCTCTTTTGAGGACCGGTCCCGATCGGTGGTTCCGATCACCACGGTGCCCTCATCTTCTTCATCTCCATCCTCCTCTACCGTCCCACCTAACCATACCGCCAGGAGCGAAATCAGGAAAATCACAAGTAAAATGAAGACGAAGATGAAGACACGGATCCCAATATTGAGCAGGGTCTTTATTCGTTTTGAAGCACCCTCCTTCTGAGGGACAGCCTGGCCGTTGAGAACCTGGGTCACCGCCTGGATACCCGCCAGAATCCCGGCAGCCCGTTCATTTTGGCGGAATCTTGGGATCATGACGGTTTCGACGATCCGTTTCGCGAGGGCGTCCGTGAGGTCGCCCTGAATTCCCCGGCCAGGTGCCAGGAAGACCTGGCCTTTACGGTTCGCCTTCTTGGGCACGATCACCAGGACGATCCCGTTGTCTCGTTCCTTCGACCCTACTCCCCACCGTTCCCCAAGGAGGTTGGCATACTGGGCGATGTCCATCCCGCAGAGGGTATCTGTGATCACAACCACCATCTGGAGATGATGGCGAAAGTACTGGGCGCGAAGCGTCTCTTCCAGGGCTGCTCGCTCAGCGGGCAAAAGCCAGTGGGCCTCGTCGTAAAGGAGCCGATTCGGGTGCTTGCGTGGCCAGCAGTCGGCGGAGACCCACGAGGGCACAACCACGAGGAACAGTAGGAGCCAGAACCTATGGGCCTTCAACCACTTCATCGGGAAGTTCATTGAGATCCGCCTCCCCGAGGGAGGGAAAATAGCGAGAAAGGACTTCTCCAATCCGGAGGACTCCCATGCGGATCCCCTCAATCACTTGGCCTTTCTGGAAGTACGAACACATGGTTTCTGCCACCTCTTGCCAGAATTGATCTCCCACATGACGATGGATGCCTTCATCGCCTACCAGCGCAAACTTCCGATCCTTTAAGGCGACGTAAACCAGAACGCCGTTCCGTTGGCGGGTGTGAATCATCCCCAGTTTTGCAAAGTGTTCCAAGGCCCGTTCATAGGGATCTCCTTGACACAGTGCCTCCAGGACCACCCGGATTTCTCCGGATGTTTGTCGCTCCGCCTGTTGAATGGCCTCCCGGATCTGGCGACGGTGCTTTTCAGAAAGGAGGCGCTTCTTGCGACGCTTAAAAATCGCCACCTCTTAGATTAGAAGCCTACTTTGGGCGCTTCCTCTGCGCCAGAGGCCGCCTGGAAATACGGATAGGGATGGAATCCGAAGAGAGACGCGACAAGGTTCTTGGGGAATCGGCGGATCATGGTATTGAAGCTCCGAACACGGTCATTGTATTGATTCCGAGCAAAGGCGATCCGGTTCTCGGTCCCTTCTAACTGGGCCTGAAGTTCCAAAAATTGCTGATTGGCCTTGAGTTCTGGATACCGTTCGACCACGACCATCAAGCGACTCAGGGCCTGTGTCAGTGCGTCTTGGGCCTCCATGAATTGCTGAATTTGCGCTGGGGTGATCTCCCCGCCCAATTGGATCTTTGAGACACTGGCCCGGGCTTTTGTGACCTGAATCAGCACCTCGCGTTCATGCTGCGCATAGCCCTTCACCACATTGACCAGGTTGGGAATCAAATCCGCACGCCGTTGATACTGGACCTCTACATTGGAGAGCGCTTCCTGGATCTTTTCCTCAGCATTGACCATCTCGTTGTAGGCACACCCGGAGAAGAGGGCTCCCGCTCCGGCCACAAAAAGCGCCACCCACACAAACTTCCGCCACACCATCGTTGCCTCCAAAGTCTTCAAATTTTGAGTTTTAATCTATACAGGGGAAAGTTGATCAAAGTCAAGAACACGAATAGGACCCGCACAAACAGGATGGTAACACGGATCCATTGTGACTGAATTCCCTTGTCTTAAAAAATCGGGTCTCCGGAAGCCATGCTTCGAAAGAAAAGCCCCAAAACTTGTAATGTTAGGCCAAATGAACTATGATTAAAAGAAGGGGTCATCGAGTCTTCAAAAGTTTGCGGGAGAGTTTTCCCATGAAGGATGACCCTGTGGCAATCCAGAGAGGAGGCATTCGTGATGGTGTGGTTGAAGCGATACGGGGCCTGGATAGGCTCCGGAGGGGCTTTCTTGTTCATTCTCCTCACAGGGGGATTTGCACGAGCCTGGGTCCAGCATACCAAGGCACAGTTCCAGACCGGGACATTGAACCACCTCCAGGTAACCTGGCCCAGCGGGGAAGACGATGGCTATGTGAGCCTTCCCCTTCCCATCTACAACGGTTCCTTTGATGAGCAAGACAATGCCCTGGGAGGTTGGACCATAGAGAGCGATGGAGATGGGTCCCATACCGTGGAAGTGGTTAGTGGTGGCGGGCGATCCCACGTCCTTCACCTCTATACTGCTTACGGCACACAAACGACCCGGACGCGACTCTCCCAAACCATCACTCAAGGCTTGGATTTTTTGCGCCGATTCAATGTCGAAGTCTATCCCCTGAGTTCCGAGATCTCCGGGAGCATCTACATCGTGGTTCATGTCTTCGCCTATGATCAGAACGACAACTCCTTGATTCAGGGCAATTGGATCACCTATTTGCTGGATGGCGAATATGTGTCTACCCCCCACGACTGGCGGGCCCAAACGGTTCGAGATCGTTGGAACATCTACCGCTTTGACCTTAAGTCCGACATCGAGGAAGAACTCCTGCCGGGCTATACCTGGTCCGATGTCGCGAAAGTGAAAATCCTCTTGTCTGTTGAGGCGACAGCACTCAACGCAACCTGTGGGGCGTACTTTGATGCGATCTGGGCAGCACCGTTCATCGACGATAACTTCAACGACAATTCGGTGGATCTCTCCAAGTGGCGCGTCTATGAAAATATCTACCAAGTCGCCGAGCAAGGCCAACAGATCCGATTTTGGGGTTATGACGCCAGCAATACGCTGTACTCTTCGATTGATCGAGAGGGGGATACGGTCCACACGGCCTCGTGCGAAGCGGCTGCCCGGATGCGACATCTGTACATGGAAAATGAGGACGGACAAAAGTTGGTCTTCGGCTTTTACAGTCCAAACTCCGGCAAATATCTGGTTTTGGAGACACACCGGACCGCGAACAACAGTGGCTATTACAATGTTGAATACTATGACGGCACCGCCTGGTATTCCACCCAGATCGGCACATACAACTTCTTGTCAATGAACCGCTTCTATACATGGCGCCTCCTTTATGACGCCCCCGCACAGAGGTTCGAGGCCTGGATTGATGGAAAGATGGTGGGGCGGGTGGAAAACTTCTCCATGACGGACTACTACCCTTATGTGGCGGTGTTAGATGCGGACAATGACCCCACAGATTCGATCGACTGCCAGATGGACGACTTCATGTTCTTTGATCTCAGTCAGGGTGGCTGGAGCCGGCGGTATGTGATCCAGGACACGGGCACATATGTCACGGCCCCTCAGGACCTGGGATATCCGGTGGATTTCCTGCGTCTAAGATGGGCCGGTTCGGTCCCCACCGGGACCTCCCTTCGGATGCAATTTCGGAGTGGAAGCACGCAGGTCGCCCTGCAGAACGCCCCTTGGTGTGGCCCCCAGGGGCCAGGCACCTATTTCACCACCTCAGGACAGCCCTTTTCTCCTTTTCACGACGGGGACCGATGGTTTCAGGTCCGGGCCTTCTTTGTTTCCAACGATTCCCTGCAGACCCCGACCCTGGATTCGCTGATCGTTGAATACGACTCCCTGGCGGTCATCCAGGGAGATAGCGGATGGGCCGAGTTGGGAAACGGGATCGCCTCAGTTATCCAATATGATGCGAATGGACAACGGAGTGTGGTGGCTCGATTCAAAAATCCGTCAGGTCAGGGGAACCCGCCACAGATGATGGCAGTGGTACACGCATCACCACCCAACGGGATCCTGGGAACGATTGAGCGATGGTGGCGGCTGGGGTTTTCGGGCACCTTTGACAGCGTCGCGTTGACTTTCTTTTATCAAAACGCCGATGTTCCACCTGGCCTCGATGAGGCGGATCTGCAACTCTGGAGACGCCCGTCCTCCAGCGTCCCCTGGAGCCTCATAAATGTCGAGTCCCTCGATACACTCTACAACTGGGCCTACCAGTCGCAGTTGACAGACCTCTCCGAGTGGACCTTAGGCCCCCCGAGTGCCACCGGGGCCACGGAGCAGGGACGGTCCCTTCCGCAAACGCCATACATTCAGATCATCCCCGGAGAAATTCGGCTGCAGTTCCAGGTAAACCAGAAAACGCGGGTCCTGGCCCAGATCTATGATGTCACAGGCCGCAAAGTTGCTACGATGCTGAATCGCACCATGGACCCAGGGCGCTATGAGATTGTCCGAGAGATGCCGCGGCACATGCCGAAAGGAGTGTACTTCCTGATTCTCCAGATTGGGCATGCCCGAGTTCTCTCTAAACTCTCCGTTTACTGAAGACAGCACGTCCGTCTGTTTTGTTTGAGAGCCCCGCGAGGCCCCTTCGGGGCAGGGATCAACAAAAAGGCTTCTGATGGAGGGGGAACGCAGGGTGCAATTGGAGCCCATACGTTCCCCCTATGAGTCTCTTCAGAAACTCACTTTGATGCGAAGGAAGACCTCGTCGTGGGTTTTCATGCGGCCGAAGAGGGTGCCCGGCTTGCCGTCCAGCACAAAGGCGCCGAGCCGAATCTCCAGGTTGTCGGTGGGCGCGTACTTGAGTTCCGGGATCCACGCATAGCCGTAGTGATCGCCGGGCGCATCCCAGTCCGCAACCTCCGCCGCAAAGGTCAGGGGCGCGAGCGTCACCTCGTCGTTGTGGAAACGCTTTTCCAGGCGCACCACGAAGTAGTCCCGCAGGCTGTCGGGCCCGCGCTCGTGCAGGAACCCGTGGATGTACTGGGCGTTCACATAGAGGCCGTTCTTGAAGGTGTAATCGCCGCCGAGCACGAACTTGAGGTAGGGGGTCTCCAGGAGCGTGTCCTTCACTAAGAGAGGCTGCCAGGCGGGATAGATCACCTGGACAAAGGTCTCCGGCACCACGAGGGCACCCTCGGCCCAGAGCCCGACGGACCGGAACGAGCCGGCGAGGTCGGCGCCAAAGACCTGGATCCGGGGATACACCAGGTGGGCTTCCAGATCGCTGAGCAGGGTGGTATCCACCGGGACAAACCGGATCGTATCCGCCAGGGGCAATCCGTCAAAGCCCCGATAGTAGGACACCGAGAGGTCCCAATCGGCAAGTGTGGTGCCGAGTTTCACGCCCACCTGGGTGTTTTCCGCGTTGGGCTCAGGCGTGGCCACGGCAAAGTGGGTGCTGCGGAGCACCGTGAGCGGCGGCAACTGCGAGGGGGCCAGGGGCATCATCGCGCCCGACCATTCGGCGGGCGGCAGCGTGGCCGGGGTGAACACGGGCACCACATCCACCTCCAAAGACCACGGATCGCGCGTGTAAATCGCCCGGAGGGCGTTCACGCCCAGTTTCGCCCCGAAGTCAAAGAAGTCCTCGTAGTCGTAGGGCGACAGGTTGGAGGTGGGGTTGATCTTGTCGGCCGTGCCCCAGGCGATCACCTGCCGGCCCAGGCGAAGGTCCAGGCCGGGCACCAGGAAGTCGTAGAGGTCGGCATAGGCCTCGCGGATCTCCAGAGCCCACGGATACACCCGGTCCTTTTGCTGCCGCTGCAGGTCCGAAGGGCCGGTGACCCGAGGGAATCCCAGGGCCCGCAGCCGAAACTCGCCGTAAAGATGCAGGTTTTCAGCCGGATTTGCCTCCAGCTGCAGCTGGAGCCGGTTCTCGTTCCAGGTCCAGCGGCCGGAATCGGCGTGCACCCAGTAGCGGTTGTAGGTTTCCAGGTCGCCGCCCAGATGCACCTGGGCGGCCAACGGCATGGACAGCAGGGCCACATAGAGCAGGGTTTTCAACGATCTCATGGCTGAACCTCCCTTTTCAAGCCTACACGCCCCGTCGGAGGTACCGTTTGGTGAACACCTTGTCAGGAATGCCGGTGTCCACCTGAATGTCCTCCAGGATCATGTGGGTGGTGTGCTGTCGCTTGAGGTCCTGCATTTCCATTTCCTTTGCCACCCAGTAGCCCTGGATTTGGGTGATGTTCCGGAAGGTCATTACCTTCCACAGGTTGCCCGAGGGGTCGTAGAACTCGGTGCGCAGGGGATGAAAGGTTTTCTTGTCCACCCACATCTTCAGGTAGGCGTAGTCCTTGTCGGAGCCGGGCTTGGGCGTGAGTTTGAGCACATAGGCTGTGTCGGTTTCCGCCAAAAGTTGGGGATTGTATTCCTCGGAGTACTTGAAGGTGCTGAGGTCGTCGTAGGTGAAGTCGGTGCCGGCGAAGGTCTGGTTCTTCACATGGGCGGCGATCCGCCGCACCTTTTTGAAGGCCGGGAAGTAGACATACATCACATCGTTGGGCAGGCTGAGGAAGGCGATCCCGCGCTGGTCGGCGGGCTCCAGAAACCGGATGAGCCGGTGGTCGTCGCCCTTCTGGTACGATTCGGCAACCCGCACCTTCTCGTGGCCGGCATCGTCAATGAGGACCATCTTCATCCGCACCCGGCGGTCGCGGGGTGCGTTCATCACGCTGTCCACCTTTGCCAGGATCTCCTGGGCGGTGAGCCCGGCATGGACCGGCACCGAGATCGCCATCATCAGGGCATAGCCCAGGAACCACCGTTTCATGGCTTTTGCACCTCCTTGGGTTTGAAAACGCCTTCAAAGGTCAAGATGACGGCGGGCAGGAAAAGCAGGGCGGCCAGGGCGCTGGTGGCCATAGTGAGCGCCACCATCCAGCCGAACCGCCGCAGGGGCTCCAGCGCGGCGAACACCAGCACCAGGAACCCCAGGCCCACGGTGGCCGCGTTCAGCAGGATGGCCCGGCCCGTGGTGCGTACGGCGGTGGCCAGGGCCTCCCGGGTGTCGGCGTGGTCTTCCCGTTCAAACCGGAACCGGGAGATCATGTGGATCGTGTAGTCAATACCGATCCCGATGGCGATGGAGGCAATGAGCACGGTGGCGTTGTCCAGCGGGATCCCCAGAACGCCCATGAGGCCGAAGTTGAAGGCCACCACGAGCAGAATGGGCAGGGTGCCCAGGATGCCGGCGCCCGGCGACCGCAGCTGCAGGGCCACCAGCACGGCCACGATCACAAAGGCCAGGATGAAACTGCGGATCTGGCTGCGGATCAGGTTGCGGTGGATTTTGGTGTAAACGGGCAGGAGCCCGGCGTGCTGGATCCGGAGTGGGAGCGGGGCGCCGGCGTAGGAGGAAACCTCCCGCGCCGGCAGCGCCACCTGCTGCTGCACCAGGGTCCAGAGGTCGCCCTTGAGGTCCTTCTGGAGGCTGGCGTTGGCCTGCAAGGAGTCGGGCAGGGCGGCCAGGATCCGCTGCAGCCAGGTGTTCACCCGGGCATTGCGGAGCGCCTCCGCCGTCATGCTGACCACCGTTTCCAGGGTGTAGGGCAACAGTTCCGGGTCGGCCCGGAGTTCGGCGGGCGGCAGGAACCGCTTTAAAAGGCGCCGGATCGCCAGGGTGTCCAGGGCGCCTGCAGCCACGGTTTTGGCGATGCCCCGGGCCAGGCGGCGGGCGGTAGGAAGGGGCAGCACCACATCCGCTTCCTCCACGAAGTAGGTTTCCAGGCGGTGCTCCAGGGCCCGACGTTCGCTCGGGGAGAGGGACACCGGCCGGAACTGCCAGGCCGTCAGCGAGTCGGCCAGGCCCGGCAGGGTATCGGAGGTCCCGTAGTAATGGAGGTCCCAGAGAATTTCTTGGGCCACGCGCCGGGCGATGCGTCGCCGGATCGCCGGGAGCAGATCGGGGCGAAGGGAGAGCACCACCAAGGAATCGGCCAGAGTTTGCTGCAGGTAGTGTTCCACGGTGTCGTAGGCCTGCAGGATCCGGTCGGTGGACACCTCGGAGAACCGGGCCTGGATCACGCCCTCGGCGTAGTCGTTGGTACGGACCAGTTGCGGCAAAAGGTCCTGGCCTTCCAGCATGAAGAGGAGGTTCGCCACGCCCTCGGGCGTTTCCGGCACTGTGCGGCGGCCATTCATGGTTTCGTTCATCTCGGCGATGAGGTCGGCCAGCGACTGGGGATTGTGCACGCCGGGCACAGTGCGCAGGAACTTTTCAAACCGGTAAATCTCCCGGAGCACGAAGGGGTTCTTCAGGTCGGCGGTCACCAGGAACTGCACCGGCAGGTCGCCCCCGAAGTGGCGGCGCAGCACCGCGGAGGACTTCCGGATGTCGCTGTTTTCGGGGAAGTACTCGGTCATGTTCACCGAGGTGGTGATGCGGGTGAGGCCATAGAGGGCGAAGGCCACCACCAGCGCGGCCGAAAGGAGCACGCCGCGGGGATGGCGCAGGATCCAGTGTTCCGCCGGTTCTAAGGTTCGGCGGAACCACCGGGCCCCGGCCTCCAGCGAGCGGAACCGGGCCGAGGGTTTGGGCAACAGGGCCAGAAGGCCCGGGATCAGGCTGAGGGAGAGGAGCATGGCAAAGGCCACGCCCAACGCCGTGAACAGGCCGAAGTGGTTGATGGGCACCAGGTAAGACCCCAGAAAGGAGAGGAACCCGGCCAGGGTGGTGAGGCCGGCCAGCAGGATGGGCACGCCCACCTCGTGGAATGCCTCCTGGAGAGCCGTTTCTCTGGGATGGCCCTTGTTCACCTCTTCGCGGTACCGGGCGATGAAGTGGATGCCGTAGGCCGTGCCCACAGCGATCAGCACCACGGGCGTGACATTAGAGATCAGGGAAAGGGGCACCCCCAGCCAGCCCATCAGGCCCAGGGTCCACAGGGTGGCTACCAGAACCACCACCAGGGGTAGGATCACGCCCCGGAGGGTGTGGAACCCCAGAAACAGGATCCCTATAACCACCAGGGCCACGATGGGCAGGAGTTTGCGGAGGTCCGAGAGCACCATGTCCGAAACTTCCAGCATCTGCAGGGGGATACCGCCGTAGTAGAGCCGCAGGGGAAGGGCGGCCCGGCGGGCGAGGGCCTCGGTGGTGTCGCGGAGGGTGCGGGCCAGGGCCTGCTTGTCGGCGTCCTCCTGGAGCCGGGCCAATACCAGGGCGATGCGGCCGTCCGCGGACACGAGTTTGCCCCGGTACAGGTCGCGGCTCAGCACATAGGCCTTGAGCCGGGCGATCTGGTGGCGGTCCGTGGGGAGGTGGTGGGGATCCAGCAGTTGGGTCACCTCCAGGCCCTCGTCGGTTTTGCGGATGTCCAAGATGTGGGTCAGGCTGGTGACGCTGGAAACCCCGGGCGGGGTGCGGTAGGTTTCGGTGAGGTCGCGCAGGAACCGGAGCCCCTGGGGCGTGAACAGGCTGTCGCTCTCCACGGCCACGAGGGCCATCTGGGTGCCGCCGTAGTGCCGGCCGATGTAGTCAAACACCTGGACCACCGGATCCTTGGGATCCAGCCACTTGATGACATCGGATTCCACCCGGAGTCGGGGGATGCCCAAGGCGAGGATCACAGTCAGCACGCCCACCGCAACCAGCATCCCCCGTGCCCGTTTCAGGATCCACGATGCCAGGCGTTGCATGGTGCCTCCTCCGATCGGTTCATACTAACCGACCAAAATCGTTTTTTAGTCGGTCCTGCTCAAAAAATTTTGGGTTCATGGCCGTTTGCGGATGCCGTTGAGGAGGATATTGAGGAGCAAATTCAGGGCTTCGTCCAGATCCAGTTCTTGGTCGTCCATGTGGAGAGCGGTCCCGGTAGCCAAGGGGTATTCCAGCCCTTTCATCGCCTGCAGCAGTAGGAAGGCATAAAGGCGGGGATCCGGGATGTCGAATTCGCCGCGTTCCACGCCCTCGCGGAGCAACTGTTCCAGAGTGTCCAGTTCGAACTGATCAAATTCTTTTCTTTCTCGCTCCACGAAGGGCATGTGGCTATAAAACTCCTCAGACATGGCCTTGTAGTAGAGGGCGAGGTCGTGCAGGGTCCGGAACCGGGTCCGGGCATAGAGGGTGAGTTTTTCTTCCGGGGTGCGCCCTTGGCTCAGGGCCTGCTGGAGTTTCTCCCGCAGGGCGTTGCCCTCCCGGTGAATGATCTCCCGCAGGATCTCCTCCTTCGACGCAAAGTAGTGATAGAGGGTGGCCTTGGCGATTCGAGCGGCTCGGGCGATATCTTCCATGGTTGTCTTCCGGAACCCGAACCGGGCGATGAGCCCTTTGGCCACACCGATGATTTCATCTGCTCTTCCCATGACGATTCGACCTTTCGACCAAATTGTTCAAAAAGTTTAATTCCAGGGGGTCACCAATGTCAACTTCCATGCTCCATTGAAAGTGTGTCCCGAATCATAAAGATGGCGACACTGTGAGGAAATATTTCCGAGGGAGTCGGACCTGCCTGCAACCCTTTGGAGGGGTCATGCGTTATAACTTTATGAAGGACGGCGGACGCCGGCCGGCACGATGGACGGGCTTCAATCCCATGGGAATTGGTCATGACACTCGAGGAGTTTGAAGAAGTCTACCGAAAGCATGCGGCGGCGATTTACACGTACCTCTTGCGGACCATGGGGAACCAAGAGGATGCCATGGAATTGACGCAAGAGACCTTCTTTCGGCTCTGGAAATATGGGAAGCGGTTGACGCACACCGCCCATCTCCGGGCGTGGCTCTACCGCGTGGCGTCCAACCTGGCCGTCAGCCTGTTTCGGAAGAGGCGAGGGCAGGTCTTTATGGAGGACCTGCCGGGTGAGACATGGGCGTACGAAGACCCCCACATTGAGGGAGAGCCCGGCGTCCTGGATGGGCGATGGCAACGGCTCCTGGACCAGTTGCCCGCCGGCCAACGGGCGATCCTCTGGCTTCGCATCGTTGAAGGGATGAGCCATGCAGAGATTGCCCAGACGTTGCAAATTTCGGTCGGCACCTCAAAGTCCCAGTATCACCGGGCCTTGGCCCGGCTCAGGAAATTGATGAAAAACTCGAATTCTGAATCACGGAGGTGAGAACCGTGGAACCCTTCAAAAATCGGGAGGACTTTCTGGAGGTACCCCCTCCGGAGGCATGGGACGGCGTCGTCCGCCGGATTCGGCGACATGAACGGTGGCGCCGGATCCGACAGGGTGGCTTGGGGGGGATCGTGATCGCGGTGTTGATCTACGGAATCATAAGTTTTGGACCATGGTCAAGCCGTGTGGAAACGCCGAACCCGCAGACCGCTGAATGGGCAGAAGTCGAATCCCGACCTTCTCCCCCGAGTCTTCAGCGTGACCGACAGGTCGTCGAGACCGCCCTACACGAACTGGAACTCATGCAGAAGCAATTTCCTCAGAACACGGTGATCCGATCGCGGTGGGCCTCCATCCAACAGAAGGCTCAGGCATGGACCCGGCTGACATCTGCCGGGGTGTGGAGGTGAACGGGATGAGCATGTGGAGTCTTTGGCTTTCGTTCCTCGTCATGACACCTCCTCAACTGGTGGTGAACGGGCAAGGGTTGATCCTGGAGGTCCATGGTCAAACGGAACGGTCGGAGCCGAAGGTGATTGCAGGGAACGTGCAACTGGAAGTCCGCAAGCCCGGCGTCTATTTGCTCACGGCCCAAAACCAGCAAGGGACCCTGGAAGTCCCGGAATCCCTCGAGATTCGACTCGAGGGGACCGGGAATGGAATCTCCCTCCAGAACCTGACCGGTCAGGTGACGGTTCAGACAGACTTTTCCCAGATCCGGATCCTGGATTTTCGGGGGACACTGACCCTTGGGGGTCGTGGCAACCAGGTTGCGATCATCCGTGGCCAAGGGGTGATCGAGGGGACCGACGAACTGGGGGACCTTACCATCCAAGAGTCGTCTGGCATCGTGGATCTCACCGGGCGGCTTTCTTCCTTCCAGATCGAATCCTTTGAGGGCCCCATGAAAGTCACGTTGAATGGCTGGCTTCAGGTCCGACATTACCAGGGGTCCTTTGAGTTGGCCAGTGATTATCTTCATGCGATTTTGGAAGACCTAGAGGGCGTTCTTCGTGCTACCGCGCGTTCCGGATCCCTCAAACTCTACAACATTCGAGGCCAGGGTGTGGTTCGAGGCAGTCGAAAGACGATTGTGGTCCCCCAAGATGTCCATGGCGTCCATGTGATCTATGTCAAGGAAGGGAGGTGAAGGACCATGAGACACAAGGCGTTTTCTATTGTTTTGATGTTGGGATTGGCGACCGCCTTGTGGGGTCTGGCCGCTGAAGAACAGACCATCCGAGTCGCTGAAAAGGTCCAGAAGGGCGTGGTGACGCTGGAGGTAAAGCCCAAGAAGGCCTGGAAGCCAGAGATCCGGATCTCACCGAAGAAGGGGCCCTGGGAAGGTAAAGAATATGAAGAATTCCCCTGGGGAGAATGGTTCCGTGAGTTCCAGAAGAAGTTCCGAATCGAGATTCCGGAGTTCCGTGGCCCGATGTATGGCACAGGGTTCGTTTTCCAGAAGGCCGAAGACGGTTATTACATCGTTACGGCCGCCCATGTGGTCTCTGACGCCAAGGAGATTCAGGTTACCCTGCCGGATGGCACGGTTTTGGATGAGGAACAGGTGGATGTGGTCGGGATCGATCGGCCGACGGATGTCGCGGTCTTAAAGATTCAGACGGATGCAGACCTCGCGGTTTTGCCACTGGGGGACTCGGAGGATCTCCGGGTTGGGCAGTGGGTCCTGGCGGTGGGCACCCCCTTTGGCTATGGGCAATCGATCTCTCTGGGCATCATCAGTGCACTACACCGATCTGGGGTTCAGATCCCGGGTGGGCCCGAGTATCAGGATTTCATTCAGACCGATGCGGCGGTCAATCCGGGCAACTCCGGCGGTCCCTTGGTGAATCTCAAGGGTGAAGTCATCGGCATGGTAACGGCGATGAGTTCCCGGTCCGGGAGTTCTTCCGGGGTTGGCTTTGCCATTCCGGTGAACACCGTTCGCTGGGTGGCCAAATCCTTGATCCAGGAAGGCAAAGTCGTTCGAGGCTACCTGGGTGTATACATTCAGGATTTAACCCCAGACCTGGCGGAGGGATTGGGGCTGAAAGAGGTTCGAGGGGTCCTGGTGACAGAGGTGATTGCCGGGACGCCGGCGGATGAAGCGGGGATTGAGGACGGCGACGTGATCCTGGAAGTGGAGGGAAAACCGGTGCGGAACACCGGGGATCTACGGCTCCGAATCGCACAATTCCCGCCAGGGAAAACGATTAAGATCACCATTTTCCGGGATGGGAAGAAGAGGTCTCTCAACGTGACGCTTGGAGAACGACCAGGCGAAGAGGGGGTCTTGGCCTCTGCCCGTCACGCCCGGAACTGGGGCATGACCTTGAGGGAAGAGGATGGAAAGGTCTATGTCGAAGACGTGGCGTCGGACAGCCCAGCGGATGAGGCGGGGATTGAGGCAGGGGATGAGATCCTGAAGATTGGTACGATCCGGGTCCACAGTCTCGGGGATGTCCGGAAGGCAATCGAGCAATATCAAGACAGCAAGCGGCCCGTATTGATTGTGATTCGCCGCTACGAAAGAAAGCGCTTCCTCACCCTGCGGCCTTAAGGAGAATGGGGTTCGAGGGCTCGCCGTCCCCCAGCAGGAGGGGGTGGTTCTTTATTGGCGCCTTGGATTACTGCGCCTTGACAATACGGATCCGCTGATTTCCGATTTGCAGGAAGTAAACCCCTGGACGGACCGGGCGCTGGGATTGATCTACCCCGAGCCAGCGAATCACAGATTCCGTGCCCCGGGTCTGTTTTTGCCAGATCAACTGGCCCGCAGTGTTAAAGACGCGGATCTGGGTGGGGTGGTCTGGGAGATTCCGGATCGTCAAAACCCGTTCAAAGGGGATTGGAGTGACCCGGACCCGTGGGAGCGGTTGCGGGGTCGAGGATTCGTTAACTCCGTAGGGGACATCTCGCACAATCAGGGCGTCGAATTTGGTCTCAGGAGTCGTGGCAAAGGAGGCCGCATAGACCCCGAACATCCCAAAGGTAGAGTGGTTGTCAATGATGGGAGAGCCGGGGAGTAGAATGTTGTCAAAGTACAGGGAGATGGAGTCGCCGAAGGCGTTCACGGCAAAGTGGTGCCAGCCGCTGGTCACGGGCAATCCCCCCGGGACATCGGCATCGTACCAGACCTGCAGGATGGTAGGCATGAAGTCCGGTGGGGCGTGGTAACTCAGGCGGAGACGGCGGTCACTGTCGAAGTCGGCAGCAAAAATATAAAAGCCACTGTCCACCGGGTTTACCCGGAATGCTAAGCCGTTATATGGGCCGCTACCACTGGGCGTAACGATGGTATAAATCCAGGCCTCGATGGAGTAATTCGTTAGGGCGGGATCGCCTGCCACTTGCATGGCAAAGGCGTCTCCGGTAACTTTACCAACCCAGCCATCGCCTTCCGGAGTGGTGTTGTCGTTCACGACCACCAGAGTGTCCAAGAGACCGTAGTTCGAAAAGTATCCCTGCCAGGTCAACTGCGGCGTCCCGTTGGTGAAGTGTTCCTCGTAAAGGACCTGGGCGTGTAGGGCCCCCACGAGGAGAACGCTAACCAGAAAACCTCTCATCCTCTACCTCCTTTTTTTAGACCTCACACGTTAATTATAACCGAGGGCGGTTTGTTTGCTCAGTGAGAGAAGGTGGGGAACCATAGGGTTTTTGTAACCTGTTGTCCGCTGGGTGTCCGTAGACGGAGCAGGTAAAGGCCCGTGGGAGGATTGGAGAGCCCCAAGGGTAGGCGATGTGCGCCCGGTGAAATCAACTGGAGAGTCCGGCTCCAGAGCCGCCGGCCGGTGATGTTGTAAAGCGTCAGGTCCAGGGACTCTATCGAACGGGAGACGTTGAAGTGAAGCCAGGGCAAACCATCCCGGTAGAACCAGTGGACACGGAGTTCCGGGATCCTGAGCCCTTGGCGCTCCGCAACCGAGACCTCAGACAGCGGGGCTTTCGCAAAATAGAGATTCATATTGCCATCCCGGCCATCGGTCCAGACGGCATAAACATAGTGGCTATCGGCGACGATCATGTGGTAGTCGCCCATAAAGTTGGTGTTATCCTGAAAGTAATGGCCCAGAAAGGTGGTATCGGTGATCCGCGCTGTGAGGTCCCAGGTCTGGCCAAAATCCGAGGAATACCGGTACCACACCGACCACTGGCTACCCAATTGGGTGGGCCAATCTGGGGTGCTGTAATAGAACAGGTGTAGGCCGCTATAGGGGTCAAAGGTCACCCAGGACTTACACTGGCCGCCAGCCAGGGTGTGGTTCAAGATCCACGGACCTTCCCAGGACAGTCCTCCGTTGAGGCTTCGCATCCCGAGGATATCCCAGGAGCCGTTGCGATCATCCACCCAGGAGACAAAAAGGGTATCCCCGTAGACTGCCAGGGAAACAATGGGGGCCCGATCCCCGATGCCGCCGTCGTACTGTACATTGCCGATCCACGTCGGGGACCACCAGGAGAATCCGCCGTTATCGGATCGGGTGAAGTAGAGCCCAGAGCCCCAGGCGACATACACCATGTACAAGGTGCCGGTATTCCGGTTAATGTTCAAAGCGACCAAGCCGGTATGGTTTGGATCCACGGTCTGGACTGTGAAAGTCCGGCCGTAGTCATCGGACCGTGCAAAGCGGATTCCCTGTTCGGCACTATAGAACTCCTGCCAGGCCACATAGACATGGTTACCGTCCACGACCATCCAGGGCTTATCCACCCAGCCGCCGGTTGCGGGGTCGGAAACGTTTGTGGTCTCGGCCCAGGTGATCCCGCCGTCCCGGGACAAATAATGCCGAATCAAGTCCACGCTGAATTGCACGAGCATATGGACGTGGCCGGAATCGTCCACGGCAATGACCGGGTCCGTATGCCAGGTGATCCCCGTACTCTGGTCAATGAATTCATAATGGAGTTCAAAGGAATCACCGTTGCTGATCGACCGAGCAAAGGGAATCATCGGATAGACGGACCGTTCGGCAATGTTGCATACCACATAGATGGAGTCGTGCCAGACCGCAAAGGAGGATTCTCCCTGGTTGACGGTGAGATTCGGCGGATCCTGGCTGACCCGGACATTGGGCGTAAAAGGTGGATCCGCCAGCAGAGGAACCCCCAAAAGGAGAAGGACAAGCGCTCGTTTCATGACTTTGAAGGGACAAGAGAAATGGTCCGAATCTTCCACACAAAGGGCTCGGCCATGGGGTTGGAGAAAATGAGGATCAGATCGGCGTTGCCAAACATCGAGAGTGCATGCGGGAAGTTGGAGCCGAAGACCTTCTTTGCCCCGCGTAAGGGGATCTCGATCGTGGACCACGCGGTGTCGAGTAACACCGTCCGATCGATGGTGTAATAATCCTGGCTTCCTTGGACCTGAAAAAAGATGCCGATTCGGAGGTGGATCCCCGGTGTCAGTCCCTGGAATTCGAATTGGAGGGTTTGGGTGGTGTCGAGGATGGGCACAGAGTCAATCGTTGTCCAGACCAATGCCTCGGCAGGCTTCTGGGGTTGAGCCGTGACCTGGACCGTACTGTCTTCCAACGTCTGGAAGGCGGTCGGGCGATGCATCCGGCTGTGGAAGGTCAACGCCCCCGCATTCCACTGGATGACACCCACCAACACGCTGAGAAGGACATTCATCGTAATAAACCTCCTTGATCTTGGCCCTAATGGTACGCTTTCCTGAGGCCCCTCGCAATTTGAAGAAACGAAAAAAGGAGAAAAAACCCAAAGAAGATCTCAAAGGATTTCATGGGATCGGGACAGGAAAAGTTCCGTACACGGCTAAATTTCGCCCCCTCTTTGTTGAGTTCCGGTTGCAAGGTCCTTAAAATCATAGCGGTTTTTGAATGACTATGGATTTCAAAAGGTTATGAATCATGCGACAATCGGCCGAACATAAATCTCGATGTCCCCACTGGGGTGTCCTGACCTTCCCTGGCCGGCGTTTCTATTGTCCTTTCCCCTGGCGGTTCATCGGGTCCCCTCAAATACCTAGGAGTCAGGGATGACCGTAACTCCACAGTTGCTGGAGGCGATTACAGCCCTGGAACAGGTTCGGGAGCCGGGGCATTTGGCCAAGGCGCTGGTGACGCACGTCCGGGAAGTTCTCAAGGTTCCAATGGTTGTCCTTTATGAGATGGACGAGGATCAGGGTCAGTGGCTTCGACGCGCCGGGAACCCTTCCTCTGTCCATCTCTTTGTGCCCCGGAGGTTCTCCCTGGAGGATCTCGCCCCCGTGGAGCCCCTCCCTTCACACATGTCCTTTTTCGACCCCCCGAATCGGACGGATCCACTCGCCGAGAAACTGGCTCAGATCCTTGGCATCCCTGCGTTAGGGGTCCTTCCTATTGCCGCAGAAGACCACCTTCGATGGCTCATCATCCTTGCCTTGCCTGAAGAAACATCACAAAACCGAGCGGGGCTGGAAAAAGAGATCGAGCATGCCCTCCGAATTTTGGCCCTCGCGTTCCAGAAAGCGTGGGCCGAACACGTCTCGGGTTCCCGCAAGCAAGCGATGGACAACATCTTGATGTATACCCGGACGTTGTTCCAATCCATGGACGAGGGGCTTTTGGGACAACGGTTGGTAGACGCCGTCCGGGAAGCAACAGAAGCCGACGCCTCCTTTTTCCTACGCCTGAATGAAACCGGTCGCCTCTATGAGGTCGAGGCCGCCGCGGGCGTCTCGGAAAAGTTCCGGAGACTTTATAAGATCCCGATGGCCGAAGTCCAGAAGATTGAACAATCGGTACTGGGCCGGTTCTTTTATATCGAAGATGTCCAGGCAGAAGCCCTGGGGAGCCCGAGACTTCTCCAACAAGAGGATCTTCGGAGCCTCTTCGCTGGGATCGTGAAAGTGGAGGGGCAACCCATTGGTCTCCTTGGCATTGCCTCGAAGAGGGAACCCAAGGCCTTTTCTGGGGCCAGCAAGCAGGCCGTGATGATGTGGGTCGACCTGGGCTCCATCCTCCTGGAGCACCTCGCGGAACTCAAACGCCAGCGCGCCCAAGTTTTTGCTCGCGAGTCGGTTTTCCAGTTGACGGCAACCCTCCTTCAGGTCCACGACTTTGCTTCCTTTGTTGAAAATGTCGTCCCGATGATCGCAGACGCCCTCTATGCCCAAAGGGTTTCCCTGATCCAGGAAGAGGATGCCGGAAAACGCTACCGAGCCTACCTTTATAACCGAAAGACCCTGGAATTCCAGAACTTCGAATTCACACGCACGCAATTCCTGGCCTGGCTGGAGGTCGACGAGGAAGAGTTCGGAACCCTTTCCACCGGCGAGATGAAGGGGGGAGCCTACTTTAAGAAGATCCTGGCACAGGGGCCCGAGACATGGTATCTCTGGATCGAGGGCATCCCGGGGCCGGCCCAGCCCGATCTCCGTCGGGAGGTGTGCGATGCCATTGCTTGGCAAACCGCATTGGGCCTTCTGCAGGTCATCCATGCGGAGCGGGAGAAACACCGTAGGGAAGAACTCCAGTTCCTCTATGACCTCTCATTGCAGGCCACGGCTTCTTTGAACCTCCATGAAACCCTGCCAGAGATCTTGCAGCGGATCCGGAAACGGTTTGGGGCCGACCACGTCAGTCTCTTCTGGCTGGACCCCGAGAGTCGGCGACTCGTCCCCATGGGCATCGCAGGCCGGTCCATCGAGAACCCGGAGATCCGGCGCGGGATTCCCGTGGGGACCGGGATGATCGGCTCCGTCGCACGCACTGGCCAACCGGCTGTCGTCTCAGATGTCGAGCACGAATCGCAGGATCTGCCCCTTCTCCATACCACGCGATCGAAACTCTGTGTGCCGCTCCAGGCGAGAGGGGAGACCGTGGGCGTTTTGAACCTGGAGAGCGACCAGCCGGGCCAATTCAACGAAGAGATGCTCCAGACCCTGGGCCCACTGGCGCTCTTCTTGGGTGCCTTTTTGGAAAACGCACGGCTCTTCCAGGAGACCGTCGAGACCCTCAAGAAACTCCAAACCACCCGGAACAAACTGATGGAATCCTCGAAACTGGCGGCGATCGGCAGCCTGGCAGCCGGTGTCGCCCACGAGATCAGCAACCCGCTGATGATCATCCAGGGCTATACAGAATTCCACCTCAATGACACCGAGTTGCCGGAGCCATTACGGCGAGATCTCCGTCGTGTGAAGGAGGCGACAGAACGGGCTTCCAACATCATCCGCTCCCTCCTGGAGTACGCCCGAAGCACACAAGAACAAACCGTCGAAATTGTGGATCTGAATCACCAGATCCGGAAGACCGTAGACATTGTCCGCAAGGCGTTCAGCAAGGAAAACGTGGACCTGGCCCTCGATTTAGACCCCAAACTCCCGTATACCCATGCCAACAAAGGCGAAATCAACCAGATCATCATGAACCTCCTGACAAATGCCCGGGATGCCATTGTGGAATCCGGGAAAAAGGGCACCATCACCATTCGGACCTATCCACAGCGGGACCAGTTGGTCCTGGAGGTTGAGGACACCGGGCCCGGGATTCCAGAACACCTGTTAGAAGAGATCTTTGATCCCTTCTTCACCACCAAGCCTCCGGGTAAAGGGACAGGGTTAGGCCTGGCCATCGTCCAACGGCTGGTGGAGAAGATGAACGGGACGATCCAGGTGGAAAGTGAAGTGGGGCAAGGGACTTGTTTCCGAATCTTGCTCCCCTCCGTTCGGGTGGAGGCCGCGAAGCCAGTCCAGGCCCCGACACCCGCCGCAGGGGTCCCCCGTCAGCCCTCCCATCGAGTCTTGGTTATTGATGACGAGCCCGATATTGTGGATCTGCTCCGAAATATCTTAGAGACCTTAGGGCAAGATCCGGTGGTGACCAGTGATCCGGTCCATGGCCTCCACCTTGCGGTCTCCGAGCACTTTGACTTGATTCTGCTGGATGTCAAGATGCCGACCCTTTCCGGGATCGAGATCTATGAGCGGCTCAAGCGGGAAGCGCCGGAGAATGCCCATCGGGTGGTCTTTATTACCGGGGATGTGGGCCGGGAGGAGGTCCGCAAATTTTTGGAAGATGAGCAGGTCCAATACCTGATCAAGCCCCTCTCCATCCAAGATATCCAAACCGTCCTGGAGCATGCCGTCCACACCGCACGTCGAAGACGGCCGTAACCGCGTTCTGGTCGTCATTCCCGCCTTTAACGAGGCCTCCCATGTGCCGGAACTCTTGGACCGTATCCGCAAGGTCCACCCCCTGGAAGATGTCCTTATTGTGGACGATGGCTCCACGGATGAGACGGCATCCCTGGCGGAGCAGGCCGGGGTCCGGGTCCTGCGAAACCCCCAGAATCTCGGCAAAGGGGCCTCCCTGTATCGCGGATTCCAGTGGGCGCTACAACACGGCTATGACGGCGTCATTACCATGGACGCAGACCTCCAGCACCCCCCGGAACTGATCCCCCGGTTCCTGGAAAAGGCCCGGATGGGCTACGACGTGGTGGTTGGGTCCAGGTTCCACGATTTTGGGGAAATGCCGTGGGATCGGTATTTCAGCAATCGATCCACCACGCTGGTCCTTTCCCTCTTGACCCATACGCGCCTCCAGGATACCCAGAGTGGTTACCGGTATCTTTCCGCGCGCTTTCTGAGGGTCTTCAGGCCCACCACCCGTCGGTTTGACTTTGAGTCGGAGGTCCTCTATCAGGCCGCCCTGAAGGGCTTTAAAATCGGCTACGTTCCCATGGCCACGGTGTACGGGCAGGAAGAGAGTTCCATCCATAAGGTCTGGGACACGGTCCGGTTTATCCTTCTGGCGATCCGATTGCTATGGCGCTGATCTTGTTGACGAACGATGACGGCTATCAGGCCTTAGGCCTGAAGGTTCTGGAAGAAGGCCTTCAGGACCTTGGAGAAGTGTGGGTAGTCGCCCCCCACAAAGAGCGGTCGGGCGCCAGTCACTCCATTACCCTGCACCAGCCGTTGCGGGTGATTGAACAGCGGCCCCGCTTCTTTTCGGTCTCCGGGACCCCTGTGGACTGTGTCATGCTGGCGGTCCATGCCCTCCTGCCCAAGCCGCCCGACGTCGTGATTTCAGGCATCAATGCCGGCTATAACGTAGGAGAAGATGTGTTTTACTCGGGGACCGTGGCTGGGGCCCGCGAGGCCGCGCTCCTGGGCATCCCTGCCCTGGCCGTCTCCGTAGGAAACGCCGCCTCTGAAGAAACCCCGGAGACCTATGAGAAGGCGTTGCCGTATATCCGGCAACTGTTGCCGATCCTGTTGGAGGCAGAGGCCCCGATCCTGCTGAATTTGAACTTGCCGCCCGGACCGGCTTCTGCCATCCGAGGGCTCCGAGTCACACGACTGGGCAACCGATGTTATGACAATCCCGTCGAAAGGTTAGGGCCAGAGACCTATGTGATTGCCGGAGAGGTCCGGTGGACCCGGACCGAGGGGACCGACCTGGAAGCCCTCTCCCAGGGCTACGCCTCGGTCACCCCCTTAGACATTGACTTAACGGACGATGAAAGGCTGGAGGACCTCCGACGATCCCTATCGGGCTGAGCGCGAACGCATGGTCGAACAGCAGATCATCACTCGCGGGATCACCCATCCCCGGGTGATTGAAGCCATGCGAAAGGTCCCCCGCCATCTCTTTGTGCCGGAGCCCTATCGCGTCCAGGCTTACGCGGACATGCCCCTGCCGATCGGCTACGGCCAAACCATCTCCCAGCCGTTTATGGTCGCGGCCATGACGGCGAACCTGGACCCTCAAGAGACCGATCGGGTTTTGGAAATCGGGACCGGATCGGGGTATCAAACGGCCATTCTGGCAGAACTGGTCCAGGAGGTCTGGACCATCGAAGTCATCCCGGAACTCCAGGAACGGGCCCGGGAAGTGCTCGAGGAACTCGGGTACACCAATATTCGATATCGCGTGGGAGATGGCTCCAAAGGCTGGCCCGAAGGGGCGCCCTATGACAAGATTCTGGTTGCTGCGGCGTCCCCGTCGATCCCACCGCCCCTGGTAGAGCAATTAAAGGTCGGAGGCATCATGGTGTTGCCGGTCGGCGACCGATGGGGACAGGACCTGGTGAAAGTGACCAAAGTTTCTGAGACCGAAGCGGAGCATCAGGTCTTGTTCCCGTGCGCCTTTGTTCCCTTGAAAGGGGCGTACGGGTTCCCGGAAGAGCCGTTTTAGGCCAGGCCCCAGAACCGCAGGATCACTCCAAGCAACAGCCCTCCAACAAACAGGAACCCGAACCGGCGGTTGTGGACAAAGGCATAGGCGACATACCACAGTGGCCAGGATTCCGGGGGATAGTCTGCAGGAGGCGCCTTCGGTTTTTCCTGACTGAAGATCTTCCAGGCCGCTCGGAACTCTCGCCACGCCAGCACGACCAGCAAGGTCGGCCACGGCAGGATCCTGAGGGCGACCAACAGGCCGACCCCGAGGTACATGGACAGCATCAGGCCCTTGGCCCACCGCCGTGCACGGTCCTTGCCCAGGAGAATCGGCAGGGTCCGGATGCCCCGCTGACGGTCATCGTCAAACTTGTCAATGTGTTTGCCGAAGAGGACGCTCGTGGGGCCGAGCGCGTACACGAGGCCTGCCCAGAAGACCTCCCACCGCCAATGTCCGGTGATGACGAAGTAGGAGCCGGCGACCATCAAGGGGCCCCACACCACGATCACCAGGGGCTCCCCGAGGGCGATCCGCTTGGAAAAGGAATAGCCCAGGATGGCGGCAAGCCCCGAGGCGGCGAGGACGAACACCAGGGGACCGCGCACCCATGTGAGATAGGCGCCGATCGCCGCGGCCAGCGCCAGCGTGACCGCCGCATAGCGGAGCAACGCCCGTTCCGAGAGCAATCCCGCGACCAAAGGCTGAGGGCCGTATTGCGCCCGGAAATAGTTGGCTTCGTCTAAGCCGAGTTTGTAGTCAAAGAGGTCGTTGAACAGGTTACTGGCTCCATGCGCAAGGATGAGTCCGAGGGTGGTCAAAAGATAGAGCCCGAGATGGAATTGGCCGTGGTAGGCAGCGAACAGGCCGCCGATGGTGGCCGACACAAAGGTCATCACAAAGACGGCGGCCCGGGTGCTGATGAGCCAACGGGTCAAGAGATCAAAAGTCTGCCACTCCTCGGGCTTTACCTGGGGGATGACGCGGAGGGCAGCGATCCACATTCGAACCATAGTCATTGCTCCTTCCTGTACTTGCTATGCCCCAAACTTTTTGAGGCGTTTGGCGTTGGCAAGAATCAGGGGCATGATCTCGACCGCACGTAAGATGCCCAAGGAGCCCCTGCGGCACTCCGCCTCGTTAAATCCCGACACTCGATCCCGTCCGGAGACCCTGGAGTGGATCAGGAGGGGCACAGGATGCCAGGAATGGCTTTTGAGCAAGGTCGGTGTCGCATGGTCCCCCGTGATCACCAAGACATCCGGCTCCAGATCCAGGATTTCCGGGAGTCGGCGGTCGGCCTCTTCCAAGCGTTCGACCTTCTTCTCAAAGTCTCCATCTTCCCCGGCCTTGTCTGGGTCTTTGAAGTGGATGTAGAAGAAGTCGTAGCGCTCGTATTCCTGCTTGAGGAGCCGGAGTTCATCGTCAAAGGTCTGGAGATCCATCGGGGTATCCATGCCGAGGATCCGGGTGATGCCCCGATACATCGGGTAGGAGGCCAGGGCCAGGGGGTGCAGCCGGTACCGCCCCGGAAAAGGCTGAACATTGGGAATCGACGAGAAGCCCCGAAGCAGGATCCCATTGGCGCGGGGCTCATCCCGCAGGACCTCTCGGGCGCGCTGCAGGAACGCCTTTACAACCCGTGCGGTAAACCGGGAAGGGAAATCGCCTCCCCGCGGCTCGACGGGAAACAGTCCTTCTTTTTGAGGGTCTGTATCTGGCAGTTTGTCGCCCAGCCCTTCGCCCCGGAAGATGACGACGAACCGGTGCTCCTTCCCCGGCTTCAGGATCACCTGGACCCCTTCGACCGACGGGATCGCCTCCTGAAGTTTTTGAACCAGCCGGACGCATTCCTCTGAGGAGATCCGACCCGCGCGGCGATCGGCGACCCGGCCTTCCGGATCCAAGGTTGCGAAGTTGCCCCGGGCCGCCACATCGCCGTTCTCCAGGGTCAAGCCGATCCCGTAGGCCTCCAGGACCCCACGCCCGATCTGGACCCGTTCCGGATCGTAGCCGAAGAGGGCCAGGTGGGCGGGTCCGGAGCCCGGGGTGATGCCCGGCCGGACCGGGATACTCAGGCCCACGGCACTTTCGGCGGCAAGGCGGTCGAAGTTTGGTGTATGTGCGGCTTCCAGTTCCGTCCGATTCCCGTGCTCAGGATGGGGGACCCCGCCCAGGCCATCCAAGACCCATAACACAATTTTGGTCCGCTCTTCCTTCAACAATCCCCGGATGAGATTCACGGCAAGCCTCCCCTTTTCAGGCCTAAATTATACGACCCCTATCCGATTTCTTACGCGACGGATAGAAACGAATGTGTGGCACAAAGAAACCCTATGGCTTTTCGTTTCCATGAAGTGTTTCCTTGGCTGTTTTGGAAACCCGGCGCGGATCTTTACACCCCGTCACTGGATCGAGGTGGGCATATAATCTTTGTGTGGCTAAGGGGGTTGTCTTGAACAATAGACAAACTTTGCGCACACACATGCCCTCGAGGGACCTTTTGCCAAAGTCCTGGTCGTCCTTATGCAGCCATTCCCGTGCCGCCGTTTCCCCAGACCTTCCCCACTCTCTCGTGGAGCGAGAAAGGCCCGGGAAGCGAGACAGAGATTGGAAGTTCAAAACCCTTGCATTACAGAGTCATCGGAGGGAAGATCGATGCATAGGGTAAGTACCTGGAAAGGCCCATATCTCCATCATCGGCACATCCTCCAGATCCTGCTGTTCCTATTTCTTTTGCTTCTTCCCTCGGCCTGTAGGAAGAACCCGAGTTCCTCGGACCACAATCCCCCACCCCAGGAGTACGATCCAAGGAATATCTCGAGGAATGATACCTATTCGGTGGGACCGAGCATTGCTTTGGGGCCCGATGGAACGGTGTATGTGGTCTGGATGGACGGAGGGCAGAATGAGTTTGAATTTTCCCGGCTGTATTTCCGTTACAAGCCGCCGGGAGGGGAGTGGAGTGAGATTGAGATATTAACCGATACCACAGAAGATGCGTGGGCACCGCAAATCGCAGCGGACCCCTTTGGCAATGTTCACCTTGTCTGGGAACCGATTCTTCCTGATCCCAATATCTGGCATTCAGAGATACACTATCGGATGAGGACACCATCAGGAGAGTGGTCAGATGTGAAGGTACTAACGAATACAGGGACTGCGGAGCAACCCCGTATTGCCGTTGATCCAACTGGGACAGTGCATGTGATATGGAATGATGGACTTAAGGGTAAATATAAGCAAAAAATGTCAGATGGAACATGGAGCATAACGGAGGAGTTGCCTACTTATATCCTTAACCCATCAATTGCTGTGGACTTTGGGGGTGGTGTTCATGTGGTGTTCGAGCAAGGAGGAGGCGACGATATAGCATATGTACATCGTTCTCCCACAGGTGAGTGGTCAGAGCCGGTGAATGTATCGGAGAGTCGATGGATTCCGTCTGTTTATGCCGGGGTCACTCCCTATGGACACGATTCTGTGTTGGTTAGTTGGGTAGAGGTCAACGGAGATTTCACCATAGGCAGAGCCATTGGATATTATGTTTTCATCTCGGATACCAACATTTCCCCACTGGATTCCCTTCCTTATCGAGGGGAGGTGTCGCATTTGAGGTTTTTATGGAATCAAGGCGTCCTCTTCGGGTTTTTTATCGATGCGGTACTCGATGGGAAAATCAAGATTTATCAGAAGGATTCTGGAGGATGGATTTTAATTGACGAGATCAGCGCGGAGGGGTATGGTGGATGGCCACCGTATACCTATGATGCAGCAGTGGATCCCCATGGGAATATCCACATTGTATGGTCTCAGAGTGTTGGGGGAGATTTTGATCACAATGCAGAGATTTTTTATGAGGTCATTCGACCATAGCAGGGGATGGGATCAAGCCGGTCCATGTCCTACAATGCGGGTCCATGCGAAGCATGAGCCTCCGTTGTCTTTGGGAGAGGGGCGGCGTATATTTTGCGTGTCATGCAACGGACGGGCACCGCAGATTTGCCGCTCCATGGCGGGCGCGCCCCGCGGTGGCTCTTTGACCGGATGGTTCGTCTGGCCGGCGCCATCCTGGAGGCCATCGTGGTCGAACTCGGCCCCCAGGAAGTCCTTCGAAGGCTCCAGGACCCCTTTTGGTTCCAGGCCTTCGGGGCGCTTCTGGGCTTTGATTGGCACTCCTCAGGCCTGACCACGACCACCACCGGCGCCATCAAAGAGGCCCTCAAAGACCGAGATCTTGGCCTCTATGTGGCTGGCGGCAAAGGCCGGACCTCCCGGAAGACCCCAGACCAGATCCGCAGGATCGCAGACCGGACCGGCATCCATCCCGATCCACTGATCTATGCAAGTCGGATGACCGCCAAGGTCGATTCCGCCGCCCTCCAGGATGGCTACCAGATCTACCACCATGTCTTGATTTTCACACAGGATGGCCAATGGGTGGTGATCCAGCAGGGCATGAACCCGGTCCGCCGGTATGCCCGTCGCTATCACTGGTCCAGCGAGCATCTCCAATCCTTTGTTGTGGAGCCCCATACCGGGATCGCAGCGCAGCGGCGAGAGTCCAGGGTCCTGGATCTGACGGCCAAAGAGAGCGTAGCGACCCAGGAGGTCATGGTGGACCTTGTCCGTGAGCGACCGGAGCAGACGATCCGTGACATGGAGCGACTTCGTCACCTCCGACTGCCGCGCCGGCACGAACTCTGGGTCCAGGACCTTCGGCCAGAGTCTTTGAAAAAGATCCTGCTGCGGACCTATGAGCGGGCTCCGGCTTCCTTTGAGGAGTTGTTGGGCCTTCAAGGTGTGGGGCCCAAAACCATCCGGGCTCTGGCCCTCGTCTCGGACATCATTTACGGCGCCACGCCTTCCTATCAGGACCCTGCGGTCTATGCCTTTGCGCATGGAGGCAAAGACGGCTATCCTTACCCTGTCAACCGCAGGGTCTATGAACGATCCATTGATGTGGTCGAGCGGGCGATCCGGCTCGCCAAGTTGGGACACCGCGAAAAACTTCAAGCGTTGAGGAAGTTGGGACAGTTGTTCTCGGATGAGGAGGTTTCATCATGAAACGATGGCTTTGGCTCGGGGTTCTGTGGGGATGGGTCGGCCTGGGCTCGGCGGAGACCATTCTCAAGACCTTGCCATGCCCAGGGCCGGATCAAGGCTACTATGCGTGGGGCTTGACCTTCGTGAACGGCCATTTGTATGTGGCGGACGACCTTTTGGGCTGGGTTTACGTGGTGGATACCACGGATGGCACGGTGCTGGATTCCTTCCCCGGCCCGAACGATTCGAATCACGGCCTTGCTTTTGATGGCACGTACCTTTGGTACGCCTCATATCGCTGGACCTCGCCCTATATCTACAAACTGACCCTCGACGGTCAGAAAGTCGACTCTATCCATGCCCTGGACTTCGCCGCCGGAGACTACATCGGTGGACTGACCTGGGACGGCCAGTACCTCTGGGTCTCGATCTACTATCCCAACGACCCACTCAATCTCTATCGTGTGGATGTTACGACCCACCAGGCGGTGGACACATTGCCAGCGCAAGGCACACAGCCCCATGGCCTCGCGTGGGACGGCCAGGCGCTCTGGAATGTCATGGATGACAACGATGGCGACCCGGAACGAGTCTGGAAACTCGATCCCCAAACCGGGGATACCCTGCTTTCGTTCCCGGTCCCTACCACCCGTCCCCGGGACCTCACCTGGGATGGCGAAGCCCTGTGGCTTATTGCGGAGACCGAGAACGGGCCGGGCATGACCCTCTATCGCATCGACCCTTATGGCACGGGCTATCCAGAAATCTTTTTGCCGTTGACCCAGTACGACTTCGGGAATGTCCCGGTGGGCGACTCCTCAACCTGGAATCTCCCGGTCTATAACCAGGGCTCCGCCCCCTTGACCATCGACAGTCTCTCCACTACGAATCCAGCATTCCATGCCGGCACTTCTTTCCCGGTCACGATTGACCCCGCCAGTGCCGGGGAAATCCCCATCGTCTTCGTTCCCCTGGCTACGGGCCCCGATCAGGCGACCCTGACGGTGTACTCGAATGATCCCGTACAGCCCGTGATTCCCATCAGTGTTCAGGGCACGGGCGTTCTTCAGGGACCTGAAATTGAACTCCCGGATACCCTCCACGACTATGGCAGCGTGCGGGCTCGGGCTTTGACCCGGTGGTGGCTCCCTGTAGTGAACATCGGGAGCGATCCACTGATCCTGGACTCGGCGATCGTGGACATCCCCGTCATCGACTGTCAAGGGACCTTCTACATTGAGCCCTACGAATTTCCGATCACCGTCTGGCCGATGGACACCGCACGGATCCCGGTCTGGTTCTGGGCCCCGGATAGTGGCCTCGCCGAGGCGGCGGTGGGCATCTTTTCGAACGATCCAGACGAGCCGGTCCGATGGGTATACCTGGAAGGGAGCGGAGACCCGACGCCGGTGCCTGAAGGCGGCCTCTTCTGGCTCCATGTGGTCCAGGGAGACATCTGGGAACACATTCGGTCGCTAAAGACCCTCCAGGACCTCAATGGAGACAGTGTCCCTGAAGTCCTGGCGGTCTCCGAGAACGACACGCTCTATTGTCTGAATGGCAATGCGTATTTAACGGGTGATGTGCTCTGGAAGTTCCCGACCTCCCCGCCCTACGTGGAACGGGGGATGATTGTGATCCCGGATGTGGACGGAGATGGCGTTCAGGACATCGCCTTGGCAACGGTGTGGGGCGGGCGTCAGGTTCGGGTCATCTCCGGCAAAACGGGTACGCTGATCTGGCAGTACGACACGCATGAGTACGGCGAAGGCGGCTGGGTCTATGAGGTGGCCGAGTTTGTGGACTTGACCGGCGATGGCATCCCGGAGATCCTGGCCGGTGCGGGCGACGATTCCTATGGCACGGGTCCCAAACGGGGCTATTGTTTCAATGGTGCGACGGGCGCAAAGATCTGGGAGGCCCCGGCCGGCTATGCGGTGCTCGGGATCCGCGCCATCGGCGACGTGAATGGCGATGGCATCCCGGAGGTGGCGATGGCGACCGCTGACGGCTCCCCATCGTCGTACAACGTGATCCTGGTAGACGGCGCTAACGGAACCCAGATCTGGCAACAATCGCTGGCCTCGTATGGCGCCGGGTGGACCGTCGTGCCGGTGGGGGATGTGAATGACGACGGCATCCCCGATCTGGCCGCCGGAACGTATGGCTACGTGGTGGTACTCAGCGGCTCCAACGGAGCAATTTTGCACGCGTTGAACGTCGGGAGCATCGTGGTGGAACTCGTGCCCATGGAAGACATGAATGGAGACGGGACTCCGGAACTCCTACCGGCGGGTACAGTGCCCGCGCTGTACAACATCGATCCGCGGGCCGGGACCTTTAACTGGGTCGCCACCATGCCGGATATGGTCTTCTCCGTTGCGCCCCTGGCCGATCTTTCGGGGGATGGGGTCCCGGAAATTGCGGTGGGGACAGGCTATACCACGAATCGGCTGATGGTCGTCTCCGGCGCTGATGGTTCCGAAATCTGGAGCAACCCGATGTCCGGACCGGTGGAGGTGGTCTATGGCATCTCCTCCATTGATGGAAACGCCACGATGGATGTGCTGGCCGGGACCCGGAATGGCATGATCGCCGCCTATTCCAATGGCGAAGGCTATGCCGTATCGGAAGGGGCTCCCCGGAAGGCGCCGGCACGCTGGCGGGTCTGGCCGACGGTCACCACCCGATGGGTCTGGCTCCAATGGACCCCTCCCGGGCCCGGATCCTATCTCCTCCAGGTCTTTGATGTCACAGGCCGACGGGTGATGACGAGGATCTGGGATCCCGGAATCCATGGGGGGAGCCGATGGCTTCTGGATCTCCAGCCGCTCAAGGCCGGGGTATATGTGATTCACCTGAAGGTCGGACCCTCGAAGCCCCTGAAGGCAAAGGTTTTGAAATTGGGGAATTCAGACGGATGACAGAAGCCACCACCCCCTCCTGACCTGGGAAACCCTGAGGGCGTAAGCCGTTAGATGAAGACGATCTGGGCCCCCTCGGTCATCTCGATGAATTCGCTTGCGGTGACGATGTCGTCGACGACGTCCAGGAAGTCGTCTTTGGTCAAACCCATCATGTCCACGGTCATCTTGCACGCGTAGAGTTTTGCGCCGGCGTCGTGGAGCATTTCGAGCATTTCCCGAACCGGTGGGACTTCCAGTTCTTTCATCTTTTTCTTCATGAGGGACGTCGCGACGGCGGTCATGCCGGGCAGGATCCCCATGATTTGAGGAATGCCGAAGTCGATGGGGAAGCCCATCATCCCGGTCTTCATGCTGGCGTTCCCGACCGGCGGGAGTTTGAGGTGGTCCACCCGTTTTTTATTGATGAGATCTAAGCCCCAGAAGGTAAAAAAGAGGATGACATCGACGCCTTCGCCCAGGGCGGCCCACCCCATGATCAGGGCCGGGTACGCCATATCCAGGTTGCCCTTGGAGCAGATGAAAGCCATTTTCCGGGTTTCTTCAGCCATGGCGACCTCCTTGTTCTGGCCCACTGCCAGCGACTTCCCATGTTAAGCCGAGAAAAGACATCACACCTTGCTGGCCGCGAGCCATGGGTTAGATGCACCCTTCCGGCTTGGGAACCCCGGCGATCCGAGCGACCTTTTTGCCAGGGCCCTTTGGGAAGAGTTGAAACAGTTCCTTGGTCGGTACACCCGCCCCCTTGCTGATCTGCCGAAGGGTCGGGGATGTGCCCTTCTCTTTGTAGTAGTTCCGGACAAATTCGATGATCTCCCAGTGCCGGTCTGTCAGTTCGATTCCCATCTCCTCGGCGATCGCCTTTGCGATCTCCGGGGTCCAATCCTCGGGATTCACGAGGTATCCCTCGGCATCTACTTCAACTTCCTTGTTTGCAATGACTTTGGTTGCCATCGTTTCACCTCCTTGAATTTTTGGAGTTGCCGTTTTTCTTACGGATCTGCCCCCGCCCTAAGGAAATCAGGCGGAGGGTCTGCATGGTAATCACCAACCCCCGACGGACATGGGGGTCTCGTAAAAGACGCAAAATGGTCCGGGTTGACACATCAATTTCTTCAGGACGTTCGCTGACCTCCCGGAAGGTCTCCGTGAACTCCTGCAGCATGTACATGACATCGGGCTGGGTCAGTTCCTTTATGGTTTCGAGGATGGTCACAATGTTGTCGGCCAGGAGCCGGACATCTTCCGGAGAGAAGTGGGTGATGATATTGTCTACGATCCGGACCGCCTCTTTCAGGAATGCGAAGTAGCCCTTGCGTTCTAAGTCATCCAGTTGCTTCATGAGGGTTAAGAAGGCATCTCGGGCCAGGGGACTCGCATCGCGCAAGAAGTCCTGGAGGCTCTCGATCTGATCGATCAGGTGCTCGAAGTTCTTGATGTTTCTCAGGACGCGTTTCCCGAAGTGGAGGATGTCTTCCAGTTGGACGTGCCGTTGAATCTCGTCAAGTTGCTCTACCATGAGCAGGTAGAGGTCGTTGATGATGGGGATGAGGTCTTCCTTGAGTTCGTCTCTCTCCTGCTGGCGCCGGCGCTGCTCTTCGACATACTCCGTGATGTTCGCAAGTTGTTTGGAGAGGGTATCCAGTTGGGCCTGGAGCGCCTTCAGGTGCTCTTCAACGGTTGGGGAGGTGACAGGTTCCATGGTCCACCTCCTCAGTACCACTTTCCGGCCATGGTCAACTGGGCGGTAATCGGCATGTGTTTGCCTTTGAGCAGGATATTCCAATACATCCAACGGAAGAGCATCTTGCCCCAGTGGTTCATGCGGGTCTCCTGGAGCAAGGAGAACGGCCCCACGGCCGGCAAGGGGAATTTTCCGGGCAGGGGCTCGACTTCGTAGTTGAAGTCGATCAGGATGCCCTTGCCAAAGCCCGACTCGATGTAGCAGTTGGCATGGCCATCAAAGGTGGGCTTGAGTTCCAGGCCGTCGATATAGCGCAGGAAGTTGGGGACGAAGACGTCTACCATGAAGTGGGCCACAGAACCGGCCTTCGAGGTCGGCACATCAGTGGCATCTCCCAGCACAAAGATGTTGTCGAACTCTTTCGCCTTGAGGGTGTGTTTGTCGGTGGGGACGAAGTTGAGGTCATCTCCAATGCCGGACCGTTCAATGGCCTCGCTCCCCATATGGAGCGGAATGGTCACCAAGAGGTCATAGGGGACTTCCTGCTCGTCGTAGGAGATAATGACCTTCTTCTCCGGGTCGACCCGTTCGATGAGGAAGTCGGGCACAAGTTCGATCCCTTTTTCTTCCAGCATGTTGCCGAGGATTTCAGAGGCCTTGGGCTTGGTAAACGCGCCAGGCAGAGGGGTCACATAAACCAGTTCCACTTTGTCTCGGATGCCCTCCTCATGGAAGTACCAGTCGGCGAGGAAGATGAATTCCAGGGGGGCCACCGGGCATTTGATGGGCATATCCACCACATTGACGACGAGCCGGCCTCCTTGCCACTCGCGGAGTTTCTTCCGAAGGGCAACGGCGCCGTCGAGCGTGTAGAAGTCAAAGACGGATTTCCGCCATTCCTTTTCGAGGATTCCGGGGGTTTCATCCGGACGAGGGTGAGCCCCTGTCGCGATGATGAGGTAGTCATAGGGGAGATACTGGCGGTCTGCTTTGATCCGTACGCGGTTCTTATCGGGCTCGATGGCCTCGATCTCGGAGAGGATGAACTTCACCCGAGAGGGGAGGTAGTCCCTCCTGGGCTTGATCACGTCGTTTTTGCTATAGATGCCAAACGGTATGAAGAGGAAGCCAGGTTGATAGTAGTGTGTGGGGTTGGCATCGACGACGGTGATCTCCCACTCCTCGGGCTCCAATTCCCGAACCAGTCGGTTCGCGACCGTTGTGCCTGCTGTGCCTGCGCCTAAGATGACAAGCCGTTTCATGGTTCTTCACCTCTTTCAAAAGTTTGGAGCCCGGGGCAAAGGTAAGCCACATAGGGAAGGTCCAAAATGCCCCGGGAAACCGTAAATGGAAAGCCTGTATTTGACGAAGGTTCTCTCTCATTGCATTATTTCCCAAACCATCAAAATTTTAAGGTTTTTGACAAAGTTTTTCAATTGTTTCAAGAGTTGGAAAAATTTTCGTTTCGCTGGATTTGGGCGCCACTGCCATGTAAGATTTGGGCCTACCACAACCCCTGAAAGGCCCCAAAAGGAGGTTTTTGAATGACCCGAACACAAGAGATCATTACCTGGACAGAGAAGTGGTCTGCCCGGAACTATGAACCCCTCCCAGTGGTGATCGAGCGTGGGGAGGGTGTGTGGGTGTATGACGTGGACGGCCGGCGATACTTAGACATGCTTTCTGCCTATTCTGCCCTGAATCAAGGCCACCGCCACCCGCGGATTCTCCGGGCCCTCAAGGAACAAGCAGACCGTGTGACCCTGACCTCCCGTGCGTTCCACAATGATCGGATGGGGGAGTTCTTGGGCAAACTCTGCCAGATTGCCGGCTACGAAAAGGCCCTGCCGATGAACACCGGGGCAGAGGCCGTGGAGACCGCCATTAAGGCGGCCCGGAAATGGGGCTACCTCAAGAAGGGCGTGCCCGAGAACCAGGCAGAGATCATCGTGGCCGAAAACAACTTCCACGGCCGGACCATCACGATCATCAGTTTCTCGACAGAAGCACAATACCGCTATGGCTTCGGCCCGTTTACCCCTGGATTCAAGATCATTCCGTTCAACGATCCGGAGGCGCTGGAATCGGCGATTACAGAGAATACTGTGGCGTTTTTGGTCGAGCCCATCCAGGGAGAGGGCGGAGTGATCGTTCCGGACGAGGGCTACCTCCGGAAGATCCGTGAAATTACCAAGAGACATCACGTGTTGCTGGTGCTGGACGAGATCCAGACCGGCTTGGGTCGGACCGGGAAGTTGTTTGCGTTCCAACACGAGGATGCCCGGCCGGATATCCTTATCCTCGGCAAGGCCCTCGGAGGCGGGGTGTATCCGGTTTCCGCCATCCTTGCTGATGACGAGATCATGGACGTTTTCACCCCAGGGGATCATGGCTCCACCTTTGGAGGGAATCCCCTGGCCGCAGCGGTCGGGATTGCCAGTTTGGACGTCATTCTGGAGGAGGATCTGCCGAGCCGTGCCGCGGAACTGGGTGCGTATTTCATGGATGAGTTGCGGAAGATCCAGAGCCCGGCGATCCGGGAAGTTCGAGGCAAAGGGCTTTTGATCGGGGTCGAAATTAAGCCCGAGTATGGCACCGCCCGACCGTACTGTGAACGCCTGTTGGAGGAGGGCATCCTGGCCAAAGATACCCATCATCAAGTCGTCCGTTTTGCACCCCCGTTGATCATCACCAGGGAGGAAATCGACTGGGCCTTAGAGCGGATCCGGCGGGTTTTCCAGTCTTAATACACTCCGGGCTCCTCATTCAGACCTGCCCAATCTCCTTAGGGAAACAAGGCGGAGGGCGACCCGAGGGAGAAGAAGCGGGTCCTGAGCACGGGCACTGGCTGGAAGGCCCCTCCTATGTGGGGTTGGGGATGGGTGAGAAAGAGGGACCATCCCCATCCCGAGAACGATGTCCGCCCCAACGAACTTCGGGTCGCCCTCCGTGTCTGAGATTCGATGTATTCTGCCCGCGCCAAATCATCATGGTTAACATACGGAATCGGACTCTCAGGGGACTCTCAGGATTCTCACATATCGGAACCCATTGGAAGCCAAAGCGTTGGAAAGTTCGTCTCCATACGTTATGTTCCTTGCTTGAGGCTCCGATCGGAGTTAAAATTGAGCCTCAAGAAGGGACAGGGTCGAAATGGAACGGGTGACCATTAAAATTCCGAGGCCGCTTTATCGGCAGATTCAAGAACTCATCCGGGGAACAGGGTTTTCCAGTGTGACCGAGTTTGTGGTGTATGTCCTCCGGGATGTGGTGGCGCTTGGGAAACTCAATGAGGAGGGGGCGCTCAGTGAAGAAGAAAAAGAGCAGATCCGGAAACGGCTGAGGAGCCTGGGGTATCTGAAGTAATGAGTCCCTATCGCTGGATCAAACGAGCCATTCTGGTTGGGGGGATCGTGTTCTTCGCGATCGCCCTCATCAGTCCGCCGGTTTTGGGATTAACCTCGGTCGCTCAACGGTCCATTGGGCTTTTTTTCTTGACGGTCTCTTTCTGGATTACAGGAGACCCTCTCCCGCCCGCGGTCACCGGGCTCATGGTATTGGCGCTCGTCCCCCTTTTAGGGATCCTTCCAGCTACGGAGACCTTTGCCCTTTTTGGGAACCGAGCCGTTTTTTTCATCCTGGGGGCCTTCATCCTGGCCGCGGGCTTAATGAAATCGGGCCTGGCCCGCCGGGTCAGTCTTTATCTGCTCCATACTTTCCAGGGCTCAGCCTATCGCCTTTTAATGGGCATTTTCCTTACGGCGAACCTCCTGGCGTATCTCATGCCGGCGCATGCCGCGGCGGCCCTGTTATTCCCGGTGATCCTTCGAATTGCCCATGATCTGCGACTCCCCAAGGCGTATCGAGGCTATGAGGCGTTGCTATTTCTTGCTATGGCCTGGGGCGCCGGGATCGGAGGCATCGCGACGCCCCTGGGGGGCGCCCGCGCCCCGCTGGCCATTGGAATGCTCCAGGAAGAGTTCGGGGTCTCGATCCAGTTCTTCCAGTGGACCTTGATGGCATGGCCCCTCTCCGCCTTCCTGACCCTCTTCGGCTTGGCGTACCTCTATTTTCTCACACGCAGGTTCGCGGATCGGGTCTCTCTTCAGGCAATTCGTGAGGATCTGGCCATCGATCGATCTCCTTGGAAGCCAATCGAGAAGAAAATGGCCGGGGTCTTTGCCCTTGCCCTCGTAGCCTGGATCTTCCTGAACCATCGAATAGACATGGCTGTGGTGGCCGTTGTGGCCGCAGTCCTGCTGTTCATCCTTCGGGTTCTGACCTGGCGGGATGTAGAAAACTATGTGAACTGGGGGGTCATTTTGATGTATGGCGGGGCGATCGTTTTGGGGAAGACCTTGGTGGCGTCCGGGGGAGCAGCCTGGCTGGCGAACCATGTCATTGCCCCCTTGACCCAGACCCCCTGGCAGACGTTCGCAACCTTTGCGGCCTTCGCCTTAATCCTCACTGAGGCCATGAGTAATGTGGCCACCGTCGCCTTCTTGTTGCCCATTCTTTATGGGATTGTGGGCACGGTCGGACTCTCCCCGTTCCTTGCCACCCTCACCGTCACTCTCCCCGCAGGTCTCGCGTTTATGCTCCCTGTCGGCTCCCCTCCCAATGCCATTGCCTTTTCGGCCGGGCGGTATAGTGTGGCGTGGAGCGTGAAGCGGGGGCTTCCTTTGACTCTCATCGCCTTCCTTGGGCTCTTCCTCCTGGCTCGCTTCGTATGGCCGGTCCTCGGGGTCCACTTTTAGAGAAACGACTCCACAAACTTCTCCAGCATCTTCTTTTCCCCAAGCACAATCAACACGTCCCCCGGCTGGAAGACCAGTGTGGGATCCGGGTTAATCATCATTTCCCCTTCGCGTTTGAGGGCCACGACCACGACATTGGCGCGTTTCCGAAGTTCTAACTCCTCGAGACTGTGTCCTTGAATCGGAGAATCCGGTTGGACCGTGTACTCCCGCATCTCCAATTCCAGGTTCTTTTTGATGAGAGCGAGATCGACGAAATCCATTAAGGCGGGGTTGACCATGTGAAGGGCGATTCGATAGCCGGAGACCCGGTACGGTGCTATGACATCGTTTGCACCAGCCCGATAGAGTTTTCGCTCCGCTTCTTCGGTCAGTGCCCGTGCAACAATGATCAACTCCGGATTGAGCATCCGCGCGGTCATGACTAAGTAAAGGTTATCCGCGTCGGAGGGAAGTAGGGCAGCCAGGCCCTTGGCGTGCTGAATCCCTGCAGTCCGCAAAACTTCTTCATCCGTGGCGTCTCCGATGACAAAGGAGTATTTCTTCTCTTTCAGGATTTCGGCCTGTTCCGGGTCCTTTTCAATGACCACGAACGGGACCCGTTCCATCTGGAGTCGTTCGGCGGCCGCGCTCCCCATGCGGCCATGGCCGCAGATGATGTAATGTCCACGGAGTCGTTTCACAGTTCGGACAGACCTCCTTCCTAAAAGTTCGCCCAACTTAAGTTCTAACGTCCAACGCGCGATTTGAGAGAGCCCATAAGTCACAATCCCAAGACCAAAGAGGATGAGGAAGAGCGTGAAAATTCGGCCCTGGGGAGAAAGGGGATGTACTTCCCCAAACCCCACCGTCGTGACAGTGATGACAGTTTGATAAAGCGCATCGAGTAGGGAGAATTGCTCGATGAAGTGGTACCCGACCGTTCCGGTGATCAGGAGAAGAACGAGCGCGGTGAGGGTGATCCACAAAGCCAAACCCAGCCTATGGCTGTGACGTCTTTTCGCCTAAAATGACAAACTCCACCCGGCGATTCTTGGCGCGGTTTTCTGGGGAAGTATTGGGGACCAGAGGCTTGCTCTCTCCGTAGCCCTTTGCAATGAGTCGGTCCGGCTCGATGCCATGGTCGATTAGGTACTGACGCACCGCCTCCGCACGTTTCTGGGAGAGTTTCAGGTTGAAGGCCTCGGACCCGACATCGTCTGTATGTCCCTGAATCTCCACGATGACGTTGGGGTGTTCCTTCAGGAGTTTTACGATTTCATCCAAAATGGGGTAGGACTCCGGTTTCAGGGTGGCCTTCCCCGATTCAAAGTAGATGTTCTGAAACCGGAGGGTCATCCCCTTTTTCAACAGGCCAAAGTCCACGATGGTGGGTTGATCTTTCTGAATCACCACCGGCTTGCCCTGGGGAATGTACCCTTCGGCCTCCACCCGAACCGCATAGGTCCCGACCGGCAAATCTACGCGGAACACCCCAGTGGCCGAATCGGTCCAAACGGGCTCCAGGTCAGAATTCACAAAGACCAGTTTGGCATAGAGAGGGTCTTTGGTTTTTTCGTCGTATACCCGCCCGGTGAACGTCCCCATGGGCGTCTCTTCGGGAAGTTCCCGTGTAAGGAAGATATCCTTGACCGTCGGCTGGCCCTCGGTGATGACGATGGATGTGAGGAAGGGTTTGTAGCCAGGAAGTTCCACTTTGAGGGTGTACAATCCCGCGGGGAGGGAGTCGAAGAAGTACTGACCGGTAGCGGGGTCCGACCAGGTTTGATAGGTTTCCTGGCCGTGGATGAGCACGAGTTCCACCGAAAGGGGCATATTGGTCATGCCATCCACGACGACACCCCCCAGACTCCCAAAGGCCGGGGGAGCCGGTTGCTCTTCTGAGGGTGGAGACGGAACTTGAACTTCGACCGTCTCTGGAGGGGGT
>WFXO01000069.1 GCA_015490555.1 Caldifarciminota bacterium | reverse complement strand
TGAAAAAACGGTTTTATCGAAATCTTCCACGGATTCGAAAGGCGATTGAGTATCAGGCCCTTCAGGAGGGACTCTTCCCTGTAAAACCCAATACGGTCCGAATTGCCTTTTGGGTGCTGGCGGCTCTGATCGGTGGCAGTGCTTTCGCACTGTTCGTGGCAGGGCGCCTTCACTTGTTCTGGTTAGGCGGGCTGATCCTAACGGCACTGGAGGTTGCAGGGTTCGGGCAATTTATGCCAAGAAAGACGAAAAAGGGCGCACAATTGGCATGGGAAGTGCGCGGATTCTATGAATTCATGAAGCGGGTGGAAGCGGACCGACTTCGTCGGCTCGGGAAGGATTCTCTGGAACACTTCGAACGGGGGCTTCCCTATGCCGTGGCCTTTGGCCTTGAAGAAAAATGGAGCCACGCCTTTTTACCTCTGCTCGACACCCCACCCCGTTGGTATGTCTCGGCCACTCCCGGTACGCATTCCTTCGCCAACTTTAGCGCATCCCTTTCCCACACCACTTCCGTGTTCACCCAATCCCTGACCGTGTCCCCTCGGGGATCGGGCGGCGGGCGTAGCGGATCTGCTGGCGGTGGAATCGGCGGAGGGGGCGGAGGGGCGTGGTGATTCTCCTCTGAAAAGGACGGAATTCGGCTTTAAAATAGAACCCAACTCAAGCCTTCAGAAAGGAGAGAGTCCCATGGCAGATCAAATCATTCGCGAAATTGAACAAGAGTATTTGAAAAAAGAAATCCCGGACTTTCGTCCCGGCGATACGGTTCGCGTCTACGTCCGGATCACAGAAACGAAGGAAGACCCACGGACCAAAGAGATTGTGGAAAAGGTTCGGATCCAGCCATTTGAAGGCGTGGTCATCCGACGTCGAGGTGGGGGGCTCCGGGAAACCTTCACCGTCCGAAAGATCACTCAGGGGATCGGCATTGAACGGATTTTTCCCCTGCACTCCCCTCTGATCGAAAAGATTGAAGTCCGCCGCCGTGGTAAAGTCCGCAGAGCGAAACTTTACTATCTGCGTGACCGCATCGGAAAACGCGCCCGCGTGAAGGAACGCCGATAAGATCACCTTCTCCCTAAAACCTTGCCTGGGCCGTAGCCTGGAAAGAAAAACGCGAAAGGGACCGGCTTTTGCTCCCTACCACAGAAACCTGCAAAGAAAAGGCGTCTGATAAAGATCGCGCAATGCTCAACCGATAACGAAGCCCCACTCCCCTCTCTACCAGGATTTGATAGACCTCCGGGAACCCCGGATCTCCCCAGGTATAGGACCCCCGAAGAGAGCCACGGATCTGAAAGCCCCGAATCAGGGTCCTGAGATACGGGGCGAGGTAGAGTTGTTCTCGTGTGGTCCCTGCTGAACGAAATAAGACAGCCCCGGTATTGAGGCCCCATCCATCTTCCCAAAACGTTTGGATTTCTGTCCCTGTTTTGAGCATAGGAGGTTCTACCTGCCCTCCCATTTCGCTTGCTCTTTGCTCTGCGTGAATCCTCCAGGTCCATTGTGGCATGCCTCTCCGGATCTTGACATCCACAAACCCTTGCAGGTCTCTCCCTCGATAGTCGCCGAACCTCTCCTGGTGCCAACGAAGTGAAAAGTGAGGAGTTTGAGGGAGATCCCACGTCCACTGTGTGGAATAGGTCATTGTTTGTTCCTGCGTACCTCGCCAACGACCCATCCATTCCATCTGTCCCCAACTCTTTCCGATCCGTTGACGCCAGGAAACTCGGTGTTCTCGGATTCTGCCAATCTCGTAAGCACCCGGCTGTACCGTCTCCCGAATGTAGTCCCCGGTAGGATCCGGAAGATATTGGCCGGTCAGGGGGTCATACCGGTAGGTCCCTTTTCCGGGTCCGACATACCGATACCGGAGTTCGGTCTGCGGCAACGTCCCATCAGAAATCCGATTTTGTCCCGAAAGGGTCCCAATCTGCCAGTCCGCTGAAAGTTGGTACCCCCACGTGTGTTGTGGCGTGTAGAAGACCTGGGTCTGGTATTGGATGGCGTGGGCGGTGCCCTGAATTTTCCCCTCGGAAATCCAGAAGTACCATCGCCCCGCCTCCCGAGAATCCTCCACAATCCGGAGCCCCGAACGATAAGAACGACCTTCCAATCCCCCACGAATGCTCCGATACATGACGGAATCGCTGATCGTGCCGTCCACGGCAAGGTAGGGGGAAACGGCCTGGTGGGGTCGGAATCTCCAGGTCACTCCCCACCTCAACGTCCGATGCGTTCCCTGGACGACTCGACTCCCGTATCCTGTGATCCGAAGATTCTTCCCTGGAACCTCAACGTGGATTCCGGTCCGAATCGCAGACTGATCCCGGATCTGCAATCGTCCGAAAATCGGCCGGAGGAGAAACTGGGGAGCGGGGGAAAACTCCCAGGTAATCTCCGAGAAAAGGATTTCCTCCTCAGGAGAAGTAAGAGCCAGTCCGTACTCTCGAGACGTCCCCGGTGGAAGGAGATGGCCCTGAAGTCCTACGTATCCCTGCGCCTTCCAGAGTCCGTGCAACTCCACACGAAATTGTGATGTGAATGGGTATCGGGCCTGGATCTCTCCCCACGCGGCTCGATGGGTCGGAGTAGTAGCAAAGATATTCCGTTGAGTCCACAGGACCCCACCTCTCCATTGAAACGGAAAGTCTCTCAAAGGCCGCCATTCTATCTCGAGCCAACGTCGACGAGACGGAATCTCGATCGGAACCACCGCTTCGTAGGCCCCTTGACCGCGCCCGACATATCGGTACCCACCCAACAACGGATCATAGGTGTAGGCCCCGTTCCCGTCTCCCCTGTATGTAAACGCAACCTGATAGTCCCCCATGTTTTCGCCCACGTAAACATACACGGAATCCTCGAGGCGGTAGGCTCCGTTCCCTTCCCCAACATATCGACCGCCGTCCACCCACACAGTTCCCGTGGTATCTCCCAACGCTCGCAGTTGGGAAACTTCCTGGGAGGAAAGAAGTTGGGAAAGGAGCCCCGGGCTTGCTCCTTCTTGATAGGTTCGAAGGTGCAGACCGTTCCGGATCCAGGTCCACTGGAGGAACCAGATCTCTCGGGTTGGGAAGTCATCTAAACGTTGGAACTCGATCCGGATTCGGTCCTCCGGTCCCAGGACCCAGCGGGGGGAGAACGTGATCGTCCCCTGTTGGGGGTCTAAGGTGTAATCCTGTCCAGATTGCAACAACACTCCGTTCACATAGACCCGTTCACTCCCAGGAACAACCCGTACAGGCTGGTTTGCAGGATCTAAAAAGTAGGGTCCAGATTTACCCGTCACGCCAGAGAACTCAACTTGCTGAAGGCCCCCCTGCTCCACTCCGTATCCCCCTTCCACTTCCTGAACGGCAGCCCATCGATAAGACAGTCGGATTCCCCGCACACGGAGATTCTGCACGAAGCGAGACAAATTTAAGTCGCCAATGCGCGTGTAGAGCCTGGGGCTCTCAATTTGCAGATACACTTGATCGAGGGCCCGGAGCCGTTCAGAACCCATCAAGGACAAATTTTGATCCTGGATTACCCCTTCCACGCGGAACTCCCCGATCTTGCCCCCTAACCTCAAATCCATTGACTGCCGTAGTTGTGTGACTTCGTGGACGCCTCCCGTCACCCCCACAGATTTGTATCCCGAGATGCGAAAGACTTCTCCACTGGGTCTCTTCGGTTGTTCTTCTGAGACCGCTGTTGGGAGAGGAATCGAGCCAGAAGCAGAAGACAAAGAGTCGAGGGAAGGTACCGGGGCCTCAAAGCGCCACGATTGATAGATAATCTGGACGGTGTCTGTAATCTCTGCTTTGAACTTCAGGGTATCGCCATGAATTTCGTAGGGGATGGGGGGAGAGACTTGAAGGGTATACATCAATGGGCGGGTCAACACCACCGAGGGTTGCAGTACCCGCAGGGTCTCAACCTGAACCGTACCGAAGGTTAAGAAGACCAGGAGTCCTTGGGCGAGACTCAAGATGTCCTTATGGGAACAATCCCCGCTCCTCGTAGACCTCTTGGATGCGTTCGATGGCCAGGATATAGGAAGCCGTTCGCCAGTCTGTTTGATATCGTTCGGCAGTTTCCTTGACTTCTACGGTTGCACGCTCCAACTTGGTCTGTAGGCGTCGGTTGACTTCTTCGACCTCCCAGGCCATCCCGGTCTTGTCCTGGACCCACTCGAAATAGGAGACGATTACGCCCCCGGCATTGGCCAAAATGTCCGGCACGATATGGACCCCCTTTTCCCTGAGGATTTCGTCGGCGCGCGGAGTGACCGGCCCGTTGGCACCTTCCACGATGTACCGGGCCCTGACGTCGTGGGCATTGCCTTCGTGGATTTGACCTTCCAAAGCCGCAGGCACTAAAAGATCTACGGGGAGTGTTAAAAGGTCCTCATTGCGGATGGGGCGTACCCCCGGAAAGCCTGCCACGCCTCCGGACTCCTTCGCGTAGGCCATCAATTCTGGGATCGGTAAGCCCTCTTCTTGATACACACCACCGGTCACGTCAGAAATCGCGACCACCCGCGCGCCAAACTCCGACAAAAACTTTGCGGCAAAAGAGCCTACATTGCCAAACCCCTGAATGGCTACGGATTTCCCTTCCAGGGACTCTCCAAAGAGTTCCAGGGTCTTTCGAGCCACGATACTGACGCCTCGTCCCGTGGCCTCTCGTCGGCCTGGGGATCCACCGATCATCAGTGACTTCCCGGTGACCACCCCCGGAGCGTTGTAGCCCTGGAAGATGCTGTAGGTATCCATGATCCAGGCCATGGTCTTTTCGCCCGTGAACACATCCGGGGCCGGGATATCGATGTCTGGACCGAGCAGAGGCATCAAGGTATACGTAAAGCGCCGGGTCAGACGTTCTAATTCCCCCTGGGACATCTTGGTGGGATCACAGATCACGCCACCTTTGGCCCCGCCAAAAGGGATGTCCACCAGGGCACACTTCCAGGTCATCCAGGCGGCAAGGGCAATGACCTCTTCTTTCGTCACCTGTGGATGGAACCGGATCCCTCCCTTAAAAGGGCCCCGAAAGTCGTTGTATTGACAGCGAAAGCCCGTGAAAACCTTAATTTCGCCGTTATCCATCCGGACCGGAATCGAGACCTCGACCACCCGTTTGGGATGTCGCAGAATCTCTAAAAGCCCTGGATCCAGGTTCATCACCTTTGCTGCCTTCTCCAGTTGAAGACGCGCCATCTCTGCGGGATTCAGTGTTTCTGTTGTTTGTGGCTTGTTTTCTTTCATGGTTTCAACTCCCCTCAAAAGATTCCACTTGTGTCGTTTGCCCCTCTGTGACGGAGGCACCTTCTTGCCCCACCGAAATCACCTCTTCCTGATCGTCTTCATATCGAACGCGATAGTACATTTTGATGGCATTGACTTCGACCACACGTCCCAATCCCTTTTCTGTCTCTATCATGGCGCCCAGTTGGGGCAAATGTTGCGAGGCCTCCTGATAGAATGGCAACTCAAACCGAAGGCAACAAAGCAGTCGCCCACAAATGCCCGAAAGTTTTTCAGGCGCGGAAAAGAGATACTGGTTCCGAGCCATATCCAGCGTTACCGATGGCAACTCTTTCAAGAAGGTCGTACAACAGAGTTCGCGTCCACAACGGCCGATCCCGCCCATTCGCACGGCCATATCCCGTGCGCCGATTTGGGTAAACTTCACGCGGACATGGAGGAGTTTTGCCAACATGGCCCCGTATTTTCGAAGATCCAATTTCGAGTCCGCGACGAAGAAAAACTCGATCTTCCCCACCTTGAAATCCATCTCTGCGTCGACAATTTTGACCTGGACCCCGTTCTCCCACAGGAGTCCTCGCGCCATGTTCTTCATCGTATTGATGACCGTATCCTTCGACACCGGACGGACAGCCACAACACGGTGCTTCGTTTTCGCACTACTCCACGCCCGGAACTTCACCAAAAGGTCATGATCTTCCCCAAAGGGACGAAGATAAATGAATTTCCCGGGGGCAATATTGTAGATCTTGTCCGACTTGTACTTGGTCAGTCCCCCTCCAACGATGGAAACCTCCATGGTATTGTAAATGTCGTGCGTCTTATATGGGAATTTTCGGTGTCTTCTTGCCATTACGAACCTTCCTCTTTTTCAGCCCCTTGGCCTCCATCAGGGCATCTCGATACAGGGCTGCCTTTTCAAACTCTAACATGTCCGCTGCTGCCTTCATCCGTCGCTCTAACTCTTCTACCAGGGTCCACGGATCGAGGGATGCCTTCAAGATCTCGATCTCTTCTTCCACCTCTCGATTGGGCCTGGACAACACCCGTTCATCGGCCACCTTTGTCGTTTTCAGAACCTCCTGAACCGACTTACGGATGGTCCGAGGCTGGATGTTGTGCTTTCTATTATACTCCAATTGAAGTCTTCGTCTTCGCTCGGTTTCTGCGATCGCACGCCGCATCGCCTCACTGATTTCGTCCGCATACATGATCACTTCCCCTGCAGCGTTCCGCGCCGCACGGCCAATGATCTGAATGAGGGAGGTCTCCGATCGAAGGAATCCGGTTTTGTCGGCATCCGTGATGATCACCAATGAGACCTCGGGGAGGTCCAGCCCCTCTCGGAGCAGATTCACGCCAACCAGGACGTCGAACTCCCCAAGCCGCAACCCTCGCAGGATTTCCACACGCTCGATGGCGTCAATTTCAGAGTGGAGATAACGAACTCGGAATCCTAAGGACATGAGATACTCGGCCAGATCCTCCGCCATTCGCTTCGTGAGGGTGGTGATCAAGACACGCTCTCCACGTTGCACCCGCTTTTCAATCTCGTTGACCATGTCATCAACCTGGTTTTCCGTGGGGCGGACCGTTAGTTTGGGATCTACTAATCCCGTGGGCCGAATGATCTGCTCTACGACATGCCCTTTGGCTTTGGCGAGTTCATACGGGCCGGGCGTCGCGGAAACAAAGATGACCTGATGCCAAAGTTCCTCCAGTTCCTCAAACTTCAACGGTCGGTTGTCCAAAGCGGATGGCAACCGGAACCCGTACTCGACCAGCACCTCCTTCCGCGCCCGATCCCCTCGATACATCCCTTGTAACTGCGGGATCGTGACATGGGATTCATCAATGACCATCAAAAAGTCATTGGGGAAATAGTCGATCAGACAAAACGGCCGCTGGCCTGGCTTCCGACCGGAAAGATGACGGGAGTAATTCTCAATGCCTGGGCAATGTCCGATCTCTCGGAGGAGTTCGATATCATACCGAGTTCGCTGTTCCAGGCGTTGCGCCTCTAAGAGTTTCCCCTGGGCCCGCAATTCCCGAAGCCGCTCTTCGAGTTCTTGCTCGATGGAACGGATGGCTTCTTCGAGTCGAGGGCGCGTGGTCACCCAGTGTCCAGCGGGATAAATCGCGATCCGCTCTTTCTCTTTGATGGGTTTGCCGGTGACCGGATCCAAGATCCGAATCCGTTCCAACTCGTCCCCGAAAAATTCCAGCCGAACCACGTATTCTTCATAGGCGGGGACCAGTTCGATGGTGTCTCCACGAACCCGGAACGTTCCTCGTTTTAAGGCCACATCGTTCCGCGTGTATTGAATATCCACCAGACGTCGGAGAAGTTCTGCCCGATCATACTCCACGCCTCGATTGAGGACCACAAAGAGCCGGGCCACATCGGCCGGATCGCCTAAGCCATAGATGGCTGAAACCGACGCGACAATGATGACATCCTCCCGCTCCATCAGGGCCGAGGTCGCCCGCAGTCGGAGCCGTTCAATGTCGTCGTTAATCGTTGCCTCTTTTTCAATGTATGTGTCCGTTTGGGGGATATAAGCCTCCGGCTGATAGTAGTCGTAGTACGAAACGAAGTATTCCACGGCGTTCTCCGGGAAAAACTGTTTCAGTTCCCCGTAAAGTTGAGCGGCTAAAGTCTTGTTATGGGAGATGACTAATGTGGGCTTCCCAATCTGAGCAATGACATTCGCGATAGTGAATGTTTTACCAGAGCCCGTGACCCCGAGCAAAACCTGGTACTTCACCCCTTTCCGCAGGTTCTCGACAAGTTCACGGATGGCAAAAGGCTGATCTCCTGCGGGTTTATAAGGGGCCACCAGTTTAAATTTTGCCATACTGATTAAGGTAATGGACCCCCTCGACAAATGCAATGAATGGCCATGAGGTCTTAGATTCCTAAAGAGATCAAACCGTTTTTAACCCTCTATGTTCCTTCCTGTGATGTGACCCTTACGGAAGGATCACCACCTTTCGGGTCTTTTCAGTAGGGCCCATTCGGAGACGGAAGAAGTAAACCCCACTGTTCAAGGGACCACCTGTGCGACGGGATCTGACCCGGAAGGTATGGAGTCCGGCGGGCATCTGGACGTTTCGCAGGGGTGTATCCACCAATCGGCCGGCCACATCGTAAATCTTCAGCGTGACCGGGAGGGGCTCCGGAAGGAAGAAGCGGACGTTCACGAAGTCACGAACGGGATTGGGCGCAAAGGGCAAGAACCGTACCCTCTTGAAATGGGGGCGGGAAGTTTCTTCAACCTGGGTGACGTGGCCCCAGTGTTCATCTTCGGTGGGCCCGGAGGGATGGAAGGGGTCACTGTGTTGCGCCCCCTGGTAATAGGCCCTCCAGAGGGCATCGATCACATGGCGGAGCCCAGGGAGCCACTGCCCAGGCGCATACGCATTCTCGTCGCCCCCGTTGAGCCCTTCCCCTACTCCGACTCCATAGACCACATAAATCGTGTCTCCATCCGGAATATCGAAAGGCCCGGCAGACAAAAGGAATCGATATTCAAAGACAGCATTGGGGGGTGCCATAATCCGTTGTCCCCATCCCTGAAGTGCTGCATAGAGATCCGCATCTGTGACGGGATCATGTTCCCAATCCCACCAGGCATGACCCGCAGGGAGAACCATGCGCAAGGTATCTCCATTCTCCACCCATACGGAATCCGAAGGAGAGGGAGGGGCATAGATCAGCGTAGCACCGATATATCCCGTAGAGTATCCCTCTTCTCCCACATCAAACAAGGGCGTGGAAGGGTCATCCCCGTCGTACATATAGGAAGTATTCCGGGAAACAATGAGGGTATCCCCATGGAGTGTGACCTCGTCTGGCTCGTCTCCGAAAACCAGGTACTCATCGGGAATCCCATCCGGCTGAGGCAGATAGGCTCCATTTGGAAGGAGGGTGATCTCATCCTGTTCATCGGTATCGGTACTGTTGCCATCCCATCCGTCAAAATCGACCCAGTCATCTCTCAAGAATGTGGGATGAAATGGCCTCGCCGCACCACTCACGTCTGCATCCACCCAGAGGCCGATATAGACGCCGTGGAGTGTATCACCCACGCCCGGGATATCCGAAAGATCCTTATGGTATGTAATCCCGAAAACATAGGCCTTGGCATTCTTTAAGAAGGGGTGGGTGTTGTCCCAATTCAAAGTCCGCTGAAGGATTCCAACCCCCAGGTGTCGTCCGTCTGCATTCCGGTCGTTTTCATTTGCATAGTCGTTGTGGGTCATGATGACATCCAGATCGGATTCCATGGTCTCCGGAATGATCATCCCCTCGGGATACCACTCTCCGGCACTGGGCGGATAGTTCGAAGAAGTGACATACTTTATGCCGTTGACATCGGCTCCTACCGCCAGATAACTCCCCCAAACGTAGAAGTTCGGCCGATCCCCCGGCCAATTCATCCCGAGCCAACCATTACTAAACTCCCCACCGACGGGAGATCCATTGTTCGACGTGTATGTCCACACCTGCCCGATTGTGAGGGGAAATTGAAGATCCTCTCCTGGAGAAATGATGGTCCCTTCGGTAGCAACCACGGTATCTGTAGGGGCGGACATTCCCTCCGGATTGCTATAGAGTGCAGTTACAAAATACAGATGATCGGAAGATGAAAGGAGATCGAGATATGCTTGCAATTCCGTCGTATCGATCACGGAGAAGGTCATGGTTGCCGAATCGGCTCTCCAGATCACATAGACATCCTGGAGCGTATCGAACGGGGGTTCCCAGTGCAGATAGACCCCATTCCCAATATCGTACGCCTGGAGCAACCTCGGGGAAGGAAATGTGGCGGGGCGGGCGGAAACCGTTTCCGAAGGAGCGCCTTCCGACCCCATCGCGACTGCCGTAACGAAATAGTAATAGAGCGTTCCATTCTCCACGGATGTATCCACATAGGTCTCTTCCTCAAGCCCACTCGCAATCGGTGTAAAACCATAGGTGGGATGGGTGGACCGGTACAGGGTGTAGGTATAGAACGCCGACAGACCCGGATTGTCGGTAGGCTTCTGCCAGGTGAGGGGGACCCGGGAACGATGGCCGCTTTCTGCCCGAAGGTCCTGTGGCGCAGAAGGCCTGGCTGTATTGAGGACACCCACGTAGGCCTGGGTAGGACCAAAATCCCCATTGAAGACCACAAAATCTACCTGTGCGACCGAACTCCCGAAATCGGAAACTGTATCCAGGGCCAGTCCTGTGCTGTCAAAGACCAAGGGCTCGACCCACGGCGTGGAACTCGGACTCACCGGCCAATAGAGAGCAAAGCCTCTGGCGGTAACGGGCGGATCTAATTGGACGTAGAGGATGGCGTTCTGACTCAAAGAAAACCGAACGGATTGGCTTGCCCAGCCTCCAAGTCCCATCTCCAAGGGCGGGGAATTTTCGGTGGTAATCATCCGAGAAGGGCCGAAAAGGGGAAGATCCCAGGTCTCGTAAGACCAGGGAGAGGGCAACCCCAGGGAGTCATATCGGATGGTAACGGCCCACTGTGCAAAAAAGGTCTCAGGGTCTTCCCCATACGCTTCGAGGATCGAGAGATACGCCCCGAGTCCATGATCTGATGCATTCCACAAAGATTGAACGGCTGACAGCCCCAGACGCTCATAAAGATATCCGTCTAAGGAAGCAATCCGTTCCCGCGCATCTTCTCGGAGAATCGGAGATCCCGTATGGGACTGATTCCCGGCCAGGATTGGGCTTTGAACATCCACCTGCCAGCCTTCCTGGAATCCCTGATAAGTTGTGGGATAGGCCCAATGGGTCACGAGTCCCGCAAACCCTTCGTCAAAGGCAAGGGCCTGTCCATCGGGGTCGATGGCTCGGAGGGCAAGCAATGCCATTAAGTGCCCTAAGATCGTCCGCTGCATGGAGGCGGATTGCTCCGGCCATCGGAGGGTGGGATAGGGAAGATTCCCTACATTCAAGACGATTCCAAAAAGACTCGGCTCGGGGTAGCCCTGAACGGGGATCTCCTCGGTGGCCACTCCAGCGGAATTGTTCCAATACTCAAAAAGTGGATACAAGAAGACCGAAACCGGTTCGGACCCCCCAGGAGAAATTCCCAAGGAATCCCATAAAACGGCTTCAATCTCGGTGCGGACAGAATCCAATATCGTGCCCAAACGAACCCGAACAGAATCTAAAAAGGCCCATCGGTAGTTCTCTCTGAACCCCTGTTCTGGAGTATTGCCGGAAAGTTGCACCCACGTATTCGACTGCAAGCTGAAGATGCCCAGTTCCGTCGCGACATACACATGGTCATTTTGAACTGCCAACACCTGGAACTGAAGGCTTCCGACTTGTACCATCGCCGGGGAATCCAGGCCGTTGACGAGGGTATCCAGAACGGAGGCATTATGGAGTCGAAGGACCCCCACATTGTCAACACCCGCATAGACCGTATCTCCATGGACATCAAAGGCGCGGATCGGCGTCCCGGCCAGGCCATAAAACTGCCAATTGAATCCATCACTGTTTGACGTGTAGAGGCCATTCTCCGTCCCAACGATCCATCCACTGGTGAGTTGATGCAGTCGGTAAGACGAAAGGGAGGGGAGTACGGCTTCATAAGAGGTACCGTTCCAGCGGTAGAGACCTTGACTCGTTGAAACCAGAAAGACGGAGTCGTCCACAAATGCAATATCCCGGATTCGAGGAAGTGGAGATCCGATGGGTGTAAAGGTCCAGGATTGGTACCAGTGGGGCTGACTCCCGGGAATCCCGATCCCACGAAACACTTGATGCGTCGAAGCGATGAGCAAGACACTGTCAGAGTACGTGGGAGAAAAGCCCATTGCCACTAAAGAATCCTCAGGAGAAAGCCCCGGAATCTCAAAAGATTCGACTTCCATCAGTGAAAGGCCTGTTCTATAAAACCTTCCAACACTTAGGAAATAAAATCGCGACCACGAATAAGGAGTATCCCGGAGGAAATATAAACGGAACCCGGGCTCCTGGATGTCAGAGGAGACCTGACTCCAGTCCACGCCATTGGGGGTCATGAGTATCCCATGGTTTTGCACCAGCACGAAAAGGTGGTTGCCAATGGTGTTCACCAGATCATTCACCTTCATCCGTTCGAACGGGTAGAAGATTTGGAACGTAGGCGTTGCAGAGACACAGACAAAGGAGACCGGTCGTTGCGTCAGAGTGATGCCAAAGCGGTAAACAGGAAGGGTCAACGTATCCCCGACCTGCCCGCCTTGAAGAACACCGGCGAGGACGAACCATAAAAGAACCCGACTCATGGTACACCCCCTTTGGTTTGAAAATAGACCACCTTTTTGAGAAGGGTTTTTGCCCCCAGAGAGACCTTGAGAAAATACGTCCCCGAGGGTAACAAAAGGGAGGGAAATTCTAATAGACTTTCCCCCGGCGGAAGTGTCGCATGCAGAACATGGGTTTGCAGTTGGCCCGCTGCATTGTAAAGATCAATATCTATGGGAACACTCTTCCGAAGAGTCAACGAAAGGGTCAACGGATACCGCTGCACCGAAGGGATCCACAGTCCGGGCACAGGCGGTGGAGGCGGCTGTGTATCCTCCGATGCCGTGGTGTCCAAACCCTGATACACAAAAATCCAGTGATCTGTCGCATGAATTAAATACGTCTTCCAGAAAATAGGAAAGTGCCAGGAACCCCCATACCACACATAGTACCGGGGCGGGAGTTGTACGGTGGAAATGACACTGTCCTGAAAGAGATCATAAACATATATGTAGTTATTGTTGTTCACCCAAAGGTACCCCCCTTTGGTAATAGGTGTGTATGCTGTTGTACCCCCTACAGAATCTTGGGGGGTAAAGATCCAGTGATTTAACAGTTCTCCTGTCTCACTCTGGTACACCTCGACATGGGTGTAAATGGTATCGGTCACAGTCCCCCCCTCCCCAAC
>WFXO01000068.1 GCA_015490555.1 Caldifarciminota bacterium | reverse complement strand
CTCCCCCCACCCTCGAAGGGTACCTTTTCCCGGATACGTATTACTTCTCTGAAGGGACCCCTGCCCCGGTCGTGTTAAGGGTAATCTTCCGCCATACGGTGGAGGTCTTGCGCCCCCTTTTGCCAGTTGTCGATTCCACGGGCTTTACGCTTCATCAAGTTCTGACCTTGGCGTCGATTGTGGAAAAGGAGGCCCTTTACGATCGGGAGCGTCCAATCATCGCATCCGTCTTCTTAAACCGATTGAGACTCAAGCGCCCGTTGGAGTCTTGTGCAACCGTGGAGTATGTGCTTCCCAAGCGGAAGCCGGTTTTGACTTACCGGGACTTGAAGATTCCCTCCCCCTACAACACCTATCTCAATCCTGGGCTCCCTCCGGGCCCCATCTGTTCCCCTGGCCTGAAGTCCATCCAGGCTGTTCTTCATCCCGCGAAGACCGACTATTTGTATTTTGTTGCAAAAGGGGACGGGACCCACTATTTCAGCCGGACCTTTGAGGAGCACGTACGTGCCAAGTTGCTGTATCGCCGGGGGCGACAAGGCGTTCCTGGATCGACTCTTCAGACGTTGCCTTGACCGCTGAAGTCGTGGAGTAACGCCAGGGTCGTACTGACCAACGCAGCGGTCTCAATCCGCAGAATCCGGGGACCTAAGGTAAAAGGCACAAAGTGGGCACGTTTGAGTTTTTCTTGTTCCTCCGGAGTCCATCCCCCTTCCGGACCGATCAAAATCCCAACTTTTCGCCCTGGACCCTGGGGTGGGAGCGGTTGAGGAGCGCCGGGAATGCCCACCCAACGGGCGTCCAGATCTTGGCTCCATACAAGGGCTTCTTCTAACGAAAGCGGAGAGAAAACCGTGGGGATTCTCCGTCGACCAGACTGTTTCACCGCCGATAACACGATCCGGAACCATCGAGGCCGTTGATCGCGAATTTTCCGAACGGTCCGCGCGGTGATCACAGGGACAATTCCCGTCACCCCGACTTCGGTTAGTTTCTCCAGCAGGAAGTCCCACCGTTGGCCTTTCGGAGGCGAGACCAGAACATAGATTTCTGTCCTTGGATCAGGGGCTGGATCTGTGAACTCCCGGATCAATTGGATTTCCACACGGTCCCGTTGGGACTTCGAAAGGACCCCTTTCCACTCTTTCCCGGACCCATCAAAAACAGAAACCGGATCTCCAGGCTGCAGACGTAAAACCCGGAGCGCGTGGTGGCTTTCCAGAGGGTCTAAGTAGGCGCGATCTCCTTGAATTCGCTCGGCCCAAAACCGGTGGCTCATGGCCGGAAGGAGACATAAGACAAGGGGACGGGAATAAAAGTGATCACGAAGATGACCAGACAAAGGATGCCGATCCACATCCGGCGTCGGTCCAGTTTGGAGACCTGGTTCAGGGGAGCAGGGTGGTCAAACCGGAGGAAGATCAGGATGAAGAGGGCCCAGGTCCACCACCCTGGCCAGACGAATCCCATCAGAAGGAGGGCAAGAAAAATCAATCTTGAAACCCACCGATGTCTTGCGCCCAGCAAAGCATACGTAATGTGCCCGCCATCCAGTTGAGCGATGGGGATCAGGTTTAACGCAGTGACAAAGAAGCCGATCCAGCCCGCAAATGCGATCGGGTGGAGAACCACCTGGGCGTTTTCGGGTAAGGGCCCCTTGACCAGATATGTCAAAATCCGAAAGAGGAGCGAATCCCCCAGGATCATTCCCTGGACTCCGGCAACCTCAATCACCTTGGAGAGTGCCAAGCCCACAATCGTGACAGGGATTGCGACCAAAATACCCGCAATCGGGCCCGTTGCCCCGATGTCCAACAGCGCATTCTTCGACGGAATCGGGGATTTGATGCGAATCACAGCCCCCAGGGTTCCAAAGAGTGGATGGGGGAACGGAATGAAATACGGGAGCGTTGCGCGAACCCGATGCCGCCGGGCCATCAGGTAATGGCCCATTTCATGGGCCCCCAGGATGCCCATTAACGACAAGGAAAAAGGAAGCCCCTTCCAGATCAGCCAGGGATGGGTCAGAGGATTGACGTTGGCATGCAACGCACCTGCAAAGAGGGTGGTAAGGAACGTCAGGAAAAGTAAGAGTGCATGGACCCAGAGACGACCGGGCCGATCGACCGGGGTTCTGAAAACGACCAATTCATAGACCTCTGGGCCGATCGACCGTAAAAAAGGGGTGTAACCAGCGTCCATTAAGACTTCGAAGAGTTTTTCCGAGGCCTGGTGTGGATCGCCGATCAGGCGCCCGACATACACAGAGGACCGGAGGTCCAGAGGGCGATACTCTTCAATCCAGAAATACGGTGCGATGAGTTCCTGAAGCGGTATGGCGGGTGCGGAGGAGAATTCCGGTGAAAACATGGCCTTTATTCCAGAAACTTCAAGGTTTTCAAAAAGGCTTCGGTCCGCCACAAATAAGAGAGTTTGTAATCCTTTTCCGGAGCGAAAACCGCCATGTCGAGCAGTACGAAATCCTTCGAGTCCCTGTTGAAGGCGTAGAGGAGAAACGGGCCGCCAATATACAAACTGTCATTTTGCCAGACCCCGTAGATCTGGAGTGCCGGATGTCCGAGGAAAGTGGTGTGACTGATACGCAGTCGGGATCGCTCTACGTAGTCACCTTCATAGTATCTTCGGGTCAGTTGGTCCCGGAGATCGAGGATTTCCTCGGGTTTCAGGGGACGGGGGAAGGGCTCTCGGTACACGAAGAAGAAGCGGTCGGGGTAATGCTTCGCCAAGGCAAAGAAATTGGAATCTTGGGCAAAGAAGGCCCATCCCACGGGAAGATCCAGGTCCAGATGCCAACGATCCCGGATGATTTTCCGGAGTTTGGAGTTGTGTCCTGTAAAGTATTCCCGTTCCCGATAACTCCTCAGGGCCCATTCAAAAAGGCTTTCCCGAACAGTTGGCAGAGCAGTTTGTAAGAGATTTTCCAACGCTCCCCAACTCTCTGCACCGATCCCGATCCAGTGATCGTCCTCATACACCACGCCCCGTTGAAACACCAAGCCTCGTTGCTCCCCAAAAACTTTTTGATAGAGGGGCCACGTTTTCATCTCAGGCGCGGCGATCACCAAGGTATTCCGATACCCCATATACCGAGAAAGACTATCCAGTGGAGGGACAATCAAAATGAAACGGGGTTCCGGATGAGGGGTGTAGAACGTATCCGCGAGCGCGGGCGCAAGCCGGGGTAAAATCTGGTTGCGTTGATCCAGAAAGACCACCAGTTCCCGGACATCTCCTTTGCCATACCGCTTGAAGGGTTTGCAGGAGAATACCGCCACCAGCCCGATGAGGAGGGCCCAGCGACCCGTGTTACCCCACATAGACCTCACCCTCTCGTTCCTCTTCGCGGAGCAAGTACTCCCTTAACACCCGATGTTCCGGGCGAACCAGATACCGGTCCTTGGAGAGCAATTCTTCCACGTCTTTGCGAACCTTTAGAATGAGCGATGCGTCCTTCATAAGATTTCCAATTCTAAAGCCCCGAAATCCGTGTTGCTCTTTGCCAAGGATTTCACCGGGCCCGCGGATCTGGAGGTCGACCTCGGCAATCCGAAAGCCATCCGTGGTTTCCACCAGGGTTTTGAGGCGTTTCTCGGCGTCTTCTGTGACCTCTTCCGGCGTCAACAGGATGCAGTAGGACGGCTTCTCGCCCCGCCCAATCCGGCCGCGGAGTTGGTGGAGTTGGGAAAGCCCAAACCGCTCGGCATGTTCGATCACCATCAACGTTGCGTTGGGCACGTCAATGCCGACCTCGATAACCGTCGTTGCGACCAAGATCTGAAACACGCCCTCCCGGAACGCCTCCATGAGACGCTGCCGTTCTTCCTTGCGGATTCGACCGTGGATGAGACCGATCCGGACCCCATCAGGTGCCTGACGAAGAAGTTCCTGAAAAAGTTCTTGGGCCGACTGGACCTGTAGGGCTTCGGACTTTTCAATCAAAGGAGCCACCACGTAGGCCTGTTCCCCTTGGAGGACCTTCTCGAAAAGCCAACGGTAAACTTTGTCTCGTTCTCGCAGGGTCCGCCAAAAGGTTTTTACCTCCTGGCGACCCGCGGGTTTTTCATCGAGATAAGAGACATCCAGGTCGCCGTAGGCGGTCATTGCCAGGGTTCGTGGAATGGGGGTGGCGGTCATGACTAAAAAGTGGGGGGTCCGTATCCCCTTCTCCAGGAGCCGAGCGCGTTGGAGAACCCCAAACCGATGTTGTTCGTCCACCACGGCCAACCCCAAATTCTTGAAGTGTACGCCTTCTTGAATCAATGCGTGAGTCCCTACAATGATCTTGGCTTTTCCCGATTCGATGGCCTCAAGGCTTTCTGCCCGTTCTTTTCGAGACTGGCGGCCAGTCAGCAGGGTTGGCTCCAATCCGATGGGATGTAAAAATTCGCGTAAGACAAGGAAATGTTGTTCTGCCAGAAGTTCGGTCGGAGCCATGAGGGCCGCTTGGAGACCCTGATCCACCGCTAAGAGCATGGCATAAAGAGCCACAACCGTTTTCCCGGAGCCGACGTCCCCCTGCAGCAGGCGGTGCATGGGCCTTTCCTGAGTTACATCTTGCTCAATTTCCCGGATGACACGTTTTTGGGCCTCGGTCAACTCAAAAGGTAGAGATTTCAGAAATTGGCGGCTATAGGCCTTCCGGGTTAAGTCAAATGCAATGCCGTGACCTTCGTACTCCATACGTTTCAATCGGAGTTTCAGTTGGAACAGGAAAAACTCCTCGTACGCCAGAGCCTTCCGAGCAAGTTCTGCCTCCCGGAGGATCCGGGGTGCGTGGAGCATTCGGAGGGCCTGAAGCCGGGAAAGAAGGCCGCGTTTTTTCCGAATCCATGCTGGGACTCGATCCTGCAGTTCTGGTTCTGCGAGTTCCAGGGCCGTCCGTATGAGGGATTCAATCCCTGCGGGCTTCAGGCCTTCGGTAGCGGGATAAATCGGAATGATGCGGCCGGCTTTCCGGGGCTTGTCTTGGTCGGGTGTCAGGATTTCCCAATCCGGGTGATACATGACCTTCACGCCTCGGTAGCGGTAGACTTTTCCCGATGCAATGACGATGTCTCCCACGCGAAAGATTCGATCAAACCCCTTCGTAGTGAAGAACGTGAGTTCCATCCACTCTGTTTGATCTGCAATGACCACTGTGAAGGCCTCTCGAGTCCGCAGTTTGCGTCGACCTTTGGTGAAAATTCGCCCCATGACCGTTGCCTCTTCGCCCTCTTTGAGATCCCGAATCCGTTTAATGAATCGACGGTCGAGATACTTCCGCGGAAGCAGGTACAGCAGATCTTCCACGGTATAGACCCCAAGGCGCTTGAGCAGGCGTGCCCGTTTGGGTCCGACGCCGGGCAAATACTGGATCGGGCGATCGAGGATGTGTGAAGGCTGTGTTTTTTCCGGCATGGGCATGACTTTTTGCCATAATTTTACGCCCTTTCCCATTTTCGGAATTCGCCTCCCACCTTTTCCATGTGAACCTAAAGGAGTCTTTACTTTGCCCTCTCTTCGTGTCAGCGTATTTTAGGACTCGACAGGGACAACGTTTGGAAATCCCCCTAACCTCCCTATCCAAACCTTAAAATAAGGGTACCTAAAGGGAGGACCGGGATGAAGAGGGTATGGCTATTTTTCATGCTATTGTTTGTTCTTCTTTCCTGTGATCTCTGGGATCGTTCCTTCCAACGCAATCCCAATCTGGAACTCCTTCTGAAGAACGACTGGGATAGTTTCTTCAATCCGGTGTGGAGCCCGGACGGACGGTACATCTACTATCTTCGCGCCCACAGGGATCGCCTGCCCACCCCTGCCACGGCTTTGGGGATTGGAGGGGACCTGTGGCGGATCAATCTGGAGACCAGGGAGACAGAGTTCCTGCTTTCAGGGCCGTTTTGTTCTCTGGCGATCTCCCACGATGGGAGCCTCCTGGCGTTGAGTTATGAGACAGGAGACAGATTTCCCTTTGAGATGGAGTGGGAGGGAGGACCGTTGATTTTAGTGGATACTTCAGGAAACATCCTGGACACCCTTCCCACAAGTTTGCCATTCATTCTGGATGTAGAGTTCAGTTCCAACGATGCAAAGTTGTACTACTATGCGTATGACACCGTTTATACAGGGATTCCTTTCGGATTTTACCGGATCAATCTGGATGGCAGTGGAGAGGAGTTGGTGAGAGAAGAGATGGACAAAAACCGTGCCTTTTTCGGATTAATTCAAGACACGGTCGTATGGATATACAAGAAATGCAAGTTGAACCCTAAGAAAGAAAATACAATTCTTTTTGTTGCGGGAGATGTGATATTGTGCTGTTCAGAGCTGAAAATTAAGGATTTAGGGACTCAAAGAGTTTGGGTCCCCGATGCGGACCCTTATGGACCACCTGACGATCCGTCCGGGTTTGAGTCTGCCTACTGGTCTCCGGATGGAGAGGAACTGGTGATCAGCGTGGGAGAGGTTCGCGGAGGAGATGTTATACATGTCTCGACCCTGGAACTGTGGATTTTACACAATGTTTTGGAAGGAGGAACGATACGTTGAAAGCAGCGGAGATATTCCTTTTTATCCGTTTGTGCAAGTCAACGATTCCCAGGCGGCGCTGCTTTTCAAGTCGATCTTGGGTGAGTCCATGCCGGGGGGTTGTCAAATGGGGATGGACCCTTTATGATTATCGGCCCGCGGTTCAGCCCTTGTGTTCCAGAACGTTGAAAAGTCAAGGGATTTCGGGGGTTGACAGCGGGAATTTTGGCGGCGATAATAATGAGCGCTGCATGAAGTTTTGATCGGTCTTTGAAAAAGAGAAAGATTGAGAAGGTGGTTAAGCTACTAAGGGCGCCTGGTGGATGCCTCGGCGCCAGGAGGCGATGAAGGGCGTGGCCAGCTGCGATAAGCCCGGGGGAGGCGCAAGCAGCCTTTGATCCCGGGATGCCCGAATGGGGAAACCCGGCAGGGGTAAACCCCTGTCATCCCGACGTGAGTCGGGAGGCGACACCCGGGGAACTGAAACATCTCAGTACCCGGAGGAAAAGAAAGAGACATCGATTCCCTGAGTAGCGGCGAGCGAAAGGGGAAGAGCCTAAACCGTTGCCGTGTCGAAGCCCGTGGGCGTTGCGGCAGCGGGGTCGTGGGGCAGAGCCGGAGGAGGCCACGGACTCCTCGGGGAGTGACAAAACCGTTCCTTAGCCGAATCCCGTGGAAGTCGGGAGCCATAGAGGGCGAAAGCCCCGTAGGCGAAAAGGAACGGTCTCCCTGGGCTCTGTTCCCGAGTACCTCGGGGCACGTGGAACCCTGAGGGAATCCGGGCGGACCACCGCCCAAGGCTAAATACTCCCTGGCGACCGATAGTGCACTGAGTACCGTGAGGGAAAGGTGAAAAGTACCCCAGTGCGGGGAGTGAAAGAGAACCTGAAACCAGGCGCCTACAAGCAGTCGGAGGGTCCTGTAGGACGGTGGCCGCTCAGCGGCCTGCCTACAGGCCTGACGGCGTGCCTTTTGCATCATGAGCCTGGGAGTTACCCTCGTCGGCGAGGCTAAGGCCTTCAGGGCCGGAGCCGGAGCGAAAGCGAGTCCGAACAGGGCGTTCAGTCGGCGGGGGTAGACCCGAAGCCGGGCGACCTACCCATGGGCAGGGTGAAGCGGAGGTAACACTCCGTGGAGGCCCGAACCGGTGGACGTTGAAAAGTCCTCGGATGACCTGTGGGTAGCAGTGAAAAGCTAAACGAGCCCGGAGATAGCTGGTTCTCCCCGAAATGCCTCTAGGGGCAGCCTCGGGAATGAGTGCCACGGAGGTAGAGCACTGGATGGGCTAGGGGGGTAATCCTCCGAACCCAACCAAACTCCGAATGCCGTGGCATGCTTCCCGGGAGTGAGCCTGCGGGGGATAAACTCCGTAGGCGAGAGGGGAACAACCCAGACCGCCGGCTAAGGTCCCCAAGTGCAGGCTAAGTGGGAAAGGAGGTGGGGGCGCGAAGACAGCTGGGATGTTGGCTTAGAAGCAGCCATCATTTAAAGAGTGCGTAACAGCTCACCAGCCGAGCGCCCCTGCGCCGAAAATGTAACGGGGCTCAAGCCTGCCACCGAAGCCGCGGACTTCGGTCGTCTCCGGACGGCCGGAGTGGTAGGGGAGCGTTCCCAGCGGGTGGAAGGTGTCGCGTGAGCGGCGCTGGACTGCTGGGAAGTGAGAATCCAGGCATTAGTAGCGATAAAGGAGGTGAGAATCCTCCTCGCCGTAAGCCCAAGGTTTCCTGGGGAAGGTTCGTCCGCCCAGGGTTAGCCGGCCCCTAAGGCGAGGCCGAAAGGCGTAGCCGATGGGAATCCCGTTAACATTCGGGAGCCACCTGAGGGGAGTCCGGGGGGTGACGCAGAAGGGAAGGGCCAGCCGGGTGTTGGACGTCCCGGTCTAAGCCTCTAGGGGGCGCCTCCAGGCAAATCCGGAGGCGTGCCTCGACTTCGGTCGGGGCAACCCTGAGGGGTGATGGGGACCCCGCCTCGCGCGGGGGAACTGGCTCGGACCACGCTGCCAAGAAATAGCCTCGCGGACGTTGAACCTCAGGTGACCGTACCGCAAACCGACACAGGTGGGCGGGCCGAGTATGCTCAGGCGCGCGAGTGATCCCCCGCTAAGGAACTCGGCAACTTGGCCCCGTAACTTCGGGAGATGGGGCGCCCAGAGTACGTGAAAGCCCTCGCGGTGAGTAGCGGAAATGGGTCGCAGTGGCCAGGGCCTGGCGACTGTTTACTAAAAACACAGGACTCCGCAAACTCGCAAGAGGATGTATGGGGTCTGACACCTGCCCGGTGCCGGAAGGTTAAGGGGAGGGGTGCAAGCCCCGAACCGAAGCCCCGGTAAACGGCGGCCGTAACTATAACGGTCCTAAGGTAGCGAAATTCCTTGTCGGGTAAGTTCCGACCTGCACGAATGGTGTAACGACTGGGCCGGTGTCTCAGCGGGGGGCTCGGCGAAGTTGTAGTCCGCGCGAAGATACGCGGTACCCGCGGCAGGACCGAAAGACCCCGTGGACCTTTACTGCAGCTTGGCGTTGTGTTCTGGCACACCATGTGTAGCATAGGTGGGAGGCTGTGAAGCCGGGACGCCAGTTCCGGTGGAGCCGCCAGTGAAATACCACCCTTGGTGTGTTGGAGCACTAACCTCACGGTCGGGAACGGCCGGAGGGACAGCGCTTGGCGGGCAGTTTCACTGGGGCGGTGGCCTCCTGAAAGGTAACGGAGGTGTCCAAAGCTCCCCTCAGCACGGACGGTACCGTGCGTGGAGTGCAAGGGCATAAGGGGGGCTGACTGTGAGGCCGACAGGCCGAACAGAGGCGAAAGCCGGGCCTAGTGATCCGGCGGCTCCGTGTGGAAGGGCCGTCGCTCAGCGGATAAAAGGTACCCCGGGGATAACAGGCTAGTCGCGCCCGAGAGTTCACATCGACGGCGCGGTTCGGCACCTCGATGTCGGCTCAGCGCATCCTGGGGCTGGACAAGGTCCCAAGGGTTGGTCTGTTCGCCCATTAAAGCGCTACGTGAGCTGGGTTTAGACCGTCGTGAGACAGGTCGGTCCTTATCCGCCGCGGGCGGAGGGCACTTGAGGGGGGCTGCTCCCAGTACGAGAGGACCGGAGTGGGGGGACCTCTGGTGTACCTGTCGTCGCGCCAGCGGCGCAGCAGGGTAGCCACGTCCCTAAGCGATAACCGCTGAAAGCATCTAAGCGGGAAGCGCGCCCCAAGATAAGGTGCCCCGTCCTGAGGATCCCTTCGGGATCTTCGGGACTAAGGCCCCCGGAAGACTACCGGGTCGATAGGCGGCAGGTGTAAGCCGGGCAACCGGTTGAGCCGAGCCGTACTAATCGGCCGAGAGGCTTAACCACCTTCTCAATCTTTTTCTCTTTTTGGCTTTATCCCTGGCATCGACGCCAGGGCTTTGCTCCTTGAAATGAATTTCCCTGGGAGATCCCTGATCTCCCGTCCCTAAAATCACGGGAAAAATATCCCGGGCTGCCATACCGGCGGGGCCACACCCGTTCCCATTCCGAACACGGAAGTTAAGCCCGCCAGGGCCGATGGTACTGCCCCCGCGAGGGGGTGGGAGAGTAGGTCGCAGCCCGGGTTTTTTATTTTCTGCCTACCCCTCGCTTATAATTACCACCAAAAGGAGGCATCACCATGGCTTCATTCGAAATTCGACCCCCGGAATGGGGTGAAAAAATTACCGTCCAGGATGGGAAACTCCACGTCCCTGACCATCCCATCATCCTTTACATCGAAGGCGACGGCATCGGACCCGAGGTCGTGACCTCCATGCGAAGGGTCCTGGATGCCGCCGTCGAAAAGGCCTATGGTGGAAAGCGGAAGATTGCGTGGACCGAAATTCTTGCCGGCGAAAAAGCGGGACAAGTCTACGGATCGGTTCTCCCCGAAGAGACGCTGGAGGCCATTCGGGAATACTATGTCGGCATCAAAGGCCCTCTGACCACCCCTGTGGCTGGAGGCTATCGGAGCCTGAATGTGGCGATCCGGAAAGCCTTAGACCTCTACGCCTGCGTGCGTCCCTCTCGATACTTCACCGGCGTACCTTCCCCGATGAAACGCCCTGAACTCGTGGACATGATTGTGTTCCGTGAGAACATCGAAGATGTCTACGCCGGCATCGAATGGCCATGGGATTCGGAAGAAGCAGAAAAAGTCCGGGAATTTCTCTATCGCGAATTTGGCATTGAGATTCGCAAGGATTCGGGCATCGGTATCAAGCCCATCTCCGCATTTCGGTCCAAGCGTTTGGTCCGCAAAGCCATTCAATATGCCATTGACCGTAAGAAGCCGTCCGTGACGCTGGTCCATAAAGGCAACATCATGAAGTACACCGAAGGAGCCTTCCGCGACTGGGGCTACGAACTCGCCAAAGAAGAATTCCGAGACTACATCGTGACCGAGCAGGAACTCTGGGAAGAATACAACGGCCAGGTTCCGGAGGGGAAGATCGTGATCAAGGACCGGATTGCCGATAACATGTTCCAGCAGATCCAGACCCGGACCGCAGAGTACTCCGTGATCGCTACGATGAATTTGAATGGAGATTACCTCTCCGATGCCATTTCTGCAATGGTGGGCGGCTTAGGGATCGCTCCTGGTGGGAACATCGGAGATTACCATGCGATGTTCGAGCCTGTACATGGGACCGCCCCAAAATATGCCGGCAAAAACGTCATCAACCCCACGGCAGAGATCCTCTCCGGTGCGTTGATGCTGGAGTATCTCAAGTGGTTTGAGGCGGCAGATTTGATTTATGCAGCCGTTGAGAAAACCATCAGTTCCAAGAAAGTCACACAAGACCTTGCCCGTCACATGGAAGGGGTCAAGCCCCTCTCGACCACCGAGTACACGGACGCCCTGATCGAAAATCTATAAGAAAGAAGGGGCATATATGATGCGGATGCGTCCCCAGGGATCTTCATGAGCGGGGAAGAGCGGCAATTCCTGTCCGGGAATGAGGCCCTGGCAAGGGGAGCATGGGAAGCAGGAGTGGTGGTGGCCTCCGCCTATCCTGGAACCCCCTCCACAGAGGTTTTAGAAACTCTGGCCACATTCCCCGATGTGAAGGCTGAGTGGTCTACGAACGAGAAGGTGGCCTTTGAAGTCGCGTATGGGGCTGCGATTGGAGGCGTTCGGGCCCTGGTTTCGATGAAACACGTAGGGTTGAATGTCGCTGCGGATCCACTCTTTACATCGGCGTATGCAGGTGTGAATGCAGGGTTCGTGATTGTTGTGGCGGATGATCCCGGGATGCACTCCTCCCAAAACGAACAAGACTCCAGACATTATGCTCGAGCGGCGAGAATCCCGGTACTTGAGCCCGCAGATCCACAGGAAGCCCACGACTTTGTACTCCGGGCCTTTGAACTCTCCGAACAGTGGGACCTTCCGGTCATGATCCGACTCACGACAAGGGTCGCGCATACCCGTGCACCCGTGGTTTTGGGGCCAAGGAGATCCATCGCCAAGCGACCCTTTCAAAAAGACTGGCGAAAATATGTGATGATCCCCGCGAATGCCCGGCGACGACATATCCTCCTTGAGGAGAAGATTGCACGTTTTCGAGAAACTATCAAGGGTTCCCCGTGGGTGGACGTCTGGAAAAAGGATGGACCCGTGGGCGTCATCGCGAGTGGTGTTGCGGCACGATACGTTCAAGAGGTTGCTCCCCATTTCTCCCTCCTGAAAGTCAACCTCAGTTGGCCCGTGCCCATTCAAGTGATCCGGTCTTTTGCGGCCTCGTTCCAAAAAATTTTCGTCGTGGAGGAGGGAGATCCTTTTATCGAGACAGAACTCCGAGCGGCGGGACTCCCTGTTCATGGGAAAGAAGTATTCCCAAAGACGGGCGAACTCACTCCGGAGATTGTTCGACAGGGTCTCCTCGGAACCACGCTTCCCCATCTTCAACCCATGGAAGTCCCTGGAAGACCTCCTGCCCTTTGTACAGGTTGTCCTCATACCGGTGTTTTTTGGGCCCTGAGTCTTTTAAAAGTTCCGGTCACCGGGGATATCGGCTGTTATACGTTGGGAGCCCTTCCCCCTTATCAGGCCATGCACACAACCATTGACATGGGCGCCTCAATCCCCATGGCCTGGGGGATGGAAAAGGCGGGGGAGAGGGCAGTGGCTGTTATCGGGGATTCCACGTTTTTTCACTCCGGGATCCCGGGTTTGATTGACCTGGTGTACAACCAGGGGCATGGGACGGTCATTATTCTGGATAACCGGACCACAGGAATGACAGGGCACCAAGGGCACCCAGGAACCGGACAAACCCCTCAAGGTAAGGGAAAAGAGATTGACATAGAGGCAGTGGTGCGAGCCATTGGGGTCGATCATGTTTGGACAGTTGACCCTCACGATCTCAAGGCAACCAAACGAGCCATTCAGCAAGCACTTCAGACATCGGAACCCAGTGTGGTCATTGCCCGACGTCCATGTGCCTTGCTCCCCGAGGGCCGGGCCCTTTATCGAGAAAATCCTCATCGCTTCGTGGAAGTGGAGAAATGCGTGGGCGAGCGATGTTTCAGTTGCCTGAGAATCGGCTGTCCGGCGATTACGGTTCGTGAAGGACGGGCCTGGATTGACGCAGTGTTGTGCGTTGGATGTGGCGTGTGCGAACAGGTTTGTCCATATGGAGCGATTGTCCATGCCTGAGAAGAACCACCATGTAGTCTTCGCGGGCGTCGGAGGCCAAGGGATCCTTACGGCTTCCCAGATTGTTGCTTTGGTGGCGATGAAAGAGGGCCTCGATGTCCGGAAAAGTGAAGTAAAAGGCTTAAGTCAGCGAGGCGGGAGTGTGGTCTCTTTCGTAAAATTCGGACCTATTGTTTATGCTCCCCTGGTGGAGGCCGGGACTGCGGACGTCTTGGTAGGGTTCGAAAAGGCCGAGGCCTTGCGTTGGCTTCATTACCTTCCGCCTGGCCAAGGGATCATGATCGTCAACGATTTTGAACTTCCCCCAATCCCTGTTACTTTGGGACACGCTACGTATCCTCCCTTCCCCGAAAAAGACCTTCAGAACCAGTTGGCACGGTTGTACAAGGTCCCTGCCAAGGAGATTGCAGAGGATCTTGGGTCGTCCCTCCTGATGAACACGGTTCTCCTGGGAGTTTTGTCGAGGGTGTTGCCCTTTCCGGTCTTTCGTTGGGAAGAGGTTATCGGCGAGGTCTTCGTTGAACCCTATCGAGAACGAAACCTCCAGGCATTTCACGCTGGCCGGGATCGGGCAGAGGAGTTTGTCGTCACGGGTTAAAAGAGGGTGCCCTGTTGGGGTTCTTCTCGATTTTGTTCGTCTACAACGAGAATTTTCCCATAGACCCCGTCGTAGCCCGGCTCAACCCGCACCTCTCCCCGTCGAGCCTTTAGGATTCCTTCCACGGTTCTGGGACGGAACACCTGTTTCAAATCCTCTTCCGGGACGTTAAGGAGAATCTCCAGTTCATTGCCAAAACGGCGGATGCCTTTTTGATATTCGTAGAGCACGCCTTTTGTGTCCACCCCCTGTCCCAGGTCCTGCGCAATGATCTCTTTGAGGGGGATCAAGTTTTTGTAAGGAATTGCATTCGGGGGGACAAAGCCTTCCGGACGATCGGCAAGTTTTTCTACGCGATGGAGGACCCCGACCGTTAGGGGCCGACCACACACCGGGCAGATCCCATGGGTTTTTCGAGTCTCCTTGGGGTGGAATCGGATGCCACAAGAACGGTGGCCGTCATAGTGGTATTTCCTCTCTTCCGGGTAGAACTCGATGGTGAAGAGGAAACGAGAACGATCCTTTGTTTGAAGGATCTCCCGAAGGCTGTAAAACGTGACAGGTTCCCGAAACACATTGGCCTCACGTCCGATGCGATCCGGGGAGTGGGCATCGGAGTTCGAGACCAAGGCGAAAGAATCGAGGCTGGAAACGCGCCAGTTCATCGGGGGATCGGAAGAGAGCCCGGTTTCTAAAGCCAGCACCCGACCCGTGAAAGGACCAAAGGCTTCTTCCACAGAATCGAAGCCCGAGTTGGAACCAAACAGAGAAAACCACGGCGTCCAGACATGGGCAGGAATGATCATGATGTCTTCATTGACCGCCATCATGAGTTCTGTCATTTCTATGACTGAGAGTCCGAAAGTGGGCCTGCCGTCTGCATCCAATTTCCCGTACATTTCAAGGGCTCTGGCTGCCCGTTCCACGGTTTGAAAATCCGGAAAGATCCAAACGATGTGGATCTTCCGGAGGCGGCCGTCCTGCGAATAGACATGGGACGTCTCGACCGTCAAGAGAAAGTCCACACCATCGAGGGTGTAGACCCCTTCCCCCTTTTCCTTCAGGAGACCTTGGACTTCACGGCGATAGGCTGGATGGAGGATATCCCCTGTCCCCAGCATGTGGACGCCTTTCCATTTGGCCACCTGGCTCAGGGTTCGGGGTTCCATGTCTTTGGATGTCGCCCTCGAGTATTTGGAGTGGAGGTGGAAGTCCACAACGTACATCAGAACCAGCCTCCGGTGATCTGGCTGATCAAACCGGCAATATATGCAATGAGTTGACTCCGGCCTTCGGGCGTGGAAACATCCACATCAAAATTCGGATCCAATGCCTGAACGGTCTGCAGGGCCTCGTAGAACCGGTGAGCAGCACAAAGAGCACGGGCCTTGACCAGTTGCAGAAGGGTGGCCGTGACACGAGGGTCATGGGAAAATTGGTAATTGGGGTTTTGTTGTAAAACACGGTTCGCTGCGTAGATACTCAGGGCAAGGACCGAGTCTATCGAGATCCGGTAGATATTAGGGTCTGGAAGCGGATCCGAATCACCGATGGCGAGGCCGGCCCAGGGTGCCAACGAGTCTGGCGTCAGTGTGGTGGCTTCGACAAAGGCATCGTGTGCTAAAGCGAGGTCATAAAGAACCAGGGCCGACCACCCTAAGCCTGTCCATGCCTCACTGGACTGTGGATCTATTGACGTGGCTTCGAAAAAGTAAAGATAGGCCGAGTCATACAAGGACTGCTCAAAAGAGGCCCATCCCTTTTGGATGAGGGCGTTGACGTCCCCTTCTGTCCCTCCGGATGGAGGAGGTTTCGCACACCCGGCCCACACCAAAAAGGAGAAAAGGAGACCGACCCGGGCCTTACTGCTCACCACTGACGGTGATGAAGAGGGTCAAGGAATCCACGAAGAGATCCAGACTATCACCAGCCTCGGCCAGCAAATATGCCGCAAAGAGCCCACTGGGGATGAGATCATTGACCAATGTTTGAATGCCAGAGGCATAGAAGTAATTGAGGTATTCGGTACCAGAGATCGTGACAGTGTCATTGGGACCAATCTCAAAGTGGGCTAATGAATCGGCTTGCCCCACGGTATTCATATCCAGGGAGGTGTCTGCGGAAACAAACGCCCACAATTTGGCAGAATCCGGACTGGCATTGATGATGCGAACTCGAGCCGAATCGAGCGTCACATTTTGGATAAAGTTTTGAAGTTGGTTATAAAGAGACCAGTACTGACCGACATCAATGACCCGTTTGTAAAAAGACGTTTGGGTTTGTAGCAACGCGGTTTGTTGAGAGGTCATGTGGATGTCGGAAAGAGACACGGTAAAACTGTACTCGAAGGGAATGGTGATCTGTTGATTGCATGCAACCCAAATTACGCCACTTAGGACCAGTGCAATGCCGAGTCTTTTCATATCAACCTCCTATGGTTTTTCGGAGACCCAGACTCAATGCCCAAGAATTTTTCAAATCCGGCTTTTCAAATGTCAGGGTTTTAATGTTAAACCCTGTGAGGCCCGTTCCCAAGAGATTGACTCTGAGACCGATGCCGAGCCACGCACGACCAGGAAGGAGGATGGAAGTCCCGAGCCCGAAAATTCCATTCACATGCAGGGGAATGAAATTTCCCTTTCCATCCAGCAGAAATTCCGTGGATTGTCCAAAGGAGGCTGTAATTTGACCCATTGGGACCGGGAAGACCATGCCAGCCCCGAGCCACCATCGGCCATAGGAAAGACGAGAGGTCGGGGCAAGTTCAGCTGATCCCGAGATATGCAAAACACCTACGGTAAGCCCCAATCCCACACCATACGTGGTAGGAATCTCGATGACCGTTCCATGTTTGAACATATCGAGGGTATCTTTGATTAGGTCGCCAAAACCCAGGTCTCCTATGAGGAAGAGAGTATCGTTTCGATATTCGGGATCTGGGGGATAGATGACGGAGTCGGGAATTCCTGTGGCAAGGATGGTTTCGCCATGGAGATGTGGGTCTCCAAGATGAAAGGGGGTCCATACTCGCCCCACGAGCCCAAAACTCAAAATCCCGAGGCGGGCTTGGAACCCCACTCCAAAACCTTGCCGGATGCTCGTTCCGCTCCCTGTAAGAGCGAGTTTCAGTAAGGTATCTTGTAAGTGGGTGTTGAGTTGAGTAACGACGGTAATGGGGTTCCCGGTCCCGAGATCAATGGCATCATTCACCACAGCGTGGATGGAGTCCAAAGCACCATAGGCCTGGAGATGCAGGTTGGCGCTTTGTTGGAATACCTCGAGATCGTAGCCAAATCCCACGGAGAAGATGCCCAAATTCTTCGCGACTCGGAAGTAAATCGGGCGACGTTTGATGTTGATGGTACCGTCGGTTTCGAGGAATACTTTCCCCCACCCTGTAACGCTCCACGTGACATGAAGGGAATCTTGCCCAACGATCAGTTGTGTGGGGATACTATCAAAAGAGAGACTTTGTTCGAGGTCACTTAAGCCTTGGGCTTGGATGGTTGTACGGGTATCCGGGAAGAGTCCGATTCCGAAACGCCAGCCTCGGAAGATTGCAGATCCTCCTACCAAGTCAATACCGCCTTGGTCTTCGTAATCTACATTGACCTGCATATCCAAGTCTTGTTCCAGATAGGGGTAGTCCCCAGCGTCGATGATGGTAAAGGTTGCAGACTTTGTGTAGTGTCGGGGCAATGAGAATCCAATAAATCCCGAAATGGGTCCCGGAGCCTGGGTCAGGGCTGCTGGGTTGAGATAACTTCCTACAATCCCTTGGCCTTCCGAAAGACTCAGGGCACCGGGGTCATAGGTAAAAATGTTCAACAGAGGGTCACGTTGTCCTAAGGTAAGCCATGTCTGGCTTGCCTCCTGTGCGAAGATAGGGATCCCCCCAAGGATCCAAAGCAAGATCATGAACCTGTGAGACATCATAGATCCCTCCTCTTGATGTCGTCAAAAGTTTGATTTCAGTGCCAGATTCCAGGAATCTTTGTGCCGCAGTCAGGGCATCGACCTTCAGCAGTGATGCGACGCTGAATGACGGTAAACGCCCATCGTTCCACCAACAAAGACCCGCAGTTGGGGCAGTAGGTATTTTCCCACGTCCCGACGCGGCCAGGGAGATTCCCTGCGTAGACAAAATGGAGTCCCTCCTCTTTACCAATGTCCGCAGCGCGTAGCAACGTTTCCGCAGGAGTCGGAGGAGGGTCCTGCATCTGGTAATCCGGATGGAATGCGGTGACATGCCAGGGGATGTCCTTCGATACGGATGCAATGAACCTGGCGATGTCCCTCAACTCCGACTCCGAATCGTTAAACCCAGGAACGACCAAGGTCACGACTTCAACCCAAAACCCCATTTCGTAAGCCATTTCGATCGACTGGAGCACATTTTGTAGAACCCCTCCCAGCCGTCGATAATTCCGATCGTTAAAGGTTTTAAGATCGACCTTGAAGCCATCAAGAACTGGACGGAGATATTCCAAGATCTCACGCGTTGCATTGCCGTTTGACACAAAAAGCGTCTTCATACCGAGTTTTTTTGCTTCTTGGAAAATTGCATGAGACCATTCGGCCGTAATCAGGGGCTCATTGTAGGAACTGGCGATACTTGAGACATGGTATCGTTGAGCCAGCCGGATGATTTCCTCATCGGAGATCTCTTGAGGGGCCACGCCTGCAACGGGATCCCGGAGTGCTTGGGAAGTGATCCAATTCTGACAATACGGGCAGTGGAAATCGCAACCCAACATCCCAAAAGTTAAGACCTCCGTTCCAGGGAGCACGTGGAAGAAGGGCTTTTTCTCAATCGGGTCTACCTGGAGTCCGGCAACGTATCCCCAAGGGACGTAAAGGACCCCATCCCGGTTGAATCGAACTTGACAAATTCCTCGTTTTCCATTGGGAATCACACATCGATGGGCGCAGGCATAACACCGGACCTTTTTTTGAGGGAGCTGTTCATACAGTTCCCCCTCACGAGTGAGCCGGTCCAGCCATTCCCCTAAGGTTTTGACCACCATGATACCTTTATCCTGATGGAGGTTCTCTTCTTTGTCAAGCCGGGTTTCACTGTTGTTTCTCTTCTCCTGGAGGGTGTAAAATCCAGCCCCATGGACATTCCACTGAGAAAATCCATCCAACGCGGCATTCGCATTTCGGTGACACTCGTGGTGGTCACCCTTTTTGTCATTTTGCTTTTCACCGTGGAACGGGAGACCTTTCGAGCCTTAACCCAACTTCGTCCCCTTTCGATTTTTGCGCTTTTCTTTTTATGGGCCATTTTTATCGTTTTGGATGGACTCCGACTCTCCCTCTTAACCAAGGCAGGAGAAACTCCCATCTCTCTCCGACGGGCTGTGGAAGTGAATCTGGTCGGATACTTCTTTGCGGCCGTCACCCCGTTCCAAACGGGCGGTTTCCCTTTTCAGGTCCTACTCCTCAAAAAGGATCGGATCAGTCCGGGTCGGGCAATGGCCTATTTGTCTCTTCGGGGGATTCTGATTTATGCGCCCATCTACATTCTCGCTCCCATTTTCATTTTGGCGTTTTCTCAAATTGCTCGGCGGGGCATCATCCAGTTACTCTTGAACTACCTGGTCATCGTTTTAATTGGTTTAGGATTCCTCATCTTCCTTGCCTTTTTGAAGCCAGACCGTACGGAGGCATTGGTGGAGAAAATTCGGCCGCGTTTATCTAAGCGTATCGCCTCTCTTGTGGATCTTCTCTTAGCGGAAGTTGAAGAGTTCCGCTTAAGTTTTGGACAAATTCGTCGACATCAGCATGCCAAACGGCTCTTGACCCTGGTTTTGGGGGTTTCCATTTTCGCCTTGGCCATTTATCTCTTTCTCGCCCCCGCCGTCTTGATGGCTCTCGGCACTCCGGAGGTCCATATCGGGCTGACCATGGCGCTCCAAGCCGTTCTGATGGCATTACTTCTTTTTGTCCCCACCCCTGGCGCCGGTGGGATCGCGGAGATGGGGGGACTCGCACTGTTTTCCCTGGTTGCACCGAAATATCTGCTGGGCATCTTTGTGATCCTTTGGCGGTTCTTTACCTTTTATTTGTCGGCGATCGTGGGAGGCATGATCGCCTTAAAAGAATTCTAAGGAGGCTTGAGAATGCGAATCTTATGGGGTCTTGTCGGACTATATGGGATTTTGGGGACGATGTTTTTCCTTTTGAATCCCGAATGGGCGGTGGCCTCCTTTCCGATCCGGTTTTTCGGGGTTCGAATGACTCTCCCGCTCCTCCTCATTTTGTTTCTCACGTCCCTTTTGTTTTTGGTCTTTCTCGCCCTTGCAGCAACGTGGTTTTTGGAAAAAGCACAACGAGAGAAGGAAAAACTTCAGGCTCAACTGTTTGAGAAGGGAATCACCGAAATCGAGGACTTACGGGCTTCCATTGCGGCCCAGATCGCAGAACTGGAGGACGCAATCCTTCGGGCGCTGAGGCAAAAGACCCATGGGGAGGACTCACAGCCCCCTTCTTCGAATTCGATGTGAATTGTGGGGCCTGTGGGGTGTCTATAAAATATTGATACCTACACGCACGCCCCCGTAGCTCAGGTGGATAGAGCGGCGGTTTCCTAAACCGCAGGTCACACGTTCGAGTCGTGTCGGGGGCGTTTTTGTATAGGGAATTTTTGGATGTTGACACGGCTGCATCGGGAGAATAAAATAAAACGCTCCCATACGAAGGCCTGTAGCTCAATTGGCTAGAGCACCGGATTCCAAATCCGGCGGTTGGGGGTTCGAGTCCCTCCAGGCCTGTTTTTTTAGTAGGTTGAGTAACACCGTCGGGGCCCGCAGGGTCCGACGTGAGAGGGAGGACAGAAATGAGAATCATTATTCATTTGGCATGTTCAGAGTGTAAGCGAAGAAACTATACGACGACCAAAAACCGTGACAAACGAGGTCAACGGCTTCAGTTGCGGAAATACTGTCCATATTGTCGGAAACACACCGTTCACCGGGAGGTGAAGTAATCCATGGCAGGCTCCCTCTCCCAAAAAATTCAAGAGTTCTGGAACTTCGTACGGGAAGCACGGGCAGAGTTAAATCGTGTCACTTGGCCAACACGTGAAGCAGTGATCGGAGGGACCCTTGTTGTCATTTTGCTCTCGTTGGTTCTGGTGGTGTACATGGGGATCATCGACTTCTTGGTTACAAAAATTCTGGGCTTTTTCATGACGAGATAAAACATGGTCACAAAAGAGAAAGCATCCAAGAGTTCCAAAAAAGAGCCGCAACAGACGGAGTCTGGGCGGACAAAGAAGTGGTTTGTCTTTTGGACCCTATCCGGGAGGGAAGCGAAGGTCAAACGACTCTTGGAACAGATCATCGAGGAGCAACACCTGAAAGAAAAGGTGGGGCGGATCCTGGTCCCTATGCAGACCATCCCCAAGGTGAAAGGCGGGAAACGCGTAATCCAGGAAAAGCCAATTTTTAAGGGGTATATCCTGGTGGAGATGGAACCGGATCCGGAAGTGATAGAGAAACTGACGGCCACGGGGTCTCTCCGTGCCCTCATCGCGAAGAATACCATGATCACCCTTTCGGACGAGGAAGTGCAGCGAATTTTAGAGACTGTGGAGCGGGAGCGGGAAAAGAAAGAAAAAGAGGTTCCGTTCTTGAAGGGAGAGAAAGTCAAAATTGTCGATGGGGCCTTTGCTGAGTTTGTGGGGGAGGTTGAAGAAGTCTACCCTGAAAGAGGTCAATTGAAGGTCAAAGTCAACATTTTCGGACGGAGTACCCCCGTCATTTTGAATTTCCTTCAAGTCGAAAGACAGTAGAACAAGGAGGCACCCATGCCACCCAAGAAAGAGGTGATTACAACGATCAAACTGCAAATTCCGGCGGGTCAAGCGACACCAGCGCCTCCCGTGGGACCCGCATTGGGGCAGCACGGGATCAACATTATGGACTTTTGCCGGCAGTTTAATGAAGCAACAAAGGACAAGGCGGGACTCATTATTCCCGTTGTCATTACGGTTTATAAAGACCGTTCGTTCAGTTTTGTCCTGAAAACCCCACCGGCTTCGATCTTATTGAAACGGGCTGCCGGGTTAGCAAAGGGGTCTGGAGAGCCCAATAAAGTGAAAGTAGGGACTGTCACCAAGGCCCAGATTCGTGAAATTGCCGAATTGAAGATGCCCGATTTGAATACTGATGATATCGAGGCGGCGATGCGCATGATTGAAGGGACGGCTCGAAGCATGGGCATTCAGGTGGTGGAGGAGTAAATCATGGCAAAACGTGGGAAACGATATACGGCGCTCTTGGAGAAGGTTGATCCCCAGCGGGCTTATCCCGTCGATGAAGCGGTAGAACTTGTGAAATCTTTGGCTTCAGCGAAATTCGATGAGACCGTTGAGGCTGCCGTGAAGTTGGGCGTGGATCCCCGGAAAGCAGACCAGATGGTCCGAGGTGCAGTGGTCCTCCCCTATGGAACAGGAAAAACCATCAAAGTTTTGGTGATCACACGTGGGGATGAAGAGCAAGAAGCAAAAGAGGCTGGAGCGGATTACGTAGGCTTCCAGGATCTCTTAGAAAAGATTAAATCTGGGTGGCTGGACTTTGATGCGGTCGTTGCAACCCCTGATGCGATGCCTGAGGTTTCAAAGTTAGGCCGTATTTTGGGGCCCCGCGGCCTGATGCCGTCTCCGAAAACAGGAACAGTGACCAAAGAGGTGGGACGGGTCGTTCGAGAACTCAAGAAAGGACGCGTCGAGTTCAAAGTCGATAAGACCGGGAATCTCCACGTTCCGATCGGAAAAGTCTCGTTCCCTGCGGAGCATTTGAAAGAAAACCTGTTGACGTTCATTGAGGAAGTTCTCAATCAACGGCCGGAGACCCAGAAGGGCACGTATATCCAATCGGTTTACCTTTCCCCTACGATGGGGCCCAGTGTGAAAGTAGATGTGCATGATTTGATGCGCCAGATACAAGAGAGGAGGATCTAAGACATGCCCGCGAAGGTGCGCCCTGAGAAAGTCGAGCAAGTCAAAATAATTCGGGAATTGGTTTCCGGTGCCCAAGGGGTGATTTTGGCGGATTTGACGGGCTTGAATGTCCAAGAGGTTACGGAATTTCGTTCCGAATTAAAGAAACGGGGAGACCGTATCCGGGTCGTGAAGAATACTTTGGCTCGTATTGCGTTGCGTGACACTGAATATCAAGATCTGGTGGATTATCTGGTGGGTCCCAATGCGATCATTGTGTCTCGGAAAGACATTGTTGAAACCCTGAAGTACGTGGTAGAGTTCCAGAAGGAGGTGGGGAAGGGGAAGTTAAAGGTTGGGAAAATCGGCTCACAGATTTACGAAGCAAAGGATTTAGCGAAAATTGCAAAACTCCCTTCGCTTCAGGAATCCAGAGCGATTTTGGTGGGTGTTTTGCAATCTCCCCTTATGGAGCTTGTAGGTGTGTTACAAAATCTTTTGAACGGCCTGGTGGCCGTCTTGGAAGAAATTCGAGAGAAAAGAAAGGAGGAAGGTTAAAATGTCGGAGAAATTAGGTGTCCAAGAAATTCTGACTGCGATTGAGTCACTGACGGTCCTCGAACTGTCGGAACTCGTGGAGGCGCTCAAGGAGAAGTTTGGAGTCACGGGAGCGGTTCCAATGGCTGTCGCAGGTGCACCGGTCGCTGCGCCGGGCGCAGGTGCCCAAGAAGCTGCTGAAGAAGAAAAGAGCACGTTTGACGTGATCCTCGAGAGCGTGCCGGATGACAAGAAGATTAAGGTCTTGAAAGAAGTCCGTGCCATCACCGGCTTAGGTCTGAAAGAAGCCAAGGCTCTGATTGATAACCTTCCGAAACCGGTGAAGGAGGGCGTCGATAAGGAAGAGGCCGAGAAGATCAAAGAGGCCCTGGAGGCTCAAGGGGCAAAGGTGACCCTGAAGTAAGGTGAGCCAAGGGAGGTGAGGAAAATTAATTCCCGAAAAATCGAACGTATTGGTTATCAAGGGGAAGTACAGCCCATTCCCCATTTGCTGGTGGTCCAGATGGAGTCCTTCCGCGAATTTCTCCAGGCGGATGTCCCGCCGGAAAAACGGAAGGACGAGGGGCTCCAAGGGGTCTTCAAAGAACTCTTCCCCATTGAGGACATCCATGGCCGGTATAAACTCCAATTCGTTAAATACCGGGTGGGTGCCCCCAAACTGACCGTTGAAGAGGCCAAGCGGAAAAACTTGACCTATTCCGTCCCCCTCTGGGTCACCTTGGTCTTAGAACAATACGATCCTGAGACCAATCAAAAGATTCCTGAACATGACATCAAGCAGGAGGTTTATCTCTGTGACCTCATGTACATGACCCCCAACGGGACCTTCATTATCAACGGAACGGAACGGGTGGTGGTCAACCAGTTACATCGTTCTCCTGGGGTTTACCTGGAAAAGAGCGGACGCGGAGACTCCCATGGCTACAGTGCCCTGTTGGTTCCTTATCGTGGTCCGTGGATTCATTTCACCATTGACGGCCAAAAGGTCCTGGGGGTTACGATCTCCAAACGACGGCGAATCCCCATTACTCGCCTTCTCAAGGCCCTCGCAGGGATGACCATTTCCCAGGTCATTCAAACCCTGTATTCAGAATGGCCTGTTTCCATCGAAACGGTGCAACCGGGGACGCCAATCACTCGAGACCTTTATACCAAAAGCGGCAAGAAACTTTTCCGATCTGGGCATGTCCTGACCGAAGAAGACCTGAAGAAATTACGAGAAAAAGAAATTCATGAGGTTTATATCAGTCTCATCGAGACCCGTACGGTCAGTAAACTCGAGCCCGACCAGTACTACGTCGTGGAAGACGTTGTCAACCCGAAGACCGGAGAGATTTATCTTCCGGCTGCCACCCTCTTAACTGAGGATGCCCTGGCCTACTTGAAAGAAGAAAAAGTCCGGAAAGTCCGGGTCCTCTCAAAAGACGCACCCGGTATAGACGTATTATTGGCCACCCTGAAACTGGATCGTATTAAAGACGAAGAAAGCGCCATCGGGAACCTTTACCGGACTCTCCGATACACACCTCCGAAGAGTTTGGAAGAGGCCCGCGAATACGTCTGGAACTTCTTCTTCTCCAGGACCCGATTTTATCTTGGGAAAGTGGGACGGTTCAAACTCAACGCACGCCTGAATCAGCGGATCGATCCAGAAAAAGTCACTCTGGACATTGAAGACATCCTTTCCATCGTCCGAAGACTCCTGAAACTCTATGTGGGAGATGAGCGGGAAGACGATGTGGATGACCTGGCGAACCGCCGGGTTCGGCGTGTTGGTGAACTCCTGACAGAGCAGTTCCGGATTGCCATCCAACGGCTTTCACGGGTGATCAAGGAGCGAATGCTCTTAGAGCGTGATTCCACGTTAACGCCAAAGAAACTGACCAACCCCAGACTGGTGACCGCGTCCATTTTGGCTTTCTTTACCGGGGATCGTCTTTCCCAGTTCTTGGATCAAACGAACCCCTTAGCCGAACTGACCCATAAACGACGTCTTTCTGCGTTAGGGAAAGGCGGCTTGACGCGGGAAACGGCCAGCTTTGAAGTTCGAGACGTTCATCCCTCCCACTACGGACGACTTTGTCCGATCGAAACCCCAGAAGGTCAGAATATTGGTCTCATTACGTCATTGACCACCTACGCCCGGATCGACGATCTGGGCTTTATTCGTACACCCCTCCGCCGAGTGAAGCGGGGACGTGTTACGGATGAAATCGTCGAGATGCCCCCACACGAAGAGGAAAAGTATCGCATTGCCTCTGCAGACACACGGATTGATCCGAAGACCGGGAAAATCCTCGACGAGAATGTCTGGGTTCGCTATCGGGGTGGATACCCCATGGTCAAACCCCACGAGGTAGACTTTATCGACGTCTCCCCGCGGCAGGTCCTTTCTCCTTCTGCCTCTTTGATCCCCTTCATTGAACACGACGACGCAAACCGTGCATTGATGGGGTCCAACATGCAACGCCAGGCGGTGCCTTTGCTTCAGCCTGAGCCCCCGATTGTCGGAACGGGGATGGAAAGCAAAATCGCGCGAGATTCAGGTGCGACGGTCATTGCAAAACGAAGTGGTACGGTGATTGAGGTGGACGCAAATCACATAGTAATTGAAGCCGATGAAGAAGACGGGGGAGAAGATCCGTTCCAGGGTCGGATTGACCGGTATGTGCTGAAAAAATACGTACGGTCCAATCAAGATACCTGTATCAACCAGAAGCCCTTGGTCAAACCAGGAGATCGAGTTGAAAAGGGTGAGGTGATTGCGGATGGTCCTGCTACGTATCACGGTGATTTGGCTTTAGGCCGCAACCTCCTGGTCGCTTTCCTCCCATATTACGGATACAACTTCGAGGACGCGATCGTCATTTCGGAACGCGTGGTCAAAGAGGACATTTATACCTCCATCCATATCGAAGAGTACGAGGTTGAGGTCCGAGAAACAAAACTCGGGCCGGAAGAGGTGACCCGGGATCTTCCGAACGTCAAGGAAGAGAAACTTAAGAACCTGGACGAATTTGGGATTATTCGCATTGGGGCGAAAGTCAAACCGGAAGACATTCTCGTTGGGAAAATCTCGCCGAAGGGTGAGCGGGAGTTGTTGCCTGAAGAAAAACTCATCTACGCGATCTTCTCTGAGAAAGCAAAGGATGTACGCGATACTTCTAAGCGAGTCCCTCCTGGGGTTGAAGGTGTGGTAGTGGATGTGATCGTGTTGTCTCGGAAGCCGAAAGCCGGAGAACGGGATCCCTTGTTTACCAAGGTCATGCGGGAACGCGAAGAGCGTATCCGGAAAGAGACCGCTGCCGCCAAGCGGCAGGTCAAAGAAGGACTGACCAACCGGTTGATCTCTCTCCTTGGGCGTGTCCGAGCCGCGAAGGATATCCAGCACAACGGAGAAGTGGTAGTCCGAGAAGGGGAGCGATTTACACCTGAGTTGATCCGGTCCTTGGATTTCCTGACCCTGGACCTCCCCGAAGGATTCCTCAAAAACAAGGACAGAGAACGGAAAGTTCGAGAACTCATCGAACTGGCCCGCGAGTCCTTAAAGAATATCCAGGAGCGGTTTGATAAAGAGATGGAACGCATTCGGCGGGGTGACGATCTCCCTCCGGGCGTCCTCAAGTTGATCAAAGTTTACGTGGCGCAGAAAAGAAAACTCCAGGTGGGAGACAAACTGGCAGGTCGGCACGGGAACAAAGGGGTGGTGGCAAAAATCGCTCCTGTCGAGGATATGCCGTTCCTCGAGGATGGCACGCCGGTAGACATTGTTCTCAACCCCTTGGGGGTGCCTTCCCGAATGAATGTGGGTCAGATCTTAGAGACGATTTTGGGATGGGCAGGGAAAGAGAAAGGTGTGTACTATGCCTGCCCTGCATTCCAGGGATTTAGCATCGATTACATCCGGAAAGAGTTGGAAAGTGCTGGCCTCAATCCCGAAGGAAAAGCCCGACTCCGGGATGGGTTAACGGGTGAGTATTTCGACTTCCCTGTGACTGTTGGGTACATCTACATGCTGAAACTCATCCACATGGTCGAAGACAAGGTCCATGCGCGGTCCGTTGGTCCTTACTCCCTCATTACCCAGCAGCCGGTCGGTGGAAAGAGCCATTTCGGTGGGCAGCGTTTTGGTGAGATGGAAGTCTGGGCCTTAGAAGCACACGGTGCCGCCTACACGCTACAGGAGATGCTGACCGTGAAGTCTGACGACATCCAGGGCCGGAACCGTCTGTATCAAGCGTTACGGAAAGGAGAAGAGCCACCCGAGCCCGGGTTGCCTGCATCCTTCAGTGTGCTTCTGCATACCCTTCGAGGGTTGGGGCTGGACATTGAAATCATCACCGAAAAGAAAGATGAAAAACCTACGGGGGTGAAGTAATGGATATTAACCCCAAAGATTTAAAGGCCTTAAGAATCAAACTGGCCTCACCCGAGGCGATCCGGTCATGGTCGCGGGGTGAGGTAAAACGGGCCGAAACGATCAATTACCGAACCCAAAAGCCTGAACGGGACGGGCTCTTTTGTGAGCGCATCTTCGGTCCTGTGAAGGACTACGAATGTTCTTGTGGCCGCTACAAGGGGTACCGCCATCGCGGGATCATCTGTGATAAGTGCGGCGTCGAAGTCACCCGGTCGGATGTCAGACGGGAACGGATGGGCCATATTGAGTTGGCGGTCCCCGTGGCTCACATCTGGTACTATAAAGTCCCGCCCTCCATCATTGGCATGCTCCTGGACCTCTCCATCAAAGAACTCGAATCCATCCTCTATTACGATTCCTATATCGTTGTCGACCCCGGAGATACTGACCTTGAAAAAGGGCAGGTACTGACGGAAGCGGAATACCAGCACTACCGAGAAGAATACGGTGATGACTTCATTGCCGAGATGGGGGCGGCCCCTATTCAGAAACTCCTCGCAGAACTCGATATCGAAGAACTTTCCGTGACTTTACGGACCTTGATCGAGACCGAGAAATCCCTCCTTAAACGAAGTCGACTCCTCAAGAGACTCCGAGTAGTGGAAGCCTTTTTGAATTCCAATAATCGTCCAGAGTGGATGATTCTGACCGTATTGCCGGTAATTCCTCCTGATCTCCGACCTCTCGTTCCCCTGGGTGGTGGACGATTCGCAACCTCCGATATTAACGATCTGTATCGGCGGGTGATTACCCGGAACAACCGTCTCAAGAACATGCTTGAACTCAACGCTCCAGAGATCATTCTCCGGAACGAGAAGCGGATGCTTCAAGAGGCTGTGGATGCCCTCTTAGATAACTCTCGACGGCGACGCCCCATTTCCGGCCGCGGCGGCCGAAAACTGAACTCGCTTTCAGATGTACTTCGTGGCAAGAAGGGCTTGCTGAGACGAAACCTGCTGGGGAAACGGGTGGACTATTCCGGTCGGTCCGTAATTGTGGTCGGGCCAGAGTTGAAATTGCACCAGGTCGGGTTGCCCAAAGAGATGGCCGTCGAACTATTCAAGTCGATGGTCGAGTACAGGTTGGAGCAATCGGGTCTGGCGGAGTCCCTGAAATCCGCTCGGGAATTGGTGCAAGCCCGACACCCAGCCATGTGGGAACTATTGGAGGATGTTGTCCGAAACCATCCGGTCCTTTTGAACCGAGCGCCCACCCTCCACCGTCCTTCGATCCAAGCCTTTGAGCCCGTCCTCATTGAAGGGAAGGCCATTAAGCTCCATCCGCTGGTCTGTAACGCGTACAATGCAGACTTTGACGGTGACCAGATGGCGGTCTTTGTGCCCCTCTCTCCTGAAGCCCAATTGGAATCCATCATGCTCATGCTTGCGCCTCGTAACATCATGTCTCCCGCGCATGGAAAGCCCCTTGCTTCTGCCTCCCAGGATATGGTCATCGGTCTAAACTATCTGACGAAGATTATGCCGGGAGCCAAGGGAGAGGGCCGGAAGTTTGCGTCGATTGAGGAAGCACGCCTCGCTTACGAAAACGGCTATATCGATTTGAAGGCGAAAATCGAGGTCGTGATTGACGGCCAAAGGGTGAAGACCACAATGGGCCGGATCCTCTTCAATGAGATCGTCCCCAAGGAGATCGGCTTTGTGAATAAAGAGATGGACAAAAAGGCCATCCAGCAATTAGTAGCGGAGATCTTTAAGAAACTGGGGACTGGACCGACGGCGGAATTCTTGGATGCAATGAAAGACTTAGGATTCCGGATGGCGACGGTGTCTGGGATCACCTTCGGACTCCAGGATATGTTGGTGCCTCCGGAGAAGCCTAAGATCGTGAAAGAGGCACTGAAAGAACGAGAAAGAGTGGAAAAGGCCTATCGGAAAGGAATGATCTCGCGGGTGGAACGATATCAGAAGATTCTGGATATCTGGACCCGAGCGACGGATCAGGTGAAGGAACGGATGATGGAGATCATGCGGAATGACCGACACGGCTTCAATCCGATTTACATGATGGTGACTTCTGGGGCACGAGGGAACGTCGACCAAGTCCGACAGTTGGCGGGGATGCGTGGACTCATGGCTCGTCCGACCAAATCGAAGGACGTGGTGGGAGAATTTATCGAAACTCCAGTCATTTCAAACTTTAAAGAGGGCTTGAGTGTTCTCGAATACTTCATCTCCACGCACGGGGCACGGAAAGGACTTTCGGATACCGCGTTGAAAACCGCCGATGCGGGACACCTGACCCGTCGACTGGTGGATGTTGCACAGGAAGTTGTGGTGACCATGGAAGACTGCGGAACCATCCTCGGGCGCCGGATCACTGCCCTGAAAGAAGGAGAAACAGTGATTGAACCTCTTTCTGAACGCATCTCCGGTCGTGTCGCATTGGAAGATGTTGTGCATCCGGAGACAGGGGAGATCATTGTGCGGGAAGGGGAAGAAATCAGTGACGAAAAAGCCAAGGAAATCGAAGAAGCCGGCATTGAGGCTGTGCATGTTCGTTCGGTCTTACGCTGTGAGGCACCCAGAGGCGTATGTGCCAAGTGTTATGGCCGGAATCTCGCGACAGGACGCATGGTGGAACTCGGCGAAGCGGTGGGAGTGATCGCTGCGCAATCCATCGGAGAGCCCGGGACTCAGTTAACCCTTCGAACATTCCATACGGGTGGTGCAGCAGAACGGATTGCAGAAGAGGCATTCCATCGAGCCCCATTTGACGGCACAGTAGAGTTTGTAAATCTGGAAGTGGTTGAAGGAAAATCCCCAGCTGGCATCCGACGGGTCGCGGTCAGTCGACGTGGAAAAATTCGTATCAAAAAGCGGAATCAGGTTCGAGAACTTAACATCCCATATGGTGCATTGATCCGTGTTAAAAACAAACAAAAAGTCAAAGCTGGGACCATTCTCTGTGAATGGGAACCTTACTCCTTGCCGATTTTGAGCAATACCGAAGGAATCATCCGGTTTGAAGGGCTTGTAGAAGGCATTACGCTGCGTGAGACTGTGGAAGAAGGGAAGGTCGAACGGGTTGTGGAGATGGACCGGCTCAAACGGTACTATCCGAAAGTCCTGATCTTGGATCCCGAGACAGAAGAGGTCAAAGAGACGGTTTACCTGGTGCACGATGCACGACTTGCTGTGAATGAAGGGGATCGCGTCTATCCCGGCGATCTCATCGCACGGGTGCCTCGAGAGGCCGGGAAAACCCGTGATATTACGGGTGGACTGCCTCGAGTAGAGCAACTCTTTGAAGCGCGGACGCCCAAGAACAAGGCGATCGTTGCTGAAGTTTCTGGGATGGTGAGTGTTTTACCGCCTGAGAAGGGCGTGTTCCGTGTGATTATCACTCCAGAAGCGGGTGAACCCAAAGAATATAAGATCCCATACGGACGCTACCTTCTGGTCAGCCATGGAGAGTGGGTTGAGGCTGGAGAACCCATCACCACCGGACCCATTGACCCTCACGATATCCTCCGGATCAAAGGGAAAGAGTTCGTGCAGGAATTCCTGTTAGATCAGATTCAGGAGGTCTACCGTCTCTCGGGTGTGAAGATTGATGACAAACACATCGAGATCATTGTCCGACAGATGATGCGGAAGGTGCAGATTACCGATTCCGGAACCACGAAGTTTGTCCAAGGGGATATTGTCGATGCCTACCGTGTGGAGCAGGTGAACCGGGAAACAGTGATGAAGGGTGGGAGTCCCGCGAAGTACAAGCCCATCCTGGTGGGTATTACACGGGCTTCTTTGGAGACCGAGAGTTTCATTGCTGCTGCTTCGTTCCAGGAAACGACCAAGATTCTGGCCCATGCAGCCATTGCAGGCAAAACAGACGAACTCTTGGGTCTCAAAGAGAACGTGATCATTGGCTCCTTGGTCCCCAGTGGGACCGGGGTCAAGGACTACCGGAAGATTCGGTTACTCAGCGAAGAAGAGGCTGCAAAAGCGGCATCTTAACGCAGTTGACAAAGGATTGGGCAATCCTTAACATAATTGGCCCTGAATAAGGGAGGTACGTATGCCTACGATTAATCAGTTAATTCGATACGGAAGAAAGCCGAAGAAGAAGAAGTCGAAAGCGCCGGCTTTGGAAGGCAACCCGCAGAAGAAGGGCGTGTGTATCCGTGTATACACCACCACGCCCAAGAAGCCGAATTCTGCGCTTCGAAAAGTGGCCAAGGTCCGACTGTCTAACGGCCGTGAAGTGGTGGCCTATATTCCTGGTGAGGGCCACAATCTGCAGGAGCACTCGGTGGTGTTGGTCCGGGGAGGTCGTGTCAAAGACCTACCTGGCGTGAAGTATCACATCATTCGAGGGAAATACGACGCGGCGGGTGTGGAAGGACGTCGGAACTCTCGTTCCCTTTACGGGACAAAGAAGCCAAAAGACTAATCAGGGAGTAAAGCAATGAGGCGAAGAAGAGCACCGGAACGGAAAATTCCTCCCGATCCAAGATATGGATCGGTTTTGGTGGCGAAGTTCATCAACAACTTAATGTGGGATGGCAAGAAGAGTTTAGCGCAAAAGATCTTTTACAAGGCTTTAGAAGAAATTGAAAAGAAGACAGGACTTTCGGGCCTGGAGGTTTTTGAGAAAGCCATTGAGAATGTGAAGCCTGAAATGGAGGTCCGTCCCCGCCGTGTCGGTGGGGCGACCTATCAGGTCCCGGTAGAAGTTCGCCCGAAGCGTCAGGTTTCTCTTGCGATCAAATGGATCATTCGGGCCATGCGTTCTCGGCCGGAACGGCGGGCCTACGAACGCCTGGCCAATGAACTGATTGATGCTTACAAAGGCACGGGTGCGGCGGTGAAGATCAAGGAAAATACCCACGCGATGGCCCGTGCAAACCGGGTGTTCGCACACTTCCGGTGGTAAGAAAAAAACAACAACACTGGAGACAACAAAAAGCAGTGTTACGAAGGTGGTGGCACAGTGATGCAATTGGATTTACAGAAAATACGGAATATTGGGTTCGTCGCCCATATCGATGCGGGCAAGACGACGACCACCGAGCGGGTCCTGTACTATACGGGCAGGATCCATCGGCTCGGCGAGGTCGACGAGGGGACAGCCACCACCGATTGGATGGTTCAAGAGAAGGAGCGGGGGATTACCATTACCGCTGCCGCCACCTTCTGTCAATGGCGTGACGCCATCATCAACATCATCGATACCCCTGGCCATGTAGATTTCACCGCAGAAGTGGAACGGTCCCTCCGAGTTCTGGATGGCCTCGTGGTGATCTTTTGCGCCGTGGGAGGTGTGGAACCCCAGTCCGAAACGGTTTGGAGACAAGCAGACCAGTATGCGATCCCGCGCATCGCTTTCATTAACAAAATGGACCGTGTCGGGGCTTCCCCGGAACGCGTGATGAACCAGATCCAGAAACGGTTTAAGGTGAAACCCCTACGACTTCAACTCCCTATCGGCATTGAGGATAGTTTTGTGGGTGTAATCGATCTCGTCGGCCGACGAAAGATCATCTGGGACCAGGATTTGACAGGGGAAAAGTATCGAACCGAAGAAGCAGATGGCGAGGGGTTTTGGTCTGCGTATGAAGAATTGGTGATGACCCTGGGAGAACTCGATGAATCGGTAATTGATGAGTACAGTGACCAGGGATATGTAGCAGAGGAGCATCTCAAGCGTGTGATTCGTGAGGGAACACTTCGAGGGGTCTGGGTCCCGGTTCTCATGGGGTCTGCTTTGAAAAACCGTGGGATTCAGCCACTCTTAGATGCGATTGTTGACTATCTACCCTCTCCCTTAGATGTTCCTAACCCCATGGGAGTGGATCCGCGGACCCAGGAAATCATTGAACGGAAACCGACGCCAGAGGAACCGTTTTCCGCTGTGATCTTTAAGGTCCAGTGGGATAAGCATATTGGTCGTCTTCTTTTCACACGGATCTATTCTGGAAAGATCCGAGTAGGCCAAAAGGTTCTAAATTCCGTCACAAACAACGTCTCAAAAGTTCACAGAATTTACCGAATTCATGCGAAGAAACTGGAGACTCGAAACAACGCAGTCGCCGGGGAGATCGTGGCATTGGTAGGAATACGGGATGCCAAGACGGGAGATACATTGTGTGATCCGGATTTCCCGATCCTTTATGAGGGGATGCAGTTTCCTGAGCCCGTGGTCAATCTGGTCATCGAACCGAGGACCATGGCCGACTTAGACAAACTTAAGGCTGCACTCCAGGATATGCATTTTGAAGACCCTACGTTCCGGTTTCGGGAAGATCCGGAAACCGGCCAACTGGTCATCTCCGGGATGGGAGAACTCCATCTGGAAATTATCGTCGACCGGCTCAAGCGAGATTTTAATGTAGAGGTGAAAATTGGGAAACCTCAGGTGAACTACCGTGAAACTGTAACCACATCTGCTGAAACAGAAGGAACCTTCCATCGAGAGATTGCAGGCACTCTTCACCATGGAAAAGTGCGGGTTCGGGTTTCTCCTTATTCCCAAGGTGAGTACCGGCTCTCGCTTCCTGAAGGTCTCCCGGAGGAACTGGAGGAAGCCTTAAAAGCGGCAGCCGAAGAGGTATTGTCTTATGGTCCCCTTTTGGGATACCCGGTGATTCATGTGGATCTGGCAGTTCTGGATGTCGATACACAGAACGCTACTCCCATGGGTACGCGGGTAGCATTTCTGAATGCTGTCCGAGAAGCGTTTCGGTCGGCGAAACCGGTTCTCTTAGAACCGGTAATGGATGTGGAAATTGTGGTTCCTGCGAATTATGTCGGGAACGTCGTTTCGGATTTGGGACATCGAGGGGGGGAATTGGTAGGGATCGAGGCGCTGGATCAGGGATATCAGAAGATCAAAGGCCTGGTCCCTTTGAAGAACCTTTTTGGTTATATCACAGCATTGAGGTCCATGACTCAGGGACGCGGGACTGTGTGGATGCGGCTTGCTCGATTCGCCCCGCTCCCTGAAAAAGAGTTCAAAGAAATGTTGTCTTTGAAATAGAAAGAAAGCGGAGGTAAGAGCAATGGCGAAGCAGAAATTTGAAAGAAAGAAGCCCCACTTGAATGTGGGAACCATCGGGCACGTCGACCATGGGAAGTCTACCCTGACCTCTGCCATCACGAAGTATTTGTCCCTGAAGGGACTGGCAGAGTATGTCCCATTCGATCAGATCGACAAGGCACCGGAAGAGAAACAACGTGGGATTACAATTCAGCTGGCACACATCGAGTATGAGACCGAGAAGCGACACTATGCGCACATCGACTGCCCGGGACACGCAGACTACATTAAGAACATGATCACGGGCGCAGCCCAGATGGACGGTGCGATCTTGGTAGTCGCAGCTCCGGATTCCGTGATGCCACAGACTCGTGAGCACGTCTTGCTGGCCCGACAGGTGAACGTGCCGTATATCATCGTCTTCATCAACAAAGTCGATATGATGGATGACCCCGAGTTGCTGGAACTCGTCGAGATGGAGATCCGGGACCTGCTGAACGAGTACGAGTTCCCTGGCGATGAAGTCCCCGTCATCAAAGGATCCGCCTTAAAGGCCTTAGAGTGCGGTGATGACCCAGATTGTGAATGGTTTAAGCCCATTAAGGAACTTCTCGATGCCCTTGATAACTACGTACCGGAGCCCAAACGCGAGGTGGATAAGCCCTTCTTGATGGCGATTGAGGACATCTTCTCCATCACCGGTCGTGGGACCGTGGTGACCGGTCGTGTGGAGCGTGGTCGGCTGACCCCGGGTGAAGAGGTAGAGGTCGTAGGCTTCCGGGATGAGCCGATCAAGACGGTGGTGACCTCGATCGAAATGTTCCGGAAGATTCTCGATGAGGCGCTGCCGGGAGACAATGTCGGACTCCTGCTCCGTGGGGTCAAGAAAGAAGATGTGGAGCGCGGAATGGTGGTGGCGAAGCCCGGTTCCATTAAGCCCCACACCAAGTTCAAGGCTCAGGTGTACGTGTTGAAGCCCGAGGAAGGTGGGCGACATACCCCATTCTTCACTGGGTATCGGCCGCAGTTCTACTTCCGGACCACGGACGTGACCGGGACCATCAAACTTCCGCCGGACCGGGAAATGGTGATTCCGGGTGACCACGTGAACCTCGAAGTTGAGTTGATTTATCCGGTCGCCATTGAGGAAGGACTCCGGTTCGCGATCCGAGAGGGTGGCCGGACTGTCGGTGCCGGTGTGGTGACCGAAGTGGAGGACTAAATGGAGGCCAGAATTCGGATTAAACTCAAGTCCTTTGACCCGCAGCTTCTGGACCGGTCTGCGAAAAAGATCGCATTGACCGCCAGGAGGACCGGGTCAAGGGTTTCTGGCCCCATTCCCCTCCCGACCAAGCGCACCCTCTTCTCGGTGATCCGGTCCCCTCACGTGCATAAACGGTCTCAGGAACAGTTCGAACTCAAGATCCACAAGCGACTCTTAGAAATCTGGAATCCTACCCAAGAGACCATCGATAAACTCTCGCGGTTGGATCTTCCGGCGGGTGTCGAGGTGGAGATCAAGGCATTATGATCGGGCTGATCGGAAAGAAAATCGGCATGACCCAGTTGCCCGATGAGAAAGGGCATATGACCCCCGTCACGGTCTTGGAGGTTGGACCCTGTACCATTCTGGGACTTCGGACTCCAGAACGTGACGGCTATACGGCCTTGAAACTGGGATACGGAGAGGTCCCCGTCCGCAAACTCAATAAGCCCCTCCTGGGGGAGTTGAAAAAGGTGTTGGGCGAACGGGAGACCTATCCAGCCCGTGTCATCCGGGAGTTCCGGGTTGACAAGTTAAACGGCTACGAACCGGGACAGCAGTTGGATGTCCGGGTTTTTGAAGGGGTCCAGACCGTGGACATAACTGGCTATACCAAGGGCCGAGGGTTTACGGGGGTCATCAAACGGTGGGGCTTTTCTGGGGGCCCGAAAAGCCATGGCTCCAAGTTCCACCGCCGTCCCGGGTCCATCGGGCAGACGACGTTCCCCGGGCGCGTCTGGAAAGGGAAAAAGATGGCCGGCCATTACGGCATGGAACGTGTGACGGTCCGGAATCTCAAAGTATTTAAAGTCATTCCCGAAAAGAATCTCCTGATTGTGAAGGGTGCCGTACCGGGACCGAACGGTCGGGTTGTGTACGTACGAGCGAGGTGAAAGCGATGCTAAAAGCACCGGTATTCTCGAGAGACGGAAAGAAAATTGGCGAAGTCGATCTTCCAGAAGAGGTCTTCGGGGTCAAACCAAAGCGCCACGTATTGTGGGAAGTCGTACGGGCGTACCTTGCGAATCGACGGGTGGGTACTGCCAAGGCGAAGACGAGGGCAGAGGTCAAAGGGTCTGGCCGAAAAATTTGGCCACAGAAGGGAACTGGACGCGCACGGCACGGAGACC
>WFXO01000067.1 GCA_015490555.1 Caldifarciminota bacterium | reverse complement strand
ATCCAGGGAACCGCGACACTGGCACAAGGCCTGACCGGCGATCTGGGAGGCGCGGTCGCCTCGATCTACACCTCTTATGACAACTGGTACAACGATAACTACCTGGAGCGGATTAACGTCACAGGCAACGGAACCACTGTGACCTTCACCTTCACCAATGTCACCCCTGGCACCTACTATCTGGATGTCTGGAAAGATAATGACAACAATGGCGTCTGGAGCAGTGGGGACTTTGCAGGCGTGTACGACGTTGATGGAGATGGCCAACCGGACCCTCTCCAGGTGAACGCTGGTCAAACGGTCCAAGTGACCATCACAGTGTTCCAGTTGCAGTAAGCGATTTACCCCAATCAGACAGGAGTTTATTCGTCAGGAGGGGGTGTTTTTTGGGTGGCGGGGAACCCTGGACGGAGGGGGAATGTCATCGCCAAATCGGAGAATCGGTCTACCCGAACCTGTGGAGGGAGGGGCTTTTCGGAGATAATCCATTCTGAGAGCCATCGCATCATACCAGGGGCACGCATGATCCCAGAGCCGTTAAAACCCGCAGCAATCACCAACCCGTCGACCCCGGGATATGGCCCCAAGAGCGGGGATTGGTCCGGGGTGCCCGCGAGGAGACCGGCCCAACCATGGCCCAACCTTGCCTCAGTCGCGACCATAGGCATGAATGTGGATAAGGTCTCGGAGACATGGTCATAAAATTCCGGGTCCGGGCCTTCCTTGTAGCCGTCCGGGTCCTGGGGTACGAGTTGGGTTCCATTGCCTACGATCCACTGGCCGGCTTGTTCGGGGACCAGATAGATGCCGGTGTCCAGGTCATACAGGGCGGGCCCTTCCAGGGTAGAACTCTGGAGGCTTGCAGCCTGGGCTCGATACGGAACCAACGGCAATGGGAGGCTGAGCCATTCTTTCAGCCGTTTCGCGGTCCAGACTCCGGTACAGAGGACGACCCGATCCGCCTCGACGCTTTCCCGACCGTTGACGATCACACCGGTCACTCGCCCGTTCCGCGTCTTGAGACCCGTTACTTTTTCGAGAAGCCGAACGGGGGTTCCGGTATGCCGGAAGTAGGTATACAGGGCATAACCGACCGCATAGGGGTTCACATAGCCATCGGCGGGGCAATAGGTGGAGCCCAGGATGCCAAGGAGCCCCGGGGGCGCCGCGGGAACCGGGCCGTCTTTATACTCCACGGGGACTTCCAAGTCGCGCTGGACGCGATAGGCTTCATAGAGGAGAGTTACCGCTTCCGGCGACCGCGCCAGCCACAACAGCCCGGTCTTTCGATAACGGAAGATCCCCTGGGACTTCTCTTCGACAAGCCGATAGAATGCGAGACTCTCTCGGACGGCCTGAATATCGAGGGGACGCCGGAGTTGGAGGGTGACAAGGCCTGCGGCTTTGGCAGAACTCCCTCCGGTGAGATTGGCCTGATCGAAGAACACCACCTCCACGCCCGCCTGTTTCAGAAAATAGCCCAGGGAGAGCCCGGCAATCCCCGTGCCGACGATGATGACTTTCATGGAGCCGGGAGACCGGAAGCCATCTGGCGGGTCCGGTTCAACATCTGGCGCCGGGCCAGCGCCAATAGCCGGATCCGAGTCTTTTGGAGCGCCTTCAGACGGTATTCCCGCATGGCGTCTGTGGACCCGGGGTGACGACGGTAGTTGTAGAGCACCTTATGGACCCGGATGACCCGAAAATGCTCGGAAATCCGCAAGACCATATCGTAGTCTTCGCCGTAGTCGCCAAAAGCCTGTTCACTAAACGGACCCAGAATCTCAAAAACGCGTTTGCGGAAGAACCGGAGCGCCCCGGCCCCGTCCACCCGGAGGATGTTGTTCCGGTCGAATTCCAGATGCGTGACCGGGTCTAAGGGCACCGGACGTCCCTGGGGATCTACAATCCGATAATAGGAGATTGCCAGCCCCGCATCCGGGTTTCGTTCCATGGCCTGGACCATGTGTTCCAGGGTGTCGGGTTCGTAGAAGTCATCTGAATCGAGTTGGGCGATGTACTTCCCACGCGCATTCCGGATCCCTACATTGATGGCCTCGGCGATGTTGCCCGGTGGCTTGGTGACCAATCGAACCCTTGGGTCTTTACGCTGGAATTGCCGAACGATCTCGGGGGTTTGATCGGTTGAACCTGCATCGACGACCACCACCTCAAAGTCTTGAAATGTCTGACGGAGCACACTTTCTAAGGCCTCTCCGATGAAGTCCTGACGGTTGCGGACCGGGATGACGACCGAGACCGTGACCGGATAGGTCTGAGGGTCGGGAAGGGGATCGTAGGTCCCATCCAGCAGGGCCCCACGCCGTCGGAGCATCTCTTTAAAGACCCGTTCGTATTCCCGTTCTGCTGCTTTGCCGTAAAAGAGGTACTCAAAACTGTCGGAAAAGGTGTAGCGCTGGTGAGGATCTTCCTTCCGGGTCACGCGATACAGGGGTTCCGGGATATGGACCACAGGCAAGTCCTGCTCCTGAAAACGGAGGCGTACGTCGTAGAGCCAGGCGTACCGGTATGGGCGGACCCCACCGACCGCTTCCAGAGCCTTCCGACGAAGCAGGAAGACGGGTCCCAATTTGAATCGCTCGGTGATATCCCAGATGTCTTCCACCAATGCGCGGTGGTGCCCGTCTTCCTCATAGTCAGAAAAGACCAAAGCCCCTGGGGTTTCCGTAAACCTCACGAGCGCATGAGGGAACAGACGCACCTGAGGGGATTGGATGATGAGGAGGTCCTGGGGGATCTCACGGAGAAGCCGGAAGAGTTCTTCAGGGTGGGACGGATCCACAAAATAAATCTGCTGGATGGGCTTCTCTTTTGGAGCCTCCCAGGGTCCGGAGAAGAGGCAAAGTACCGTGACTCGATTCATGGCCGATATAGAACGGAAAATCTCGGGGATTCCCACAAAACGATTCCGACCAACCGATAATTGGGGCCGTTGAGATGGGGAGACAGAATCTCAAAGATGGCTTTGGCGATGTGCTCCGCTGTCGGATTCTCAAAGAAGTCGTTGAGATTTTTGCCGTGGAATCGCTGGACGACCTGCTCTTTGAGGATCCGATCCACTTTGAGAAAGTCGACCACGATATCGGGATCGGGCTCCCCTTCGAGGATCACCTCGCCGCGGAACCGGTGACGATGGGTTTCCTCTCGGATCCCCTGGATCCGGACGGAATGTTCGGCTCGAAAACTGAACTGGACCCGGAGTTCCATGATCTCACACGTCAAAGATCACTCGGGCGTACCAACCGTCTTCCCGTTTTTCGATCTGGAGCATGTGGTAAGTGACGGCCTTGATCCCCAGGCGGACCCGGTGTTTTTCGGGGTCCAGGTACTCCCCTTTCGCCGTTCCCGAGAGCATGGAGAGATTGGGGTCAACGCGGATAGAGAGTTCACGGGGGATGAACCCTTCGGCGTCAAAATAGAAGAGGAGTTCGGAGAGGAAGCCGAGGAAGAGGTCTTCAAGGCTATGCTCTTGGAGGGAGAGGGTTTTGGTGATCCGTGGTTGGACCTCGGAGAAGTTCTCGATCATCTCCTGGAACATGGCGAGACCCGCCTCTTGAAAGAGGCCATCGAGGGTTTTGGACTCCACCTCGATCCCAATGTCGCCTGTGTGATCTAAAACCCTGTAGGTCATCGTCGGTGTTTTTCAGGGTTGCCCCTGACCCAACCCATTGCCGATGCCATCTGCGGTGAAACCCTGAGGAACTGCGTAAGTATAAGGCCCACCCTAAAATCCTTCAAAAGCGGAGATGAACAGTGGGGACGAGTCCAGCCTCCACCCTGGGGAACCGGAAGGAGATCAGGGGACCCAGAGTTTAAAGACCTGGTGATTGACCTGGAGGAAATATACGCCCCGCGCGGGAGGTGTATAGAGAGGAAGGACGAAAGTGCCGCGGGAAAGAGAAAGGGACTCGGACCACAGCAAACGACCTGCAAGATCGTAGAGGGAGAGGCTGAACTTTTGGGGATGGGGCACCGTCAAAGTGAGGCTAGGCCTTCCATGAGTATATGTCAGAGAATACGCCCCTGTAGGGGTGGATATGGCCCCCTTTTCAGCAACGGAGACAGGTGGATTGAAGCCATAGATCCCAGAGTTCCAGAGGTCATGGGCGTACTGACCCCAGGGAACCAGGGCAGAGTCAAAGGGAGCGGGGAGGTCAAAAATGTAGATAAACAGAGAATCTTCTAGTGTATCTGGGATTTGATTGTACAATCTATATGAGAGGACGACCATTTCAAGGAAGCCGTCCGAATCCAGGTCATCAATCAGTGGAGTCCCAATAGCAATCCCTGATACATGGATTGGCCACCCTTCTGGTTCACTCCCATCAGATTTGTAAGCGTGCCAGGTACCGTAACCATCCATCATGTAGTTTGTTCCTCGTACGATTTCCAGTTGCCCATCCCCGTCAACATCCACAATGGCGGGTTCGTTAGCAATGAATACAAGATCAGAGGGGATCGTTGAATAAGAAGCATCTGAATTTATGATTAAGATTCGGTTTACTCCATCAACAACGATTTCTGGATTACCGTCAGAATCTACATCAGCAACTGCAGGGGGAGCATGGAAATCCTCTCCAGGTAGAATAAGGGGGAAACCAGGAAAATATGTGCCGTCTGGATCAAATACATGTAAGACCGCAGTATCTGCCGGTCCAACAGGGGAACTACCTGCAATGATGATTTCGGGAGTACTATCTCCGTTGATGTCTGCAATCACTGGACTGAAGACATAAGCAGTTGAAGACCCTAAATTTTGAGGCCAGTTTGGGAGGGGTATCCCTCCCGTGTCGATCACAGATATGGTAACAGTGTCAGGTGTTAAATTATAGGATGTAATAATTTCTAATATGCTGTCAGCGTTTATATCCCCTGCAATCAAGCGGGTCAAAGATGAGTAAGGTAAGGTTTCCCAATTATCCCAGATCGCTCCGTCTCCACTCAAAACGGTTACATTCACATGGCAAAGGATTTCGAGACTCCCATCATTGTCGAGGTCATGGAGAGTCATAGGAAACAAAAGGGGTGAGGCACTATAAAGGGTATATGGTTCGTTCCATGCAAAGGTACCTTCAGGGGTGTATTCATAGATTTCGCCAGAGGGTACATCACCAAATGCGGCATTATAACTACCAAACACCAGACGAGTCTGACTCGACGGATCCAGTTTACCTATTGATACTCCCTGGAATGCTACAAAAGGTGAGTCGGCAATGATGACGGGGGTGCCGGTGTAGTATGTTCCATCTAATCTTATCACATGAAGGAGAGATGGCAGAGAATCGTGACCCGAGATGACGACTACTTCTTTAATCCCATCGTTGTCAAAATCGAATGCCTTGGCACCGCCAGTGTAAACAAGGGGTGGTTTTAATGGTGTCGATATTGGCCATCCATCCCGTAACTGGGGACCGATACCTATGACCGTTATTAAAAGAAGCACCAACACTGACAGATTTTTTAACTTATCAATGGCCGATTAACTCGGAGTAATCCTGAAAGTTTTCGGGACGGATGTCAACTTGGGCCGGAGGCGAGGCAAGTATACCGTAGTAATAAGGGTCTGATCCGTAATTGATCACAAATTGCCTTCCTTCGCATCCATCACATGTATAAAGTTGGTAATTCCCCTGGTTGTCTACTACATAGCCGATATACATTTCATCCGGATCTGCTATGCTTGTGGCATATATTGCCGTTCCCATTGGCATAAAATTTCCATTACTGGAATATGCCTTTCCCCAGAATCTGGGTGGTTGTGGGTCACCTGCATAAAGAATCATTGATGTAAAGGCAATGAGACCCACCACTGCAAGGTAAACGATCCCTGCTCTCCATGCTTTTATATTTATAAGTCTCCTTAACATCTTTAACACCTCCTTCTTTTTGAACTTTTATCAAAAGTTTTCTAAAGATATAATACCTAACGAAGTTTTATAACCTTGTAAATATGTGTCTGATCTCCCTCTACCCTCATTACATATAACCCTGTGTTTGTTGCCACAGGAATCTTTAACTTGTGGATTCCCACTGAATACCTGATAGATTCACGCCATAGCAATCTGCCCGCGACATCATAAAGGTTGAGTTGAATAGTTTGAGGATGACTTAAAGTGAAGACAAGTTCTGGGATGCCGTTTTTGTATACGAGACGATATGTTGAGGGAATCTGGACTGGAGGTTTTTCAGCAACACTAACAGGTGGATTGAAGCCATAGATCCCAGAATTCCAGAGGTCATGGGCATATTGGCCCCAGGGGACCATGGCAGAGTCAAAGGGCGCAGGAAGGTCAAAGAGGTAGAGCCAGCCGGTATCGGGATGAGACCACGGATCACTTTTCGTGAAAACCACAAGTTCTAAAAAACCATCTTCATCTAAATCTTCTATGAGTGGTGTACCTCTTGGGATGCCCTGCACACAGATGGGCCAACCTAAGGGTTGAGATCCATCAAGGCGAAACGCATTCACCAAAGAACTATCATGCTCTATGAGGTCGCTTCTACCCATAATAATTTCAAGGTTATCGTCTCCATCAATATCAGCAACTGCTGGTTCACCCCCAAACTGAGCGATTCCAGTGTGAAGAGTATCATAAGAACCATCAAAGTGAACAATCAATATCGTGGAGAATGCATCAAGGATAACATCCACTATGCCATCCTGGTCAAAATCTGCCAGGGATGGGGGACCATGGAGGTCAAACCCTTCAAATTCAATAGGAAATCCCGGTAAGACGCCTCCATTTTGGTCAAACACATAAAGAAGAGGTGCTTCTACCTGACCTATAGGCCCTTTCCAGGGGGCAATCAATTCAAATTGTCCATCCAAATTGAGATCTGCGACTGCAGGCATACATAATCCGGGTATCCCGGGGATATCCATTGGCCAACCGGGAAGGAGAGTTCCATAGATGTCCCACGTTCCAATAGAACCCGAATCGTATATTGTCGATGGATTGATATAAATTGAAATATTTCCGTAGGGCCAGTACACGGGCCGAGAACCAAACCATTCTTCACGAGATACCGGCCACCCTGTTAGAAAGTCACCAGTGAGAGGGTTCATAACACCGAAAAGATCCTCGACAGCAGAGCCCGAGGAGTGATGAAAAGCAACCAGGATATCGGGGACGCTGTCTGGTGTGATGAGGGCAAGAGATAAAGGAAACATAACATCCAGATTTGGGGGAGCAGGGATGGGGAAATTTTGTACAGGGGTTCCATTGAGTTCAAAGGCGTGAATGCCTCCGGTTTCTCCGGACATCGAAAAGGTTCCAACGGCAATTTCAGGAATGTAATCGCCATCCAGATCCCCCACAACCGGGGACTGTTCACAAAATAAGGGCGGTTCACCTACCTGGACGGGCCAGCCTGGGGGGAATGTTCCATCCAGGTTGAAGGCATAGAGGATTCCGCCGGATTCTGCGGTTCCTGCGGCAAAGAGGATCTCCTTTTCTCCGTCGAAATCTACATCGTAAGCCTTTGGTCCTCCCCAATATCCGTATTCACTTTCGTGAAGGATAGGGATCGGCCACCCGGGTCGTAGGGCGGGTTGAGCCAGGAGGATAGGGAGGAGGAGAATCTGCATGGTGAATAGATTATTGGGGCAGGGAGAGGAGTGATTCCAGCCCCTGCCCCGTCTACCTCCTACCACTGACTCGGGAAGATATTGACTTCAGCAGGAGCAGTTACAGGGCCCGTTCCACTGGTTGCATTCGGAGAATAATTTAGATAGAAAGGTTGGCCGACATCCGGTGGGTGTCCCCAAATTTCGTAATACCCAAGGTCATTCAATACTACTCCGCTACGCTTAATCTCTGGATTTTGTGCGTGAATAGCCCAAACCTCCGTTCCGGCAGGGAGTCTTTCCCCGTTCAGAGTGAAAGCGTATTCCCAGAATAGCTTATATCGCTCTGTATTCTGAGAGTGGAGGATTTTAGGCGTGATGCCCACGAGACCGATGACGAGGAGGGTTCCGATCATAACCCCCAGCACCTTTTTGTTTTTTAGATAGGCCATCATGTTGCACCTCCCACCGTTTTGTTTTGACGGTGCTCATGATATCCCCCTTGAGGTTTGTCAAGTCCCCTGTGTTCATCGGAGTTTGATAACCTTTATGGTCTTGTTAATTGTGCTCTTGAGATTGAGGATATAAATCCCTGGTGAGGTGTTAGGGGACAGTGGGATAGTGTGTGAGCCTTGAGGGAGTTGCAGGAATTTTTTCCATACCCTTCTACCGGAGACATCGTAAAGGTCAATATAGAACTTCTGGGGTTGAGTAAGGGTGAAGGTAAGGAATGGGATGCCATTTCTGTATACAACTTGATAGGTTGAAGGGATTTTAAGGGGACCCCTTTCAGCAACACTGACGGGTGGGTTGAAGCCGTAAATCCCTGAATTCCAGAGGTCATGGGCGTACTGACCCCATGGGACCATGGCAGAGTCAAAGGGCGCGGGGAGGTCAAAGAGGTAAAGCCATCCGGTATCGGGTCGTATCCAGGGGAGGTCCTGGGTGAATACGACCATTTCGAGGAGTCCATCGCCATCGAGGTCATCAATGAGTGGAGTACCAGTAGGTGCACCAATGACATGGAGTGGCCATCCTTCAGGTTGAGAACCATCAAGGCGGAAGGCACAGACGATAGAAGAGTCGTTATAGACATAATCGCTGCGTTCCATGACGATTTCCAGTTGTCCATCCCCGTCCACATCAGCAATCGCAGGTTCACCTCCAGATTGCATGATGTCGCTGAAGATTTGATAAAATTGTCCATTGGATTCAAAGATTAATATCCTGAATAATCCATCCTGGATAATTTCGATTGAGCCATCCTGGTCAATATCGGCTATTGCGGGTGGAGAGTGGAAGAAATCCTGGTAAATAGTTACAGGGAATCCTTGTAAAACGCTGCCATCGGATTTAAAAACATATAAAAAAGCCCGGCTGTCAGGTGGCGAGGTTCCCATCCACGGGGATACTAACTCAAAGGAGGAGTCTTGATCAATATCTGCAACATATGGCATCGCTAATCCCGGTTGTCCCGGTATATATTTAGGCCATCCAGGAAGTTCAATACCATCAAAGCCCCATGACCCAACAAAGTTTGAATCCTGCTCTAAACTATAATATGCAGATATTTTAGCCTCTGGCCAAATTATGGGCCTGGAAGTAAAAAACCTTATGCTAATCGGCCAGCCGTTCAAAAATCCCCCTGAAACAGGGTCGATGACCACTAATAGGTCCGTTGTAGGTTCCACATATTCGTGGTCAAAAACTACCACCAGATCGGGGATATCGTCTTCATTGATCAATCCGAGAGTGATGGGCATCCGAATATCCAGTCCTTCGGGAGCAGGGATAGGAAATCCATCAACTATTGTTCCATTCGGGTTATAGGCATAAATTGAGCCTGTCTCAGCACCATCTGCAGCTGACCCGATGAGAATTTCAAGGTTTCCGTCACCATCAATATCTCCGATGGCAGGCGCTGAAATGAATCGGAGTGGGGGTTCTCCGGTATAAACAGGCCATCCAGAGAGTTGTATGCCATCGACAGAAAAGGTATACAGAATTCCCCCCAAACTGCCATTACCGCCAGCGAATATAACTTCTTTCATTCCATCGCCGTTTATATCTATTGCTTTGGGACCGCCAAACTGTGCGTCATAACTCTGTTTGATCACCGGTATGGGCCACCCCTCATGGAGGGAGGGTTGCGAAATGAGTATGATGAAAACTATGAGCATTGAGAACTTTTCAGGTTTAACTTTAGGTTTAACTCAATGTGGGGAGGGAGTAGAGATACCGCTACCCCCTCCCCCTTATTATATCACCATTGGCTGGGTATGATATTCACTTCCGCGGGTGCCGTCACGGGTCCGGTGCCACTTGTTGCATGAGGTGCATAGTTCAGGTAATACTGTTCGCCCAGGTTCGTTGTATGGCCGTATATATAATATTCTCCATTGTCGTTAATTACACTCCCAGAAATACTCGCTTCAGGATTCCCTACTTTTGTTGCGTATACTAATGACCCAGCACTCTTGGGATTACCGTTGATATCATAGGCGTATCCGTGAAATAACAACACACCCCCAGTGGAGCCGCTTCCTTGCGTATTCTGTGAGTGGAGGAGTCTGGGCGTGATGCCCAGAAGTCCGATGATGACAAGGGTTCCTATCAGAACCCCCAGCACCCTTTTGTTTTTTAGATACGTCCTCATCACACACCTCCCACATAAAGTTTTGATGATCCCCATTATACCCCCCCCTTGAGGTTTGTCAAGTCCCCTGTGTTCATCGGAGTTTGATAACCTTTATGGTCTTGTTAATTGTGCTCTTGAGATTGAGGATGTAAATCCCTGGTGAGGTGTTAGGGGACAGTGGGATAGTGTGTGAGCCTTGAGGGAGTTGCAGGAATTTTTTCCATACCCTTCTACCGGAGACATCGTAAAGGTCAATATAGAACTTCTGGGGTTGAGTAAG
>WFXO01000066.1 GCA_015490555.1 Caldifarciminota bacterium | reverse complement strand
GGGATCTGAGTCCACCTCTGGAGAAGAGAGAAAAGAAATCCCCCTTGATCTTCCTTTGGAAAAGGGGGAAACGGGTTGAGGCTCTGCAGACACGGCGGGTGGGAAGGGTCGGCAGGGCTACCTCATCGGGTCCAAACCCTGGCATTCAGGAAACGATGCTCGATCTCACGATCCCCACCAAAATTTCACCCTACGGAAAAATAGCAGGGATAAAATTGGACGTCGGCGAATTTTGGCAGGGACACGGGCCGATGGAAATGGTGGGGCGGGACCATGTAAAATAGGGGCATGAGCACGAACACCTCGAACCCTCGTCTCTGGGCCTTGATTTTGGGAGCATCCAGCGGGTTCGGGGCGGCCACCGCCCGCGAACTCGCAAAGCGCGGCTACCACATCATCGGCATCCACTTAGACCGTCGGGATACCCTCCCTCTCGCCGAACAGGTCATTGCAGATATCCAGGCCACCGGCCAAGAAGCCTGGTTCTTCAACATCAATGCCGCCGACCCCCGGAAACGTGACCAGGTCTGCGACGAGATCCAACAGCGGTTCCAGTCGGCGTCGGAGCCCCAAACCATCCGGATCCTCATGCACTCCCTCGCCTTCGGCACTTTGCGCCCCTTCGTCAGTGAGAACCCGGAGGAGAACATCACCCCGGCCCAGATGAACATGACCCTGGACGTCATGGCGCATACCCTGGTCTATTGGACCCAGGCTCTCCTGGCCCGCGGACTCATGACCGAAGGGGGCCGGATCTTTGCCATGACGAGTTCGGGCAGTGAACGGGTCTTCCCGTATTACGGCGCGGTCTCTGCGGCGAAAGCCGCTCTGGAGTCCCACGTTCGGCAACTGGCCATGGAACTCGCGCCCCGGAAGATCACCGTCAACGCGATCCGTGCCGGTGTGACGGATACGCCGGCCTTACGGAAAATCCCGGGCCACGAAGAACTGATCCGGATCGCACAGGAGCGGAACCCCAGTGGCCGATTGACCACTCCGGAAGACGTCGCCCGCGCCATCGCCGCCCTGGCCTCGGAAGACCTGAGCTGGATGACGGGCAACGTCATTAACGTAGACGGCGGCGAGTTTATTGTTTAAACGTTCGGATCCTCAGGCCGGGGCCTCCGAACGCTCCTCCTTGTACGTCAAAAGGCTCACAACGACTACCGCCACCAAACTGATGAAGAAGGCGGGGACCAGTTCGTAGACCAGGCTCTTCAGAACTGGGACATTGTACCACACCAGGACCGTCAGGGTCCCGAGAATCAACCCGGCCAGGGCGCCGGCCTTGGTCGTCTTCTTCCACCACAGCGAGAGCAGCAACGGGGGCCCAAAACTTGCCCCGAGCCCGGCCCATGCGTAGAGCACGAGCCAGAAGATTAACTGCTTGGCCATGACGGCCAGCAAGAAGGCGACCACGGAAATCAAGACCGTAAAGAGCCGCGAATATCGAACCAACACCCGCTGTTCCGCGTCTTTGTGGAACAACTTCCGATAGATGTCTTCCACCACCGCAGAGGTGGCCACCAGCAACTGGGAGTCAGCCGTGGACATCATGGCGGCAATGGCGCCGGAGATCACAAAACCGGCCAGGATCCCGGGGAAGAGGATCAGGGCGAGTCGAGGCATGATTTTCTCTGGATCTGCAACGCCGAAGGGCCCGAGATAGGAGACGCCTACCAGTCCAATCAGGGCGGCCCCCCAGTAGGCCAGCAGGACCCAGGACATTGCCACCAGGACCCCTTGCCGGACCTCCCGGGTCCGACGGATCGCCATGTATCGGACCAACAGGTGGGGCTGGCCCATATAGCCCAGTCCGATCCCTAAACTGCCGATGACCAATCCCAGGATCAGGGATTGTCCGGCCTTGCCGCCCGTAATTGTCAAAAAGGACGCCCCGGCCTTGCCCAGCCCCTGGACAAAGGCCGAGAAGCCGCCCATCGCTGCAATCCCCACGATCGGCAGCACAACGGAGACCACCAGCATCAGGAGCCCCTGGATCAGGTCAGTCCAGACCACGGCCAGAAAGCCCCCCATCAGGGTGTAGAACATGACGATCCCGGCCCCAATCAGCATGCCGTAGATCTGGGGCATCCCAAAGGTCTCGTTCAGGACCTTCCCGGCCCCGATGAACTGGGCGCCGACATAGACCGTGTAGAAGACCAAGATGATGATGGTGGAAATGATCCGCAGGACGTGGCTCCGATCCTGGAACCGTTCTTCCAGGTAGTCCGGGATGGTCAACGCCCCGTACCGTTCGGTGGCATCCCGAAGCCGGCGTGCGATCAAGGTCCAACTCAAGAAGATGCCGATCCCGCATCCGATCACGGTCCAGTAGGCCGACATCCCGGTGGCAAAGGCGAGGCCGGGCAAGCCAAGGAGGAACCATGCGCTTTCACCGGACGCCCGTTCAGAGATCGCCAAGACCCAAGCCCCGAGTCGTCGTCCACCCAACAGGAAGTCGTCTAAGGACCCCATGAACCGGTAGGTCACAAATCCAATGATGAGTACCAGGACCAGGTAAATCAGAAGTCCGACAAGTACAGGGTTCATGACTCACCCTCCTCGGTTTGACGGCCGGTCCAGACATAGTAGAGGAGGGTCAGAATCCAGAGAACCACCCAGGAGCCCAGGACCACAAACAGCGTGAATCCGTCCATAACGCCTCCTTTGTTGTCCAAAACCCTGAGATCTGGCAAATGACGTGTAGCCTAAATTTAAGTCGTCATCCAGGAAGTGTCAAATCCTCAACGGCTTAGGTTCAGCGGGGCTCCGGCTTCCGGATCAACGCAATGTAAAAGCCCTCAGTCCAGTTGTCCTGCGGATAGACGCGGACGGTGTTCCGGACGGCATCCGGGTAGCGGTTCCGTTTCCACTCCAGGAGTCCCGGTCGGGTTTTCAGGAAGGACACTTCGACGGGCAGGATTTCAGCCTCCGGGAAGCGCTCCAGCAGAAAGGCGATCACCCCTTCATTCTCTTCCGGGACCAGGGTACAGGTGGAATAGACCATCTGGCCGCCCGGTTTCAAGGCCCGATAGCCGGCCAGGATCAGCCCCTTCTGGGTGCGGACGAGCCGGCCGACTTTGCTCCAGCCCCACCACTTCAGGATCTCGTAGGCCCGATGCAAGGTGCCGATGGCCGAACACGGGGCATCCAGCAACACCCGATCAAAGGTCTCTGGAAACCAGAACCCCAATTTGAAGCCATCCACCAGGGTCACGATGGCATTCAAAACGCCCATCCGATCGAGGTTATGGGTGAGGGCCTTGAAGCGTGAGACATCAATATCATTCGCGACGATCAGGCCCCTGTTTTGCATCATTTCTGCCATCTGGGTGGTCTTGGAGCCGGGGGCCGCTGCCAGATCCAGGACCCACATGCCAGGCTCAGGCCCCAAGACCAAAGGAGGGACCATGGAAACCACCTCCTGCACATAAAGATAGCCCATGAAGTGCTCCAGCGTCTTTCCGATGGGGAACGGCGCCTTTCGGACCCGATGGGCATGAGGGATCCCCGTGACCGGCTCCAGTTCAAAGCCCTGATGTTCTAAGCGCGCCCTGGTCTCCTCGGGGGGTGCCTTCAAGGGGTTAAGCCGGATCGCAGAGGGTAACTTGGCGGCGGTCGCCTCTAAAAAGGCCTGGAGATCGCCGGGCTCAAAGAGTTCCGTGAGGAACTGGTAGAGTTCCCGGTTTTTCTGGATCGCCTGGGCATGGGATGCCACCCCCGTCATCGGCGTTTCCGTCGAATGGTGACCAGGACGGTCTCTGGCTCGTAAGACCGCAGTTCCAGCAGTCGGGGATACCGCGGTCGAACCGCAAACTTGTATTTGCCCGACCGGAACTTCGTAATCCAGAGGTCGGCCCGGACATGGCTCGGTTTCAGGGTATCCACAATCGGCTTGGGGCCCTTCAGAACGACTTTCAGGCTCCCGGGCTTGGCCGTGCCCTCATAGCCCTTTCGGACATGCAAGACGATGGGGATCCCCTGCAGGGTCACCTCCTGGAGGGGCTCGATCCGAACCCAGACTTCGGCGGTCTTCGGCTTGACGTCAAATCGTGGGGAGGGTGGGAGCAGTTTGACACGTTTCTTCAGCGACTTTGTCCGCTGTTCAATGGAGATCGGTTCTGTCACGATATACTTGAACCGGCCCATCAACTTGGCCGGGCCGGAGACGGCCACGCTACCCGGCTTCACCCGGGTTTCCAGGACCACATAGTCCTCGGCGGGTGCGCCCTGTAACTGGACATTCACCGGGTAGGTTCGGGTCCGCCGACGGTCTACAATGACCTGAAGTTCTTTTGGGGAGAGATCCAGGAGTTGGTACTCGATGAACTCGGGGAATTTCAGGGCTTCCGGGTCAATCCGGACTTTCCGGCGGCCCGGCTTCAGGCGTCGGAGGTCCACCGAATACACCGGTTTCCGGAATGCCAGGATCATCAGGGCCTTCCCTTTCGCGCGGAGCCGGACCTGGAGGTCTTTCGGCAGATCGCTGACGACGACCAGGCTCTCAGGGGGCATCTCGTAATGGATCGGGATCGCCCGAGTCACCTCATAGGTTTTTTCCGTGTGGATATGGAACCAGAACAGGACTGCCAGGAAAAGTGCAAAGAACTTCAGGCCGACATTGCGATAGAGTCTTCGCATGGCTCGAAGCCGTCGCCACGTCCGGCTCCGGGGAGGTTCGGTCGGAGTCATCGGGAGGGTCATGCGGTGCCCCCTTCCTCTTCTTCAGACTCGGCTTCTTCTCCCTTCGGCTTCAGGATCTGGTACAGGGCGTTTTCCAGTTCGGACTTGGTGTGGACGAGGTAGAGGTGATGTGCGTCGGGGATCAAGCGGACTTCGCCTCGTTCCTCCGAGACCACTATGGAGATGGCGTCGGTCTGTTCTACGATGCCAATGGCGGCGCGGTGCCGTGTCCCGAACTGTGCGGGCAGGGGCTGTTGGCTGATGGGCAACAGGACCCGAACACCGGCGATTCGGGTGCCGCGGATCACCAGTGCCCCGTCGTGGTAGGGCGAGTTCTTGAGGAAGATGGAGACGGCCAAAGATGCCGTGAACTCGGCATCCAAGGGCACGCCAGATTCCTGGATGTAGTCGTCTAACGGGGTGGTGCGTTCAATGACAAAGATCGCGCCCAGGCCCCGCCCTTTGATCTGGAAGGCGGCCGAAGCGATCTCCGGGATGTTATAGACCTCCTGGCTCCGGAAGAGGGCCCGGATCCAGGGGTGGCGCCCCAGGGTTGCGAGCGCCCGCCGGATCTCCGGCTGGAAAATGATGATCAAAGCAAGAAGCCCTAAGGTCTGGAACGACGAGATGATGCTGTTGAGTGCCTCCAGGTTGAAGAACTGCGCAAACAATGCCACGAGAACAAGGAAAGTGATGCCCAGCATAATGACGGTAGCGCGGGTCCCCCGAAAGAGTTTGAGGACCTGGTAAATCAGGAACCAGACGATTAAGACATCGAGAACGTCTTTGAGTCCAAACTTAAGGAATTCCATTCACCTCTGTAAGCCCGACGGAACCTCCTGAAAGCCCTCGGGAATCTCAAACAACTTCGGATCCAAAGGCTCGGTTTGAGCCTTCAGGATCTCGCTTTGGATCTCAATCAGCGGGCCGCGGAGCCGTTCCTCTACACGGCGCTCCAATTCTTCTTCGATAGGCTTTTGGAGTTGTTCCTGAACCTTCTTCTGGATCTTCCCGAAGAGCCCGCCGAAGGGGGACCCTGAGGATTCCGGCTCTTGCTCTGGCGTCTCTTCCTCTTCTGGCTTCGGGCCCAGGACCACGGTCTTGGCGGTCAGGACCATCCGGACCGTCTCCCCCTTGATCCGGGACAATTGCTTTTCCAAGTCTTGCTGTGCATCAGAAGGGAATTGGGTCTGGAGGAAGAGCAGGGCGGAGGGGATGCCGGAAAGCGTGCGGAGTGCCTCCGGTACGTCAATCCCCATGGCTTCCAGCAGCCGAGACTGGTAGTCCGCTTCCTCTTTTAAGGCCTGTGCCAGCCCCGGATCTTCACTGTTCCAGAGATCCAATGTGAAGGTATGCTGAAGGGTCTCTTGCTCGACTGTATCGGCCCAGACCGAGACCCACTCGATGACATAGTGTTCTGTTTCATACCCATGCAAGGTCTGCTTTTCGAGGGGGCCACGGACCGACCATGTGGACTTCAGCAGAATCACGGTGCTGGAATCCGGGATGGTCGAGAGCGTATCCTGAGACAACCGCTCGGCCTGAGCGTTCCACATCTCTGCCAGAGTCCGGAGGGAATCTACCGAATAGGTCTTCTCATCCAGATGGATCCGATACTGGACGCCCTTCTCGAGGTCGGTTAGGACAAGGTTCTTCTGGGGCTCAGAGGCAAAGCCCAGGAGCCCGCTCAGGGTGGTCACCGACTCCTCCCGCTTTTGATCCCCATGGATATATACCTGAGAGCGAATGGTCACCTTCCCTAAGGGTAACAGGCCTTCCACCGTCGTTTGGCGGTCCAGAAAGACATCCGCGGTCAGTGGAGTTCCAAACACGGTGGCACAGAAAATTGCGAAAATCCAGCGGTTCATGTACACCTCCTTCAAGGCCAATTATAGGGAGCCACCCCAAACCTGTCAACGAACCCCCTGCGCGTCATGACCGGTGGATGGGGTTTTTCAGGGGATCGCGTGGGGACAGAAAAGGTTGACTTCGGTTCTCTCGAGAGGAGGATGGAACACACATCACCAAGGGACAGGGGTTCCCCACGGAGGTTCTGGGGGACCCTGCTTCTCCCGGGGCACATTACGGGATAGGAATAGAGAAGAGATCCGCGATGGTTTACGGATGGAAACTCGGGGTTAAGATTCGGATTCCGGGCGTTGGGTCAACTCCAAGATGGCCATCTGGGCCCCATCCCCCCGCCGGACCCCGAGCCGATAAATCCTTGTGTAGCCTCCATCCACGTCTTTGAAGAGTGGGGCAATCTTGTCGAACAGGTAATTCGTGATCTTCCGATCCACGAGGAACCGCCGTGCCAGTCGGCGGGCGTGGAGGTCTCCGCGTTTGCCCAGGGTGATCATCCGCTCGGCAACCTTCCGGGTCTCTTTGGCTTTGGCCAGGGTAGTCTCGATCCGGCCGTGCAAGAAAAGAGAGATCACCTGGTTTCGAAGCATCGCCTTTCGATGCTCAGCGTCTCGTCCGAGTTTATGTGTCTTTTTCCTGTGTCTCATCTTTGGCCCACTCCTCTAAATACTGGGAAACATCCATGCCGAAATACAATCCCAGACTCGACAACTTCCCTTCCAATTCTTCGAGAGATTTTTCGCCGAAGTTCTTGATCTTAAGCATCTCTTCGCGGGTCCGGGAAACGAGGTCTGCCACGCTCTTAATCCCCTCCTCTCGGAGGCACGTAATGGTTCGAACGGAGAGTTCAAGGAACTCAATGTCTCGAAGTAACAGCGATTTAATCCGCTCCCTTTCTTCAAAGGAGATACCCCGTTCAATTAGCGGACCGGTGACACGGCGAATCAGGCGTTGGAAGATCTCAATAAGGAGCCGAACCGCTTCTCGGAAGGCATCGCCCGGGGTGATCGTCCCATCGGTCCAGATCTCCAGGGTGAGTTTTTCGAAGTCGGTCCGCTCTTTGACCCGAACGTTCTCGACCGTGAAGTTGACTTTCGTCACAGGGGAAAACAGGCCGTCGATGTAGATGTAGCCCTCCGGGAGGAAATCCTGGGGATATTCCTCTGCCGGCACATAGCCACGTCCCTTCGCAACTACCAGGTCCGCCTCAAAGGATGCATCATCGGTGGTAAGGGTTGCGATAAGTTGATCTTTATTGACGACTTCTAAGTTTGCGGAAGCGGTCTCGATATCCCCGGCGCGGACCTCTCCTTTGCCGGATTTCCGGATGTGCACGACCGTCTGAGGGTCTTCCCCGTGATAGCGGATCCGCACCCGCTTCAAATTGAGGATGATATCCGGGACATCTTCCAGGATCCCTTCGATGGTGGTAAACTCATGGGGGACGCCATCGATCCGGGCCGCAATGATGCTCGCCCCGGGGATCGACGACAACAAAACCCGACGGAGGGCGTTCCCCACCGTCGCTCCATAGCCCTTTTCTAAAGGCATGAAAATGTATTTGCCGTAGGTGTCCGTCTCTTCGACCGGCTGAACACCTCTGGGAATGGTAAATTCACGGTTCATCGTTTTTCACCTCACTTGGAGTACAACTCTACGATCAAACGCTCTTTGATCGGGTGTGTAATGTCTTCGCGGACGGGCAGGCGCAGGACCTTGCCTTCGTATTTCTCTTTGTTTAACGAGAGCCAGGCGGGAACCTGATTGGGGTCCTTCGAGGCCAACGCAGCCTGCACCGCTGGGTTGTTCCGAATCTTCTCTTTCAAACTGATCACATCGCCGACCTTGACCAAGAACGAGGGAATATCCACCTTCCGGCCATTGACCAGTACATGACCATGGGAGACGAACTGCCGGGCCTGTGCACGACTCTGCGCAAATCCCAATTGGTAGACCACGTTATCGAGTCTCCGTTCGAGGATGGAAAGCAGGTTCTCTCCGGTGTTCCCGCCCATGGTTCGGGCCATCTCGAAGTATCGGCGGAACTGGGTTTCCAGGACGCCGTAAATCCGTTTGACCTTCTGTTTTTCACGCAACTGGAGGCCGTAGATGGAGAGTTTCTGGCGGCGACGGGTCGGACCGTGCATCCCGGGTGGATACCGCCGTCGCTCAAACGCGCACTTGTCGGTAAAGCATCGATCACCTTTCAGGAAGAGTTTTTCACCTTCCCGTCGACAGAGTTTGCATTTGGGTCCGGTATACCGTGCCATGCGTGTTATACCCTCCTCCGTTTCGGGGGTCGACATCCGTTATGGGGAATGGGTGTGACATCTTTAATGGCGATCACCTGTAGCCCCGCAGCCTGAAGTGAGCGGATCGCGGCTTCCCGCCCAAGGCCCGGCCCTTTCACATGGACCTCGACCTTCTGAACGCCTAAATCCCGGGCGTCTTTGGCCGCCTTTTCCGCTGCTCGACTCGCCGCAAAGGGCGTCCCTTTCCGGGTTGCGGTAAAGCCCACCGTCCCGGCGGAAGCCCAGGTGATCGTGTTCCCTTGCAGATCGGTGATGGTGATGATGGTGTTGTTAAAGGTCGATTGAATGTGTGCAATGGCTAAAGGTTCAACTTTTTTGGCTTTCTTTTTCTTTTTAACGGGTCTCCTGGCCATGGCTCTTATTTCTTCTTCCGTTTAAAGATGTTGCCTCGAGGGCCCTTCCGGGTCCGGGCATTATGCCGGGTCCGTTGCCCACGGACCGGCAAGCCCTGCTGATGCCGAAGCCCTCGATAACACCCAATGTCAATCAATCGTTTAATATTCCGCTGAATTTCCGCACGAAGGGCACCCTCTACTTTGTATTTTTCAACTTCCGCACGCAGTTTCGTCACCTCTTCCGGCGTGAGGTCTTTCACCCGCTTATGGGGATCAATCCCGGTCACCTGAAGGATCTTTTGGGAGGTTGATCGGCCGATCCCAAAGATATAGGTCAAACTGATAAAAACCGGCTTGTTCCGTGGGATATCTACACCTGCAATTCTTGCCATACTTTATCCCTGCCTCTGTTTATGTTTCGGATTTTCACAAATGACCATCACCACGCCTTTCCGGCGGATGATTTTGCATTTGTTACAGATCTTTTTCACCGAAGACCGTACTTTCATGGAAATAACCTCCAGCCCCTTGAAAAAGGGTGAAAATTTTAACCGTTTGGGAAAACCCTGTCAACAAAAAGGAGGCAAATTCAGGTTCATATTTTACATGTTCTCCCTGTGAATTACAAATGGCCGTGGGCTCGCCTTGCATCCGAAGGGCCACTTGGCTATAATCCCCATCGTGCAGCACTCATCAGCCCTTTTCCAGCAGCAAGACCACACGCCCCTCTTGGTCCTGATTGACGGGAGTTCGCTGGCCTACCGTGCCTTTTTTGCTTTTCAGAAGAACCCCCTTCGGAACTCGCGTGGGGAGAACACGTCGGCCGTTTTCGCCTTCACCAACTCCGTCTTAAAACTCCTGCGGGACTACCGACCCACGTATGGGGCCGTGGTCTTTGATGCGAAAGGCCCGACCTTTCGGCATGAACTCTATCAGGAATACAAAGCCGATCGTCCCAAGGCCCCGGATGAACTGGTCCGCCAACTCCACATCATTCGCGAGGTGGCCAAAGGCCTCGGCTTCCAGGTCCTGGAACTCCCCGGTTATGAAGCGGACGATCTGTTGGCTACCCTTGCGAAACGCGCGGAGGCCCAGGGATTCCAGGTCTTGATCCTGACCTCTGACAAAGACCTCCTGCAAATCGTCTCCGATCGGATCCATGTGCTGGATACCCGGCCGAAGAAGGATGTGTACTACACGCCCGAAACGGTCCTGGAGCGGAAAGGGGTGCATCCACACCAGATCCCGGACCTTTTGGCCCTCGAGGGCGACGCCATCGACAACATCCCCGGGGTTCCAGGTGTAGGGGAAAAGACCGCCCGGGCCCTCATCCAGCAGTTTGGGAGCGTCGAGGCCTTGCTTCAACACATCGACGATGTCCCCAGAAAGTCGCTCCGGGAACTCCTAAAAAATTCCAACATCCAGAAGCAGATCGTGGATTCCAAGACCCTGGCGACCTTGGAGAGCCAGGCGCCGGTCGACATCTCGATCGAAGAATTGAAGATCCGGCCGATGGACCGCAAGATCCTGTTCCCAATCTTTCGGGACCTCGAATTCGCCAGCCTCATGGCCCAACTCGCGGTCGTCCCCAAGGACCTCTCCGAAGTTTCTCCTCCGGACACCTGGCCCGAAAGGGTGGTGGCCACGACCCTAAACGGCGAAGGCATCATTGCGATAGACGAGACCCGGTTTTGCCGCATCCCGGAACCCAAGATCCGTGACCTTCTGACAACCCCGACCCATCAGATCTCCGCCTTCGCCCTGAAACCCCTCCACCGATGGGCACTGCAACGCCAAATCCACTTGACCCGTCCGGTCTTTGACCTCCACCTCGCCGCTTATTTAATCGATCCCGGGAAATCGCGGTATGACCTGGAATATCTGGCCATGGAAACCCTGGGCTGGAAACTCCATTCCGATCCGGTGAAGCAGAAGGCCCAGGAAGTCTTGTTGGTTCAACGACTTCAGGCCGACTATGAAGCCCGGCTCGCCGCCCTGGGCCTGGAACACCTCTACCGAGAGGTCGAGATCCCCCTGGCTCGGGTCCTGGCACGGATGGAACACCGCGGGGTCCGGGTCAACCCCGACCACCTCACCCAACTGGAATCCAGTATCCAGAAACACCTCCAGCGTTTGATCCAGGAGATCTTTGACTTGGCGGGTGAGGAATTTAACCTCAACTCCCCCCGACAACTCTCCCGGATTCTCTTTGAAAAACTCGGGCTCCCTCCAGTGAAAAAGACCCAGAAGGGCTACAGCACCGACCAAGAGACCCTTCAAAAACTCCGGGATCTCCACCCACTCCCCGCAAAGATTCTGGAGTACCGGGAACTTTACAAACTCCTGAGTACCTACATTGCACCGCTTCGGGACTGGATTGGTGCGGACGGACGGATCCATCCAACCTTTGATCAAACCGGGACCGCTACGGGTCGGCTCTCGTGCAAGAACCCTAATCTCCAGAACATCCCGATTCGAGGGGACATTGGCCGACAGGTCCGTGCGGCCTTTGAGGCGGCTCCGGGCTATGTGTTGCTCTCTGCCGATTATTCTCAAATCGAACTCCGCATTTTGGCCCATCTTTCTGGAGACGAGACCCTGCGGGCCGCATTCCTGGAGGGCCGAGACATCCATGCGGAGACCGCCCGCCGGGTGTTCGGAGATGAAACCGAACGCCGGCGCGCCAAGATCGTGAACTTCGGGATCGCCTATGGCATGTCCGCCTACGGACTCTCCCAGCAGTTGGGCGTCTCTGTCCGCGAAGCAGAACGCTTTATCCAGGGCTACTTCTTCAGTTATCCCGGCGTCAAAGCCTGGATCGAAGAGACCCTGGCCCAGGCGCGGGAAACCGGCATGGTGCGGACCATGCTGGGGCGGATCCGTTATGTCCCCGAGATCAACAGTCCGAATCGGCAGGTACGCGAGATGTATGAGCGGATTGCGGTGAACTCCCCGATCCAGGGCTCTGCCGCCGACATGATTAAGATTGCCATGATCCGAATCGACGAGCGGTTTCAGGCAGAACGGCTCCGGTCCGGCCTCATCCTCCAGATCCACGACGAACTACTGGTGGAAGTCGCCGAGGACGAGGTCGAGCGTGCTCGCGAGATCGTGGTTCAGGAGATGGAGCAGGCATTGCCCCTCGACGTCCCGGTCGAGGTCGAGGTCGGCATGGGCAAAACCTGGTTGGAGGCCCATCCGTAAGTGGACGTTCCGACCTTTCTCCGAGTCCTGGAAACCTTAGAGCAGCAGGTCGATCGCTGGGACGCACCGGTGAATCAACTGAAAAAAGCGCGATCCCGGGACCCGTTCCAGATTCTGGTCTCAACCCTCCTCTCTTCCCGGACCCAGGATCCGGTCACCGCACAAGCCAGCCGCCGTCTGTTTGAAGTGGCGCCCACCCCCGAGGCCCTTGCGAAACTCTCTGAAGAAGCCATTGCCCAACGGATTTACCCGGTCGGCTTCTACCGGACCAAGGCCCGGTATCTCAAACACCTGGCCCAGGTCTTGCTGGAACAATACCACGGGCAGGTGCCTCGAACCTTCGAAGACCTCTTGAGGCTTCCAGGCGTGGGGCGGAAGACCGCCAATCTGGTTCTCTCCGTCGCCTTTGGCATCCCGGCCATTTGTGTGGACACCCATGTACATCGGATCACCAACCGCCTGGGGCTCGTCGACACAAAGACCCCGGAGGAAACCGAGGCTCAGTTGCGTCAGAAGGTTCCTCAGGAGTGGTGGCATCGCATCAACCACCTGCTTGTCGCCTTTGGGCAGACGATTTGTTTGCCACGCCGGCCGAAATGCCTGGAATGTCCGGTGTTGAACCTCTGCGAACGGCAGGGACTCCCCCCGCTCAACCTTTCGAAAACACCAAAAACGAGATAAATCGGAGGCATGAGCCCTCACGTCCACATTCATGACATACAATCCATGGTGGTCGCGGGAACAGGAAGTTTTGATCACGGCTGAAGCCGCTCCTACACCGATTTTTCAGGTAGAGGCTTTTTTTCGTTTTCTTGTAGGAGACGCTGACGTGGCGAATCAACGGTTGGCGGCTCTTTACATGGCACACCACCCCTAACTTTGGGGGAGACTTGGGATGAATCCCTGCAGTGACTTGACTGTTCGAACCTTTTCACCTTACATTAAACCCTGATGGCACGCCAAGGACTTGGAAAACAAAGAAATAGCCAGCAAGGCAACGTCTTAGCGGGCTCACCCATTTCCATCCTCTCCTTGGGACTGAAAGAACCTCATCATCAAGAGCCAGACGCGGAACGTTCACGTCCACCGGCACCCCACTCATTAGACAAACCCGAAACAATGAGCAATTTTTAGAGAACTATGCGAGGAAGCATGGAAACGGATCCACGGATCAAAAAACTCATCGAGATTCTCCAAAAACACGGAGTGAAGAAGGTTAAGATCTTCGGTTCCTATGCAAGAGGAGAAGCGAGACCCGATAGTGACTTAGACGTCATTGTAGAATTTTCCGACAGAAAGAGTTTGCTGGAAATCGTAGGAATCGAACAAGAGTTAGAAGATGCGTTAGGGATCAAGGTAGACCTTCTTACCGAAGCCTTCATAAGCCCTTATTTAAAAGAAAGAATTGAAAAAGAGTCCAAAGTCGTATTTCAATGAACAAAGACGATTCAGTATTTCTCCAACATATCCTGGATGCAATTCGGTTTATAGAACGTTATCTTAAAAACAAAAGCCTTCAGGATTTCTTCCATGACCGAATGCTTCAAGACGCAGTGATTAGAGAGCTTGAAATCATTGGCGAGGCAACCAAACGCCTTTCAAAAGACCTCCGGGATCGTTATCCGGAGATCCCCTGGAAACAAATGAGTGGAATGTGAGACAAACTCATTCACGGCTATTTTGGCGTAGATTTGGGGGCAGTGTGGGATACGGCAACGAAGGACCTCCCATTGCTTAAGACACAAATCCTCGAGATTTTAGAAAAAGAGAAAAAATTTGATCGCGGCTGAAGCCGCTCTCCACGACTTCATAAAAGGCTTGGTCGCCCGTTTGTGTAGATTTTGAATGCGCCCATGCGTTCTATTGCATGGGATGAAGGGCCGGCATAAAATTTGAGTCCGTGCCGGCGTAGCTCAGTCGGTAGAGCAGCGCATTCGTAATGCGCAGGTCGGCGGTTCGAGTCCGCCCGCCGGCTCCAGAAAAGTCCATGAGCCTTATTTTTTCCGTTTCTGGCCTGAGGGGGACCCTGGGGGATGGGCTCACCCCTCCGGTGATCCTTGACTACATCATTGCGTACCATCGGGTATTCCAACCACGTCGGGTCTTGACCGGTCGGGATCCCCGGCCTCATGGTCCCTGGATCCAGCAACTGGTCAACGCTGTTTTCAACGCCTTAGGGACCGAGGTGATGGATGCCGGGATGGTTCCGACCCCTACCCTCCTCTTCCATGTTCGACACGGCTCGTTTGACGGCGGGATCGTGGTCACGGCTTCCCACAATCCTCTGGAATGGAACGCCCTGAAGTTCGTGGGGCCGAAAGGGATCTTCCTGGCGCCGGATGAGATCCAAGCCATGAAAGAGGCTCTGGAAGTGCGAACGGTTCCCTGGGCCCCCTACGATCAAACCGGACAAACCCGATCCTATCCTCGAGCAATAGAACAGCATGTCGAGGCCATTTTGAATACCTTTCAGGAGGCCCTGGCCCCGTTGAAAGAGCAGCAAATCCGGGTGGTGGTGGACTGTGTGAACGGTGCCATGTCGTACGCGCTCCCCCTCCTTCTGGAGCGGGTTGGTGTCCAGGTTCTTCGGCTCCACTGCCACGGCAACGGCCGGTTTCCTCATCCACCCGAGCCGAAACCCGAACATCTGACCGAGTTGGACGATCTCCTTCGACAAGGCACCGCGGACCTTGGATTCGCCACAGACCCGGATGGGGACCGGCTGGTCTTTGGGCTCAAAGGTCGGGGAGTGCTCTCGGAGGAGTACACCTTGCCCGTGGCCATGTACGCGGTCCTACAGCAGGAGCGGGGGCCGGTGGCCACCAACTTCAGTACCTCCATGATGAACGAATGGGTCGCCCAGAAGTTCGGGGTGCCCCTCATCCGGACGCCTGTCGGGGAGATCCATGTGACCCAAGCCCTCCTCGAGCAGGGTGGGATCATCGGGGGAGAGGGAAACGGAGGGGTCATCTATCCAAAACTCAATGCCACCCGAGATGGCCTCCTGGCAGCGGCGTTGATCCTGACGGTCTTTGCAGGCGGGGAGTTAGAGGCATTGTTGGATCAATTGCCGCAGTACACACGGATCAAGGACCGGATCGGGGGAGTCCGTACCTTTGATCCCGATCCTCTCACGGATCGGTTTCCCGATGCTGAGGTCCATCGGGAAGATGGCGTCTACCTGAGATGGCCGGAGCAGTGGCTCCATGTCCGACCCTCGAACACAGAACCGATTCTCCGGATTTATGCGGAGGGGCGAGATCCCGACGCCCTACGCACCTTGGTCGGTCAGGTCAAAGCCTTGTATGCTTAACGATTCCTTGTCACAGCACAAAGGGCTTCGTATAATTGGGGCAACAGCCCAAGAAAGGAGGTTTTATGGCAGCGATCAAAGAAGCAAAATACATCTGGATGAACGGTGAGTTTGTCCCCTGGAAGGAAGCGAAGGTTCACGTCTTAACCCATGCTCTGCACTATGGTTCGGCGGTCTTTGAGGGGGTGCGGTGTTATGAGACCCGACGGGGTCCAGCGATCTTCCGTTGGAAAGAGCACCTCGAGAGGCTCTATGCCTCAGCCAAGATCTACCGGATGGAGATCCCTTATACGCGCGAGCAATTGACGGAGGCAACCCTGGAACTCATCCGAAAAAACGAACTCCGGGCCTGTTATATCCGCCCCATCGTTTTCCGGGGCTATGGCGACATCGGGGTCTGGCCGGGCAACTGCCCGGTGGAGGTCGCCATTGCGGTGTGGGAATGGGGCGAATACCTCGGGAGCGGGGCCCTGGAGAATGGGGTAGATGTCATGGTCTCGTCCTGGAACCGGATGGCCCCCAATACCTTCCCTCCGATGGCCAAAACCACCGCGAACTATGCCAATGCCCAACTTATCAAAATGGAGGCTGTGGAATACGGCTTTACAGAAGGCATTGCATTGAATCCCTCGGGGTCGGTCTCTGAAGGCTCCGGCGAGAACCTCTTCCTGGTGAAAAACAAGGTCCTCTACACGCCGTCTTTGGATGCCATCATCCTTCCCGGGATCACCCGGGATACCGTCATCACCCTGGCAAAAGAGTTGGGCTATCCGGTCAAAGAGACCCACATCCCTCGAGAGTTCCTTTATATCGCCGACGAGATGTTCTTTACGGGCACAGCGGCAGAGATCACCCCGATCCGTTCGGTAGACCGGATCCCAGTGGGCGATGGCAAGCCTGGGCCGGTGACCCGCGCCCTCCAAGAGAAGTTCTTCAAGATCGTCCGCTGGGAGGAAGAGGACACCCGGGGGTGGCTCCTCCCGGTATACGACTAAGGACAAAGACTTCGTGTTGAATCCCCGTCCTCAGCCGGGGCCTTTTACGGCTCGGGCTGAGGATCAATTCTGTATTTCCCGTTCTCGAGGGCCATGTAGCCCCGCTGGGGATGCCGGTCGTGTTCTAAGACCAGATACCACCGGTTCTTGAGGATTTCGGCGTAAAGGCGTTTGCGGACCTCTAAGGTCTCTAAGGGATAGAGGTCATAGGCCATGATCCATGGCAAAGGGGCATGGTGGATCGTGGGGCAGATGTCCCCCATGTAGAGCACCCCTCGCCCCTGGGACTCAAACAGCACCACTTGATGGCCTTTGGTATGTCCGCCCGTCCGGATCACCCGAACCCCTGGGGCAATTTCCTGATCCCCTTCAATGACCACCAACCGATCCCGGATCGGGTTAATGTCTTCGGGACGGTAGGACGCACGATTCCGCTCGTTTGGGTGCTGGTGTTCCTCGAGATCACCCTTTTGAACCACGTACCGAGCGTTCGGAAACGCGGGCCGGAGATCCACAGTGGTGTTCCCTCCGGCGTGGTCGAAGTGCAGGTGCGTCAGGACAACCAATGTAACGTCTTCAGGGCCAAAGGGGAGGTCCTTCCAGGGATCTTTCGGCTCAATTGCAAAGATCTGTTTTCCCTTCTCGTCCCAGTGTTCTCCCAAGCCGGTGTCAACCAGGACGAGATCTTTATGGGTTTTCACCAGGAGGAGGTTGGTGGCCATGGGAATCCGATTTTTGTCGTCCGCCTGGATCTTCCGGGACCACAGGACTTTGGGGACGACCCCGAACATCGCACCGCCATCCAGCGCAAACCAATGGGTCTGGAAATGCCAGAACTCAAAATCGCCGACACGGAACTTCATACAGCCTCCTTTCAAAATTCTTTTAGAAAGAGGACACGTAAACTGTTGTCGACCAAGTCTTTCATCGCCTTTCGGATCGCATCCTCCTCGGTTTCGGTATCGACATCATACGTGGACCACCCGCTATACGTCCGTTTTTCCAGGTAATATTTGCCTTCCGGGATGTTATAAAAGCCCAACTCCGCCTGGATGGTCACCTTGTAGGAAATGACTTTGCCGGTGGCGTCGTACTCAAAGGGCTCGCGAGTGTATGAGGTGATGGTTCCCTCAATCCGCAACGCAGCCTGGGATTCCGGGACGATCCGCAACCGCCCATCTTCGGTAATGGCCTGGATAAAAGCCTGGGTCGCGACCTCCTCCAAGCCGTACCGGTTGGTCTGGTTCTCAAAGACCGGCACATAGGTCTTGCGCAGTTGGGCGGGGAAAAAGCCGGAAAACGAATACGTACAAGCCCAGAGCGCCAGACTTATCCCGAACCACAGCACACCAGGCACACGGTGGATGGAAAACCCTCGATGTAAGCAGTGAACGGCTTTTTTGAATTTGCAGGCCATGTGCCTGAAGATTATACTTTACCGACTATGCCGGAAACAACTACGGAACCCGAAGTTTCGAAAAAACGTTCCCTCAAATCTTCCATCGAATCCTTTGCCTGGACGATCTTGGTCGTCTTGGTGATCCGCCAATTCTTTGTCCAGGCATACAACATCCCAACCGGCTCGATGGAAGATACCCTTTTGCCCGGGGATTTCCTCCTGGTCGCCAAATTCATCTATGGTTTTGAAATCCCGTACACGAATATCCGATTTTTGGACTTCTACAAGCCCCACCGCGGGGAAATCGTGGTGTTCCCGTATCCCGTGACCATGCGGAAAGACTTTGTGAAGCGGTGTGTGGCGCTCCCGGGGGATACCGTGGAGATCATCAACAAGCAGTTGTACATCAACGGCAAACCGGTGGACGAGCCGTATGTGGTGCACAAGGACCCCCGGGTCTATCCTCCCCTCTACCGTCCGAAGGACCCGGCAGCGATCGAGGAGTATACCAGGGCGTGGCTGGCCCGAAAATTCATGCACGAGCCACGGGTCCGGGACAACTTCGGGCCGGTTGTTGTGCCGGAAGGCACCATCTTTGTGATGGGGGACAACCGGGACTACTCGTTAGACTCGAGGTTCTGGGGCCCAGTCCCACTGAAACTCGTGAAAGGGAAGCCCGTGATCATCTACTTTTCCTGGAATCCGGATCCACCGCTCCGGGAATTCTGGAAGAAGATTCGCTGGTCCCGCCTCTTTCGGATCGTCTGGTCGAGTTAAGCACCCGGATCGGGTGTCCTTCGGCCTAAAAATCTCAGAGTCTCCGCGTGGATCGCTCCCCGTTCCTCCAGCGCCGACACGAGTTCCACCGCAATCCGGTCGGCCACCAGAACCCCATCCTGATTGAGGCGAACGCGGCCTTTCTCCCAGGTAACAAAGGGCTGAACCGCTTCTGGAATCCAGGCTCGGCGGAACGGGATGCCCTCACGAAGCCGGATCCCCAAAAAGATCCGCTCCGTGATCAACTCTGAAATCCCCAGGGATTCGTCTTCTTCCGTGAAGCAGGGATTTTGTAAATAGCGGGGAAGATCTTGGACATTACGCCAACGTCGGGCAGAGATGTCCGATATATAGAGAAAGGATGCGGCCGAGGGGCCCAGACCGAGATACTCCTGGTGCTCCCAGTAAATCCGATTGTGCCGGCACTCGTAGCCCGGCTTCGCAAAGTTCGAAATCTCGTACCGTTGGTAGCCATGGGCCCCCAAGACTTCTTCCCGGACACGATACATCGCTTCCACCGTTTGGGCATCCGGCAAAGTCAGTCGACCTTGTTGAAACCACTGCTCAAAGACCGAGCCCTTCTCGATGGTCAGGTGATAGGTCGATAGATGGGTCGGGCCCTGTTGGACAGCCCATTCCAGAGACCGAATCCATGACTCGAGGCTCTGTCCGGGGATGCCAAAGATCAGGTCGAGGTTAACGTTCTCAAATCCATGAGCATGAATCCAGGAGATGGCACGCTCGGCCGTTGCGCGATCGTGAATCCTGCCTAAGATCTCAAGTTCTTCATCGTGAGCGGACTGGACTCCCAAACTGATCCGACGGATACCGAAATCTCGAAACAAGGCCAGCAGGTCGGGAGTCACAGATTCCGGGTTCATCTCGACTGTCCACTCCACCGGCTCCCGAAACCGGAAATGCCCTTGGAGGGCCTGGAGAAGACGGCGCCAGTGTGGGACGGGAAGGGTGGATGGGGTCCCGCCACCGATGAACACGGTGTCCAAAGGTTCAGGGTAGCGTGACGCTTTGGCTTCTATTTCCCGGAGCAGGGCTTCCACGAAAGGAGCAAAATCCTGTTCCCGTGCAGGGAGCGTAAAAAAGCCGCAGTATCGACATTTCCGCCGACAAAAAGGGAGGTGGAGATAAAGACCCCGGCGGATCGGGTCAGGAGGTTTTCCGCTCATACACGACGACCTCGCCCTCAGGCGTTGTTTCTCGCTTCAGGATTTGGAAAGTCGAGCCGAAGTGATCTTCAAGATAAAAGGCCAGGTCCACCGCGTGTTCTTCGAAGGAACAATTACGGCAGGCGGTCCCGCTGATTTGAACGGTTATCCGATCCCCCTCCATAGAAACCAGCGTCGCCTGGGCCTCCGGGGCTCGGTACACATTGAATTCATCCAGAACGCGGTGGACCTGCTTCGGATTCATCGCTGGAACACAAGGTGGCCTTGCACATAGACCTCACGGACCCACTGTTCTGTGCCGGTAAAGACCAAACGCGAAAGGATGTGCTCGATCGGCATTTCCGGGTCCACGTCCGGAGGCAACTGAAGGACCACGAAGTCTGCAAATTTCCCGGGCTCTAAGGTCCCAAAAGATGCTTCCATGCCCAGGGCTTTCGCACCCGCCAACGTGGCATGGTAAAAAAGCCGCGCGATGGGCACAGGGTTGAGATAATACATATCGCGCATGACCTGAAAGGGGCTGACGGACGGCCCGGCACCGACATCGCTCCCCAAAGCAAAATCTACGCCGACCCGATCATAACGCTCAAGGGGAAACCGGCCACTGTGTAGAAACAGATTGGCAGAGGGGTTGTGGACCACCCGGCTCTGGGTCTGTTTCAAGATCGCCAAGTCTTCGTCGCTGACATGGATGCAGTGTCCCAGGATCGTCTTCGGACCTAAAATCCCGACATCCCGGTAGTACTCCACATAGGACCGGTACCCGGTCCTCTGGTAGAGGGCCTCCATCTCCCCCTGAGATTCTCCGAGGTGAGTCTGGAGAAAGGCGTTCAGGGACTGCACCGTGCGGCCGACTTCCCTCCACAAATCCTGGCTCACAGAGAGCGCAAACCGGGGAGAAAAGACGTAAAAGATCCGGCCGGCTTTGCCGTTCCAACGACGATAAAGGTCAAGACTCTCCTCAAGGCTCTGAATGGGCTCTTCTTGGAGACCCGAAGGGGCATCTTTGTCCATCATCATTTTGCCCATCCAGATCCGGAGGCCAGACTGCTCTGCCTCTTCGAAGGCAACTTCCGTCGCGTCCGGTGGATCGTGCTGTAGACCATGGCGGTGGTGACGCCATGCCTTGCCAGTGCAAAGAAGAATGAGCGGGCAACCCGACGGGCCTTCTGGAGATCGATATAGGTCAGTTCCTCGGGGAAGATGACGTCTTGGAGCCATTGGAGGAGCCGGCCCCGGGCCAGGCCCCGAACGGTCCACTGAGGCCAGTGGGTATGCAGGTCCACAAAGCCCGGCAGGACCAATGTGCGAGGAGAGGGGGACGAATCCGGCACGATCTCAAGGATCCGACCGGTCTCTTCGTCCCAGGAAAGCACTGCCTGTCGGATTTCCCGCACGTTCCCCGGTTCCGGAAAGTCTACAATCCTTGCAGCGTGAAGGTTCTGGGTCATCGGATTTTGTTCCCCTTCGACCTCAGTTTTCTGTCAGGGCTGCGTGGGCGGCGGCCAGCCGCGCGACCGGCACGCGATAGGGCGAGCAGGAGACATAATTCATCCCGACCCGGTGGCAAAACTCTATGGAGGCCGGGTCGCCGCCATGTTCCCCACAAATGCCCACCTTGAGGTCCGGCCGGGTCTGGCGCCCCCGTTCGATCCCGATCCGAACCAGATCTCCGACCCCTTGTTGGTCTAAGGTCTGGAAGGGGTCGGCAGGCAGGATCCCCATCTCGATATATCGCGGCAAAAACTTGCCGATGTCATCCCGAGAGAATCCGAAGGTTGTCTGGGTCAAGTCGTTGGTGCCGAAGGAGAAGAACTCCGCGACCTTGGCGATCTCTCCGGCGGTCAGGGCAGCCCGAGGCAACTCGATCATCGTTCCCACGCTGTACTCTACCCGGACCCCCTGTTCTTCAAAGACTTGTTCGGCAACGCGCCGAACAATGGAGACTTGGTTCTCGAGTTCCCGAACCGTAGAGACCAAGGGGATCATGATCTCGGGTTTGACCTCCACGCCTTCTTTTTTGACCTCACAGGCGGCTTCAAAGATGGCGCGGGCCTGCATTTCCGTGATCTCCGGATGAGTGATCCCCAGCCGGCACCCGCGGTGTCCCAACATCGGGTTCTGCTCCTTCAGATCCCGGACTCGCTTCAGGAGTTGCTCTCTGCGATTGATTTCTTCTGCAAGGTTCGATATTTCCTGGCGGTCGGACGCCTTTTGCAGTCGCAAGTAGAGGTCACTCAGTTCCTCCAGGAGTTCCTCCTCTTTGGGGAGGAACTCGTGGAGCGGGGGATCTAAGGTCCGGATGGTCACCGGAAAGCCGTCCATGGCCCGGAAGAGTCCTTTGAAGTCTTCCCTCTGGAACGGTAAAAGTTGTTGGAGCCATTTTCGTCGTTCCTCTGGGGAATCGGCCAGAATCATGGCCTGCATGATCCGAATCCGTTCCCCTTCGAAGAACATGTGTTCGGTCCGGGCAAGCCCGATCCCTTCTGCGCCGAACTCCCGGGCCTTCTTTGCGTCTTCAGGCTTATCCGCGTTTGCCCGGACCCCGAGTTTTCGGAATCCATCTGCCCAGGTCAGTAAGGTCTGGAATTCGTCAAACATCTGGGGTTCGACCAGGGGGACCTCTCCTTTATAGACCTTTCCGGTGGTGCCGTCGATGGTGATGACCTCTCCTTTCTGGATGGTCACGCCCTGCACCCGGAAGGATTGCGTGTGGTAGTCGACCTCAATTTCTTCAGCGCCGACGACGCAGGGTTTCCCCATGCCTCGAGCCACGACCGCGGCATGGCTGGTCATGCCCCCACGGCTCGTCAAGATCCCCTGAGCGCGTGCCATCCCGCGGATGTCGTCCGGTGAAGTCTCATGGCGAACCAGGATGACCTTCTGGCCCTGTTCGGAGAGGACAGCGGCTTCTTCCGCATCAAAGATCACAATGCCATGGGCAGCGCCTGGGGAGGCCGGTAGCCCTTTCGCAATCGGTTGGCCCTGGAAGGTCGGGTCAATCATAGGGTGCAACAACTGTTCCACCTGTTCGGGTTGGACACGGAGCACGGCTGTCTTTTGGTCAATGAGTCCTTCGTTCACCATATCGACCGCGATTTTGACGGCGGCCCGGGCTGTTCGCTTCCCAACCCGCGCCTGGAGCATGTAAACCTTTTTGCGCTCGATGGTGAACTCCAGATCCATCATGTCCCGGTAGTGCTTCTCCAGGCGATCAAAGATCTCCATCAACTGCTGATAGGCCTCCGGCATCTCTTTTTCGAGTTCCTTCAAGGGTTTAGGGGTTCGGATGCCGGCCACCACATCCTCCCCTTGGGCATTGGTCAGGTATTCACCGTAGACCCCTTTCTCGCCCGTGGAGGGGTCCCGGGTGAACGCAACGCCGGTCGCAGAATCGTTCCCCATATTGCCGAAGACCATGGTTTGAACGTTGACAGCGGTCCCCCAGGTGTCCGGGATGTTGTTGAGTTTCCGGTACTCAATGGCGCGGGGGTTGTTCCAGGAATTGAAGACCGCCTTGATGGCCATCCAGAGTTGTTCCTGAGGGTCAGAGGGGAAGTCCTGGCCGGTATGTCGGGCATAGATCTCCTTGAATTCCTGTACCAGTTCTTTCAGCCCCTCCGCAGGGACTTCAAAGTCTTGGGTTACGCCATAAGCCTTCTTTTTCGCCTCCAATGCCTCTTCAAACTCTTCTCGGGGGACTCCCATGACTACATCGCCGAACATCTGGATAAACCGGCGATAGGCATCATAGGCAAAGCGCGGGTCCTGGGTCAGCCGTGCCAATCCCTCCACGGTCTCATCA
>WFXO01000065.1 GCA_015490555.1 Caldifarciminota bacterium | reverse complement strand
GTCCGGTATGGGATGCGATTGAGTCCGCGGACCTGGTCATCCATGCAGGCGATTTTACATCCTACGATTTCCTGGTGGAACTCCGAGCCGTCAAAGAGGTCAAAGGCGTGTGCGGAAATATGGATGAGTACCGGATCGCCGAAGAACTGCCCGAAAAAGCCGTCTTCGAACTGGAAGGGGTCCGCATCGGCGTGATCCATGGCTTCGGCGCACCCCTCGGCTTAGAACAACGGGTCAGAAAGAGGTTCCAGGACGATCAGGTCAACTTGATCATTTACGGACATTCCCATAAGCCTGTATGGAAACAAGAGGATGGGGTCTACATCTTGAATCCCGGGACCCCAACCGATACATTATTTTCCAGAAAGCGTACCTACGCGATCTTACACATCCAAAACGGGAACATCGAGGGTGAAATCATCCCGATTCGTTAACGCGCCCGTAGCTCAACTGGATAGAGCGCGAGATTCCGGATCTCGAGGCTGGGGGTTCAAGTCCCTCCGGGCGCGCTTTCTTCTTTCACAAGGGGCACACTGAATGGCCCATCTTCTCCAACGTCGAAGGAGAACTCTCCTCGGTCCGATTTTTCCTATCCTTCTGCTTGCCCTTCTGGTCCCTTCTTTGCATGCGGGACCTGTGAGCCTCAACGGCTACTTCGAAGGGGAATACGTCACCGATAAGGGGCGTCGGCCGGCTCCCTGGGACATGTGGAACCCCAAAAATTACCTGGAACTCAAGTTCAGTGCGCATCCGTTTCCGAATTCCGAGGCTTATGTGTCCATCAATATGCTCTCGAATGCTAACTACGCTCGTATTTACTTCAACCAGGGCCATCTTACCCTCCGCGGCGACCGCAAGGAAATCAACTTCTTCGCACGGGAAGACCGCTTTTACTTGGACTCTCCCCTCCTCTATCTCGTCAACACCGATCGTGCGAGAGACGACTCCTGGGGACCCAAGGCCGAAGGAATCCGGTTCGACTTTTGGCAATATGCAGGCTTTTACGGGACCGGAATCGTCTATAAATTCCGGACCTTTTCTGGGGAAGGATATATGGCTCGACTCCGAAAGGAGTTTGGCCGTCGCGCAATGCTCGGCCTCTTGTATCTCAAAAAGGATTGGCACACGGGGGCTCCACCCACCTACAACGAAGTCGTAGCGTTTCAAGGCCAACTCCGGCTCTACGGAAGCACGTACCTCCGCTGGGAAACGGCCTCTTCGGTCCACCCGGTCGTCCGGGACCCCACGCGTGACGACCGCCGGGCTACCGAGATTGAACTCCGTTCTATTCACTGGAAGAACTTCAACATTGCCGGTTCCGTGTTCCACTATGGCGTCAACTTCACCGACGAATTCTCGAACAAGTTTAACCCCAGTTTTGATCACGAATTTGACCGGAAAGGCTATTCGATGGAAGTCGTGTACCTCTTTCCGACCCGTGCCATCAACTTCATCTACAAGACCCGGCGCTTTCAGACCCGTTACCAGCATCCGGTCTTGCTCGACGAGCCGTTCACCGTTGTCTGGAACTATGGGGAAATCTATACCGAGTTTATTGGAGGTGTCAACGCAAAAATTGCCGTCGATTCCTGGAAAGACTACCTCAACACCTGGACCCATCTCCTCTTCGAGGTCGTGGGAGAAAATCGCCGCATGCGGGTGAAACTCCAGTACAAAATCAAAGATTTCGGGGTCAACCGGCATGGCCAGAAATTCGTGTATTCGATCGGAGAACGACACTTGATCGGGTTGGAACTTCGTGTAAACCTCACAGACCACCTCCAGTTCTATGGACGTGGAGTCGTGGGGATGGGCGTCTACCGGAACTGGCAGAGCCTGTTCTTGCAATTGGCCTACCGGCGGTTTCAAAATACAGAGATCTATCTCGAGTACGGCGAGCCTTCACATACTGACAATGACTTGGTCAACGACTTTGATGTCTCCGAAAATCCGTACCAGCGGATTGTGGACCGGATGAAGGTCCTGGTAAAATTTTGGTTCTAAGGAGTGATGATGACCTGGCTCTTGATCTCCATCGTGATTGGACTCGGCCCGGAAAAGGTCGAAGGCGGGATCCGTTTCACCTATTATGATCCTCGTGCCCGACAGGTCTATTTGGCCGGGGACTTCAACGGCTGGGATGTCACCGCCACGCCTATGAAACGGGACGACCAAGGGGTGTTCTCGGTCGTGGTTCCCTTAGGGCCCGGACGATACGAGTACAAGTTTGTCGTGGATGGGCAGTGGGTTGCAGATCCTTATAATCCCGTGACCGTCGGCCCGTATGGGAATTCCGTGATCCAGGTAGATGAAAAGGGGAACCTCGTGCCGGTGTTGCCCACATCTAACACGCCCTTGTCTTCCATGGTCTATGTGCACGGGGATCTCCGGTCGCAACTCAAAATCGACCGGGACACGGTAGAAAACCGCTACCGACTGTTCAACCATGAAGAGGACGTCAAACTGGACCTCACTGCCCAACTCTCCGGGGTCAAACTGTGGTCCCGGCTCCGCTATAACACCCGTGCCAACCTGGACACGGTGACCCGGTTAGTCCCGGTCCGGATCGAACGAGCGCTCCTCACGATGGGCTCCGCCCCGACCATCAAGGTTTTCTACAACAAGTGGATCTACGAATCCAAGGAACCCTTCCACTTGATCGGAATGGAAGGGGAATATTGGGAGCCCTTCGGGCGTGATGAACAAGGTATCCTGGTCGAGGGACGCGTCCGAGGGTTCCAAAGACTCCTGGCGATGTATTCCAACGAGATCTCTTCGGATCGGGATCTGCTCTTTTTCCGCGCGGTTACAGGTGGGACTCCTTTCCAGGTGGGTTTCTCCTTTCGGGGACTCGATGCCTTCAATCGGCAATACCAGGTCCCCAGCCCGGATAGCCTGCGGGTCCCCGATCAAGATACCGTACTTTTGCACTTCAATCTCTTTGATCGGGAAGGGTTTGGAGCCGTGGATGGTCGCGTTCAACTCTCTCCGACTTGGTCCATGATCGGAGCGTGGGGGAAAGGGGTTCGATGGGTTGTGGCCGGAGAAAACGATGTCAATGGTCAAAAGAGTCTTTGGGTTCGGGATCATCGGACCTGGAAGAAGTTTGACGTCCAGCGGTGGTATCTCGCACCGGTGTGGCAACAAGACCCATGGTCGTTCCAGGTGTCTATAGACCGGGAGGAAATTGACTACACACCTCTCTTTTTCAGGTCTTCGGACCGGAAATTTCAGTACACTCGGGTTGCTTTCCAGCCGACCTACAAAGGGGAACGGCTTCAGGCCCGCCTGACCTGGGCCCAGACCACCGCGGACGTCCCGGACTCTTTCCCTTGGTCTTATCTGTTTGACTACAGTTGGGCTTCCCGGCTCCAGTACTATGAATTCCCCCTCGTCGGGTATCAATATAAGGTCACGTTTCAGCCGGAGATTCGTATCAAACCCCTAAAGACGGTGCGGCTCTGGCTTTTCTATCGAGGCGGTGCAGCGTGGAGCGTGGCGATGCCCTCAGTGGTTTCCGAAGGCCAATGGAGTCGTTACCTCCTGGGTTTGTTGCGGCCAGACTTCTATGCCGGCCCTCTCTCCGTGGTCGAAAAGATAGGACTGGATTTCCAGGCCCGAGGCTGGCAGCTCTACCTCGAAAATCGCTGGTTCCGCCTGTTCTCCCACACCCTCCAAACCGATGCCCGATATTCCACCTTCTACGCCGAAATCTCGTATGCAGTCACCCCCGCCGCTGTGATCCGACTGTCCTATGGGCTCCGTCCATGGGACCTGAATGACGATGAACGGGCACAACGGGAGTTTCTACGGGACCATGGCGTCACCAACCTCATGGTCCAACAAGGGTACCTCCGACTTGGCCGTGCGATGAGCGCAGCCGAAAAGGCCTTAAGTCACGTGAATACCATCACCCTTTGGGGGGAGTTGAGGTTTTGATGATGCGGAAGCGAAACGCCCTGAGGCTTGGATGGCCATGGAGTCTCCTGGTCACAGCCTTCCTGGGAGGCTGTGGAGTCTGGAGCCTGATCAAGCCCCGCTTGCCCGCACCCTACCGTACCCCACAAGGGGTGGTCTTCCAGTTCTATGCTCCTTCTGCACGATTTGTCAATGTAGCCGGAGACTTCAACCGCTGGTGCGGAACGGCCGATGGCCCCTTTGACCCCCGGATTGGCAAAATGTACGACGACGGAACCCATGGCGACAAAAAGGCCGGTGACGGAATCTGGACGGTGATCATCCCCCTGGAGCCCGGCGTCTATCAGTACAAATACGTCGTGGATGGCACTGCCTGGTACCTGGATCCCTCGAATTACGAAACCATTCAATCTGGGCCCTACACAAACTCGTTGTTACGCGTCCAATGAAATTTCATCGAGGCTGGCTCATTCCGATCGTGGTTTATGGGCTTTTGGGGCTTGCCCTGCTTACGATCCAGTCCCCCCGGTATGCCCCTGAAGTCATCACCTACTTCCGCTGGGCACTTTTCTTGGCGTCCGCTCTCCTCATCATGATCACCCGGCCCGTGATCCCAATGGTCCGCTCCGTCCCCTCGCGTGGGGTCCAGCAAGTGCTTGCGTGGGTCCTCTGGAGCCCCTCGATCGTGATTCCGATCGCCGGGTATCTCCTGGCATATTTTGCGGGAAGCAAAACAGAATTTGTGCCTTTTCTGATTTTAGGTGGATTCCACCTATTCCGATTCTATCCGTCCTTAAAGGAGGTCTTATGAACACGACCATGAAACTCCGTGGAGTGGGAGTTTTGGCCCTGACGGTATGGGCGGTCTTTGCGTGTAGCAAACTCCTGAAGGCCCCTGAACAGGAGGGGACGCAGACCACCCCCCCTCCGGGCCAGGTTTTCCTCACCCAATACAACACCATGCAACTCCTGGGGGATTTTAACGGTTGGGCGATTGGGGACCTCGAGGGAACCCGGATGACCCTGGTGGACGATTGGACCTGGGTCAAGACCGTCTATTTCTCCGCCCCCCGATCGTCCATCTGGTTCAAATTTGTACCCAATCAAAACTGGGACCTGGCCTATGGGACTCCGGGAGACGACGGGGGTGCGCTGGAAGGCTACGCCGAGCCCAATCAAGGCGGGACCGGGAACCACATCGACTCCCATATCCCGGAGGCTGGCTATTGGACCTTTGAATTCCACGAAAATACCGGCTACTACCGCATTTATAAGGTCTCCGGACCGGGTGGAACTCTTCTCGGTCAGGTGGTCTTTACCGATGATTCGGTCCCACCCTACCCACCGGCAACGGTGGTCCTGATGCAGACCGATGGCACTCCCTACGCGCAGACTCTATCTGACACCCTGACCGGTCAATTCCATTTCACCTCGATTGCCTCCGGCACCTACCATTTGACGGCGACCGCCACAGGCTATCTTCCAGATACCCTCTACAACCTCACGGTCGAAAACGATACCCTCTCCGGCCTGGTCCTCACCCTTGAACCCGCGCCGACAGGCGGCGCAACCCCCGATCCACCCTTCTTCACACCAACCATTGATGGGGATCTCTCAGACTGGCCTGCGCCGGTGGCCACCGATACCATTGGGGATAGTGACTGGGGCCTGGATGGTGACTTAGGTTCTCTTTATGTCGCACATGATTCCACAACCTTATACATCGGTCTAACCTATGCACTGGGGCAGAATAACAACGCGTGCATCCTCTACATTTATGCCGGAACCCCCGATCCCAACGACGGCAACACGGACATGAACAACCTGGATTGGTACCCTCGGAACTTCCAATTCCCGGAGGCAATGGCTCCCGAATTTGCCATTGCACGTTGGGGTCATACGGTCCCCTTCGAACTCCGGCGGCTCTATCCAGACAATACCACCGAGCCTGTCGATCCTGGTCAGTATCAAATCGTGGACCAGGAACTCGGGGGGAACGTGCTATCGACTGAAATTGCCATTCCTTTCGACGCACTTTATGGTCTGGGAGAAGGACAGGTCCCAGCATTTTCCACCATCCATATCGTTGCGGTCATCGCTGGAGGAGATCATTACGGGGGTCCGGAGACGGTACCGGATAATCCCATCCCCGACCCGGCAGGGCCGATTCTCATCGAGACTCTCTACCCCGAACCCATTGACACGGATGGCCAGTAGCCCGTAAGGTCATACGCCGACAAAGCCTTGAGGAGGTATGTCCCATGAAGGTGAAATTTGGCGAGAAAACCTGGACATTTGAGCAGGAGTTCAGGGTTCGCGATCTTTTAAAAGAGTTAAAACTGAACCCTGAAGAGGTGATCGTGATTCGGAATGGGGATGTGGTGACGGAGGACGAAGTGGTTCGGGTGGGGGACGAAGTGGAGATTGTTCGGGTAATTTCCGGAGGTTAAGCGGGCCCCGAGGGCTTCTTCTGCTTCTGGAGCCAGGATTCGAGAAGACGCTGGTGGCTCCGGAATGCGAGGACCGGGGGTGGCTCCAAAGGATGCCACTTGGCATCCACCGCATCATCCCCTGGTCGGAGGGGTAATGGACGCTCGACAGCCACCGCATACCCAATAACCAAGACCCTGCGAAAGATCCGACTGGGTTCGGACGTCACATCCACCAGTCCTAAGAGTCTTCCCGTCAGACCTGTCTCCTCTCGAAGTTCCCGGAGTGCCGCTTCCTCGGGGGATTCATCCATTTCCAGAAATCCGGAAGGCAAAGCCCATGCTCCCTTTTTCGGGGGCACACCCCGCTGAACAATCAAAACCTGCTGGTTGTGGACGGCTAAGACTGCCACGGCTGGAACAGGGTTCTCATAGATAAACCGTTGGCACCGGGGGCAATACGGGTGTTGGGGATGAGGCGGACGGTTCCACTCTAAAGGGTGACCGCAATAGGGACAATACCGAAAGGGATAAACCGGAAGGAGTTCCGACATAGAACATAAGCGGAGGGTGAGGGACTCGAACCCCCAAGGGCGCGAACGCCCAGCGGATTTCAAATCCGCCGCCTTACCAATTCGGCGCAACCCTCCGCATGCCAGGGTATCAAGAGTTTAACCGTGGACATCCAGAACGTCAAGCCGTCTTGCAACGTCATTTTTGTTGAAGGTCTTGGGGCTTTCCCTTATAGTTACCACCGTGGCAAAGAAGGATCGATCGAAGTCTCCTAAAGGCAGGCCACGTCGCAAACGCAAGGCCACCTCGGAATCTCACGCAGACCGAAAGCCCTTTCCCCTGAACACCCTTCAGATTGTTCTCCTCTTTTTCGGGCTCACGCTCGTGCTCTTTTACAGGATCTTGAGCCCGGAAGTCATGGTCATGGCCACGGATCAGATCACCGCAGGCATCTTCTTTAAAGAGTTCCAGGCGAGAATCCTCCGGTCTCTCCATCTCTTCCCCCTGTGGGATCCCATGATCTTTTCCGGGATCCCCTTTATTGACGCGATGCACGGAGACATCTTTTATCTGACCGCACTGGCTCGTTTGCTCCTTCCAACGCATGTGGTTCTAAACTACACCTTCATTTTCCACACCTTTCTGGCTGGTCTGACGGCCTTTGCGCTCTTCCGATATCTCGGCAGTCGAAAGGAATGGGCGTTTTTGCTTGCCCTGGCCTACATGTTCAGTGCGAATGCGATCAGTTTGACGTACCCCGGGCATGACGGGAAGTTGGTTATCATTGCACTGTTCCCACTGTTCTTTCTCCTGACGTACAAAGGATTTCGTGAGGGGCGGCTTTGGCCCTTTATGGCCAACGGCCTGGTCCTCGGATACATGACCCTGAGTCTCCACCTGCAGATGCTTTATTACGTGTATTTCGTCCTGGGGCTCTTGTGGGCTTTCCTTGTATTGCCGGAGTTTCGTTCAAACCCCAAACGTTCTTTCCGAATCTCTGTGTACTTCGGCTTGATGGTTCTCCTGGCGCTTGGGATGTCCATGCTCCGTTTCATTCCGGCTTATTATTACCTCTCCAAATTTTCACCTCGCGCCGGGACGGGGCGGGGCTACGAGTTCGCAACTTCGTGGGCCCTGCCGTGGGAGGACTTCATCTCCGCCTTTGTTCCGGGGTTCTCAGGATTTCTCAGCAAGTACTGGGGACACAACCCCTTTAAGATCAACTCCGAATATGTGGGCTTTGTGACCCTCATGGTGGGATGGCTCGGGCTCCTGTGGAGTAGGCGGGACCGCCTTTTCTACTTCCTTGTGACCACGCTGGTCATCTTTACGTTCATTGTTCTTGCGGGACACACCCCGGTCTTTAAACTTTTTTATGCAATCCTTCCTGGTTTTAAACGTTTTCGGGCCCACAGTATGGCCTTTTTCGTCATCAATCTTTCCCTACTCATCCTCGGGGTCCGGGGGTTGGTGGCCCTCTTTCAACATCCGCAGGAGTCTGTGACCTCGCGTAAATTCGCCTATTTGTGGCTCCTTCCCATTGCGATATTCGTCCTGTTCGGGCTCCTCCAAGGCCCGATCACCGGACTGTTAAGTCGAGGGCTGCCTCCCGAAAAGGTTCAACTTCTTCAACAGGCCTCGGGCCAGATTTTTCTGGGGGCTCTGAGAGTTTCACTCCTCGGTCTGGTCCTGGTCTGGATCCTCCGTACTCTCCTCAAGGGGACTTTTCAAATCTTTCCAGCGATCACGCTGCTGGCCGCTTTGACCCTTTTCGACCTTTGGTCGGTCGATTTTCAATTCATCCAAACAGTTCCGAAGCCCTCAAAGTATTACCCTCCCGATGAGGCGGTGCAGTTTTTGAGAAAGGATTCCACCGTTTATCGCGTATTTCCGATGTTCTATCGAATCGACAACAACTATCTCATGCTCTACAACATTGAGTCAATTGGGGGACATCATGGGAATCAGTTCGGTCGATACCAGGATTTCCTCGGGGCCTCCAATACCATCATGTTTCGCCCACAATCTGTACGGAATCTGTATCAGTACCCAAAATTTGTTGATCTCCTTAATGTCAAATACATCCTGACCCAGCCGATTCCCAAGGATTATTCCTCATTTGATCCTGCAACCCGTGCCTTTCTCCAGGAGATCTGGAACCTCTTAGGGCGATCTGGCATGAAGTTGGTGTATCAATCGAAAACGCTTCAAATCTACCAAAACCAAAATGCACTCCCCCGTGCTTTTATGGTTTATGACTACAAAGTGATTCCAGACTCAGTACAGGTCTTGGCGTGGATGAAATCGGATGAGTTCGATCCAAGGCGAACCGTTGTTTTAGAGGAGGATCCTAACCTCTCGCTCCCCCCCATCGGGGATTCCCTTCCAACCGCTAAAGTTGAGATTCTCTCGCGGAATCCCAATCGTATCCGCCTCCATGTGGTGACATCGCAACCTGGATTCCTGGTGTACTCAGCCAACTTCTATCCATACTACCGGGCAACGGTTGACGGGAAACCAGCAAGGGTCTTCCGAGCGGACTATATCCTGCGTGCCGTCTATGTAAACAAGGGAACCCACGAAGTCGTGTTTTATTACGATCCTGCGTTGCAAAAGAAGGGGGGTCTACTCACGTTGGGAAGCGCTCTTGTGTTGCTCCTGGGACTTCTTTGGGATATTCGAAAGAAACACGGGCCCCAAGAGCCTTCTTCAAAGGAATCGGATGGCGAAAAGCCTTCCCCATATTCACCTGAGGAGCCTTGGTCCGAGAAAGACCTTCCTTCTGAGGAATCCCCTCCCCCAAGAGCCTGAAAAAGAAAAATAGCGGGGGCCGGATTTGAACCGGCGACCTTCGGGTTATGAGCCCGACGAGCTACCAGACTGCTCCACCCCGCGATGTCTGATTATTATTTTACGCTATTTTCCGCAAATGTCAATGGATTCGTATTCGACGAATCCCACATGGATCGGCCCTTCACCTGCCATACAATTTAGCCATGCCAAAACGCTATGTTCGACTCGAAGTCATCGATGAGGAAACGGGGAAACGCGAGTCAAAACGGATGCCCGCTTGGCGATATGTTTTACAACAGAGATTTCGCTGGATCTGGAGAGGTCTGACGATCTTGGGCCTGGCTGGGTTGGTGATCAGTGTATGGTTTTGGCCACGGTATCTTCAAATTCAACGGGAAAGAAACCTTTTGCTCCAAGATGTTCAAAAGGCCCTCACCCTCAAACAGGAAATCCTCAAACTACGGAAAACACGAGAACAACTCTTGAAATTGCTCGAAATGCCGATCGACACCCTTCCGGAAGAAGTCATCGAGGTGACCCCGGCTTCCAGCTTTGGAAGGAAACTTGATCGCTACACACCCCAGGAATGGCCTACGCAGGGGATTTTAAGTCGCCGGTTCCACCGGTATCACCCGGGAATCGACATTGCCGCTCCAGAAGGAACACCGGTTGTCGCCCCGGCAGATGGGGTTGTGAAAGAAGTGGGGAGGACCCCTCGGTACGGCATCTATGTCGTGATTCAGCATACCCCGGACTTAGAGACGCTGTATGGCCACCTTCAGAAAGCCGTGGTGATCGAAGGCTGGCGGGTCCAGAAAGGAGATCTCATCGGCTTCGTAGGAAATACCGGGAAATCGAAGGGTCCTCATCTGCATTACGAAGTCCGGAAAAATGGGATTCCGGTCGATCCACTGTCTTATTTGCCCCACAATCAAGGAGAGTAAGCGCCCCGTATAATTTGACTATGCAGGCTGTGATCATCGGCATCATCCCCTCTTACGACCGAAAAGAGGATCGGTATCTGATCGATAAAGAATACATCGAGGCCATTGAAAGGGCCGGCGGCCTACCGGTGTTGATCCCTTACCTTGAATCAGACGAGGCCCTAAGATCCGTAATGAATCAGATCCACGGCCTCTTACTGAGTGGAGGAGGCGATCTGGACCCAATCCATTACGGCCAGGAACCCCAAAACGTCAAAAAACTGGTCCCGGAACGCGACCATGTAGAACTCTTCATGACCCGTGAAGCCTTCGAACGAAGGATCCCCATCCTGGGTATCTGTCGGGGGATCCAGACTCTCAACGTGGCCTTAGGGGGAACCCTGATTCAAGACCTCACAGACCTTCAACACTACCAAGATGCGGAAGGCTACGTCTTAACCCATACCATCCGCATTGCCAAAGACTCCCTCCTGGCAGAACTTCTGGGTACCACAGAAACGCGGGTGAACAGTTTTCATCACCAGGCTGTCGAGGAAGTGGCCCCTTCTTTAAAGGCGACCGCCTGGGCTGCGGACGGGACCATTGAAGCGGTGGAAAGCAAAGATCCGAGTCGTTTTGTTTTGGGCGTCCAGTTCCATATCGAACTGCTTTTTGAGAAACATCCGCAATTCTTCAGAATCTTTGAAGCCTTTGTTGCTCAGGCCCGCCAGGTCTCCCTCTTGGAACCTTCCAAAGGAGGGCATCGCCATGGGTGACATCATGAACACCTTCTTTTGGCTCTTTTTGATCTGGGCCTTCTTATGGCCCCAACTTCGTTATCAAATCGTTCAAAATGCACGGCTGGCCCTGATTCGGAAACTCGAGAAGCGGCGGCAAAGTCGCGTGATCGTCCTCGTCCATCGCCAAGAACAGATTGGGCTCTTTGGCATCCCCTTTGTTCGGTTCATCAACATCGAGGATTCCGAAGCGATCCTCCGGGCCATCCGATCCACTCCCAAAGACACCCCGATTGACCTCATCATCCACACGCCGGGAGGTCTGGTTTTGGCCTCTGTCCAGATTGCCCTGGCCCTCCGTGATCACCCGGCCAAGACCACGGTCATTGTCCCCCACTATGCCATGTCCGGCGGGACCCTGATTGCGCTCTCCGCAGACGAGATCTTAATGGACCCCCATGCCGTATTAGGTCCGGTGGACCCTCAATTGATGATCCCGAATGTCGGCCCGGTCCCGGCGGCTTCCATCCTCAAGGTGGCCAAGGAAAAAGGCGAAAAGACGTCGGACGAGATCCTGCTTCAGGCCGATGTCGCAGAAAAGGCGATCCGGCAGGTCGAAGAGATTGTCTTCCGGCTCCTTTCCCCGCGGTATCCAGAAGACCAAGCCCGAAAGTTAGCCAAAACCCTGGCGACCGGCCTCTGGACCCACGACTACCCCATCACCTTTGAAGAAGCCAAAGCCTTGGGGCTCCACGTAAAAGCCGAGATTCCTCCGGAAGTCTATAAACTAATGGAACTCTATCCCCAGGCCCATCCGATGCGGCCAACTGTTGAATACATTCCCCACGAAGGGCCATTACCGACGAAACGGGATCATCGTCAGGTGATGCCCAGGACGTAGTCCTGCTTACGGCTTCGGAGAAACCAAGGCGACTTTGAACGTTTGAAGCGTTCGGTTCCCCTCCGTCGAAAGTCTCAGGGTATAGATCCCGGCCGGCTGAGAGAAAGGAATCCTCAGGGGAATCTGATGTCTTCCGGCCGGCAAATTGCCTAAAAACAGCCGATCGACCCTTCTTCCCGTGGGGTCAAACATATCCAAAAAGACAGATTGCCTGTGGGGGACCTGGAGTTGTAAGAATCCGCGCCCGGAGAAGGGTTGCGGCAAAACCCACATTTTCCACCCGTTAAAGACATCCCCAGATGTCTCCTCAACGGTTGTAATGGGGAGTTCGATCCACCATGTAGAACGCCCATGCGTACCTACCACCAGTTTTCTTGTTGTGGGGTGAAACACCATGTCCATCACGACTGCGTTGGGAAGGCCGGCACCCACAGGTGTCCAAAGGGAGTCATCAGTGGACACGTACACGCCAAAGTCTGTCCCTACAATCACGGCCTCGGTGGCAGGATCGATGACAATGGTATTCACCGGACATTCCGGAAGGTCCCCACTCACATCTTGCCAGGTTGTCCCGCCATCCGTCGTCTTCCAAAGGTGCGCATAAGGCTCATCCCATGCGTATCCTGAGAAGGCCACATAGGCCGTGTTCGGGTCTCCGGGCAGGATGGCAATGTCGGTCACCCAACGGTCTGGCAAGGAGTCATCCACGGGAATCCAGGCCCCTCCGCCATCCGGAGTCATCCAGACCCGGCCGTCATCGGTCCCCACATACAGGACATTCGGATCCGCGTCTGAAACCGCAATCGCAGTGATGGTTCCGAACTGTAAGTTGCCTCCTCCAGGCCCATTGGTTAAATCGGGACTGATGTGGAACCACCACCCGGCACCGTTGGTCGTCTTGTACACCCGGTACGTGCCGTAATACAAAACTTGAGGGTTGTTGGGATCCATCACCACCGGGGTGTTCCAATTCCGACGATCTGGTCCAATTCCTGCGGTGGCATCATAAAACGTATACCCTCCATCCGTGGACTTCCCAAGACCTCCGTACTGATACTCGGCATAAATGACATTGGGGTTGGTATAGTCTACAATGCAGAAGAAGCCATCCCCCCAGTATATGATTTGCCAGTCGTCCACGGATCCCGTCAAGGTACGCATCGTTCCGTTGTCCTGGGTCCCCCCATAGATCCTCTCGGGATTGAGGAAATCTACGGTCACTCGATAGAACTGTGTGATGGGAAGATCCGTGGACTTGGTCCAGGAAATCCCCCCGTTATTGGAAACATAAATCCCTCCATCGTTTCCTAAGATTAGGTGTTGTGGATTTTGAGGATCGATCCAGAGGTCGTGTTGATCCACGTGGACCGAATATCCTGTGAGATTCTGCCAGGAGTTTCCGCCATTCGTGGATCGGTACAAGTCCAGTCCCAGGGCGTAGACGACATTTTCGTTGGTGGGATCGACCCGGATATTGCCGAAGTACCACCCATACGAGGAGAAAAGGTTGGATAAGGCGGCATCATTCACCCGGAACCAGGTATCTCCCCCGTCGGTTGTCTTGTAGATGCCCATGAAATAGCCTGGATGGTCTGCATAAATCGCGTAAATGACTTGAGGATTCGAAGGTGCAAGCGCCAAGCCAATACGTCCTACATTCGCCCCTTGAGGCAAGCCATTGGTCAGGAGTTCCCAGGTTTCCCCACCGTCTGTACTTCGATAAATGCCCGACGTAGGTCCTCCGACCCGCCGCATCCAGGGCCGTCGGATTCGTTCCCACATGGCTGCATAAAGGATCTGAGGATTTTCAGGATTGATGGCCAAATCGATGCACCCCGTGGTATCCGAGACAAAAAGGACCTGTTCCCAGGTTTGACCACCGTCCAATGACCGATACACGCCGCGGTCCGGACTGGGGGAAAACAGAGATCCCATTGCAGCAACAAAAAGGACCTGTGGGTTCTGTGGATTGACCACGATTCGATTGATGTGGCGGGTTTGTTCGAGGCCGAGATGGACCCATGTGGTCCCTCCATCCGGACTCATATACAGGCCGTCCCCATCGAAGGAATCACCACTGGAGTTGGCTTCGCCTGTTCCCACATAAATTTTGGATGGATCTGTGGGATCGATGGTGATCGCCCCGATCGAGAGGGAAGGCATCTCATCGAAAATCGGGGTCCAATGGAGTCCGCCGTCCGTGGACTTGAGCACGCCGCCATCGGCTGCACCAGCATAAACGATCATCGGATTGGAAGGGTCAGCGGCAACGGCGGTAATTCGTCCGCCAATGTTATAAGGGCCACCGGGCTGCCAGGATAAGAGACTCTCTCTCAAGGCCCGTGTTTGTAAGGCCTGGGCTTGTTGCCGGGCGCGGGTAACCGCTTGTAAGGGGATCGTGTCCAGAGGATAGGCACGCTGGAGATAAAAGGTAGGGTCCGGGAAGAACCTCTCTTCTCTTCGGTCTTCTATGCGAGATCCTGCCTCGGGTTCCGGGACAAGATGCTGAAGCCTATGGAGTCCCCACAGTCCGAATCCGATCGAGACCACGGTGATAAAAAATGAGCTCCATGAATGACGGTTCATGCAGGCACCTCCATCCCCCAATTTTAATGCGGTTGAAGGGCGTGACGGAGGGTGGCACTCGGCTGGTCAGGAACGATCTTTTTTCTTGGGGACCAGATCGCTACTGTGTCCTCCAAAGATTTTGGCGGTGGGATCGAGGTAACTCTTGACAGCGCCGGCCGCGATCGCAGCCTGTCCAAAGCCCGTTGCCATGAGTTTCACATTCCCCAGACCCTCTACACTCACAATGTCTCCGCAGGCGAAAATCCCAGGGATGCTGGTCTCCATCCGGGCATTGACTTTGATATACCGACCATCCATCTCGAACCCCCATTGTGCCAGGGGACCTAAGTCGGCTCTGAACCCAAGGGCCAGAATGACCGCATCCACGGGCAAAGTCTCTTCTTCCATCGTCTGGTTCTGGAAAATGACTGCTTCCTGGACCTGATCTTCTCCTCGAATTTCTTTGAGTTCATAATGGAGTTTCACCTCGACTGGGGATGCGAAGAGTTGTTGGACGTTTTTTTCGTAGGCTCGAAATCCCGTACGACGATGGATCAGGGTGACTTTTTCTGCCACGGGATGGAGATGGAGGGCCCAATCAACAGCAGAGTCTCCCCCTCCGACCACCAGGACTTTCTTGCCTCGAAACGCCTCAAAGTCCTTGACAAAGTAGTAAACTCCTTTGCCCTCAAACTCCCGAACGCCGGGACGATCCAAGGTATTGAAACGAAACGCACCAATGCCTACAGCAATGATGACTGCACGGGTGAGATGTTCTTCTCCGGTGTCCGTCAAGAGAACGAAATGGTCGTTTTTCCGTTCATAGGACACCACCCGTTGTCCTAAAACAATGGTGGGTTGATACCTTTCTGCCTGTTGGATCAGGGCTTGTACCAGGTCCTTAGCTTTCACTTCCGGGAAGCCGGGTACGTCATACACCGGTTTTTCGGGGTATAAGGCCATCAATTGTCCCCCTAACTGCGGCAAAGCCTCAATGACTTTCGTCTTGAGTTCACGCAGACCTGCATAGAAGGCTGCGAACAGGCCAACCGGTCCGCCGCCGATGATCGTGACATCGTAAAGGTCCTTTCCTTGCATGGCTTTTCTCCTTTCTTGGAACACCGACCAAACGTTTTGGTTTTCTCCAAAAGAGCGATCGGGGGAAACCACTTTCGAATAATCGACAAAAGAACTCAACCAATATTATAAAGGAGGCGGAGATCAGGTGCGTAAGACCCGAGTTGCGTTAAAGACGGCAAGCAGAGCAACCCCTACGTCTGCAAAGACTGCTTCCCACATGGTGGCCATCCCGACAACTCCCAATGCAATGAACGCTCCTTTGACAACGAGCGCCATGCCAATGTTTTGCCAAACAATGTGTCGGGTTCGTTTTCCAACTCGAATCGCCTCGGGGACTTTCGAAGGAAAGTCTGTCATGATCACCACATCTGCACTCTCAATGGCTGCATCGGAGCCCAGAGCACCCATAGCGATCCCCACATCTGCACGTGCGATAACCGGGGCATCGTTAATTCCGTCGCCAACAAAAGCCACAGGGCCGTCCGATTCCCGTAAAACACGCTCTAACTGCTCGACCTTTTCCTCCGGTAGAAGATCTGCAGCATAAAAATCCAAATCCAATTGCTTCGCAAGAGCCCTCGCCACCGCTTCTCGATCCCCGGTGAACATTCCAATACGTTGGACTCCCTCCGCTCGCAATCTCTGGATGGCCTTCGGTGCATCTTCCTTCAGTTCATCAGAAATCAACAAATACCCAAGGTACGTTCCATTCACTGCCACGTGTACGACCGTTCCCTCCACTTCGCATTGGTCATGAGGGATGTTCTCGCGGTGGAGCATTCGATCGTTTCCTACAACCACACGCTTCCCTTGAATGGTGGCGATCACACCAAAGCCGGCAACTTCTTCGTAGGCATCTGGTTCTGGCAGGAATTCTTGGTGGAAGGCTTCCAGGATGGACTGCGCGATGGGGTGGTTCGATCTGGATTCTGCATACGC
>WFXO01000064.1 GCA_015490555.1 Caldifarciminota bacterium | reverse complement strand
CCCTCCCGCTGTACGAACTATGAAGATGGGATTGTTGGTTCGTCTCCCCACCGGCTGTAAAATTCTGTGGAGAGGAGAGGTATTGCGCATGGCAGTTCCCCCAAAGCGTTTGAAATCGTGGTTTCAAAGACTTGGTGTTCTGGTGGCCGGTCTGGCCGTGTTTTCTTCCGGCGTGTATCCTCAGGCCTCCCCACAGGTCGCCATGTTGCTTCCACGAACCGGGAAATTTAAAGACATCGGCCAAGAGTTCCTGAACGGTCTCCAACTGGCGCTTACGGTGCCCATCACCGTCCGAGTCTGGGATACCAAGGGTCGCATGGAAACCACACGGAAACTGATCCGCCATCTCCGAAGGGAACCCGTGGTGTTGACCGTGGGGCCGCTGGCTTCTTCTACGGTTTATGCCGCCCTGCAAGTCCTGGGGCCAGACATGCCCCCGCTTTACTCCCCCACCTCGCTTCTCCCAGACCAGTGTGCGAAGTCGGATCGGGTCTTCGGGCGGTTTGCGGTCCTGTGTGCGGAGGCCGACCGGCTGGTCTCCTGGATGGCTTCTCAGAAGCCCCAGGGGGTGGTGGTCCTCTATCCGGACACCCCGGAGGGCATTGCGCGCGCCCGGGCCCTACGGCTCCGACTGGAGCCCCTCTCTTTTCGGCAAAAACAGTTCGTCTCATACTCCGAGGCGACCTACGACTATCGGTTCCTGGATACAGTGATCGACACCCTGGTCACGGATTGGGTCATCCTCTGCGGTGGTGGCCCAACGGCCTTAGGGCTCTTCCATCGGCTCCGGTACCTTCGCTATTTCGGTCCGGTGATTTCCTTTTCCGACTGGCTTTATAACCTGGAGACCCGTTTTTCACCCGCAATTGACTCCCTGTATCTGGTGGCCTTTGCACCGGTTTCAGTGGATACTCCTTTCCCCTGGATGGATCGACGAGAAGATGCCGTTGATGCGTATCGCAGGAAATACAAACATCTGCCGTCGGGGGCGGCCTTGCGTGGGTTTGTCACCGGTGAATTTCTCAATCGTCTGTTTGCGCATCCTCTAAATTCGAGGGATGCGGTTCGAGAGGCCCTTGCCCAGGTCTCCTATTTCGTGGGCATCGAGGGTCCGGAATTGCTTTCCCCCAGGCCAGACTTTATAAAGTTATTCCTGCTGTCGCATGGAACCCTAAAGGAGGTACCTTGGCATGCGGTCATCCGAAAAAGGCAAAGCGCGTCGGAAGCGGAGTAAACGCACAAAGGCCGTCCGAAAGCCCAAGCCTGTGACATTCAAAGGGCTTCCGTATGAGCGGATCAACTATCTCTTGATTGGACTGGGGATCGCGCTGGTTGTTCTGGGCTTTGTGTTCCTCTATTTCGGGGAGAGCGTGATCTCCACCATCCTTTTGGTCGTGGGCTATGTCATCGTTTTGCCCATCGCATTGATCTGGGTCCCCAAAAAGAAGAAGATCGCACCGGAAGAGCCGAGCCCTTCTACGGCTGATCCAGGGGTGGAACCAGAAACGTCCTCTTAAAGGAGTTGTTTGAGGAGGAGGGTGGCCAATCCCAGGAAGACGAAGTATCCCGTCACGTCGGTAAAGGTGGTGACGATCACGCCGGACGCGAGGGCCGGGTCCCCACCAAAGAACGCAATGATGTTGGGGATGATGAACCCGACCACGCAGGCAACGATCATATTCAGGGTCAGGGCAAAAAAGACGATCAGGCCAAAGAGAGGTTTTCCGACCCAGAACCATGCGACCAGGCCGGTGATTGCGCCAACGACCATCCCGACCAGGAGGCCCGTGAGGAACTCTTTGACGATGATGCGGGTGGCGTCCCGTTTGCTGATCATCCCCAAAGACAATGCGCGGACGGTCAACGCCAGGGATTGAATCCCGCCATTCCCGCCCATGCCCGCAATGATCGGCATGAAGACAGCGAGGTACGCAAAAGAGTCAATGGTGTTTTTGAAGGCGCCGACCACGGCAGAGGCGATGAAGGCCGTGAGCAGGTTTGCCAGGAGCCAGGGCAAGCGGTTTTTGGCCGCGTTCCAGGGTGGCAAAATGAGGCTCTGGATCTCCCCCAAGCCCGCCAGGCGCGCGATGTCTTCCGAGGTCTCCTCCTCCAGGACGTCCAGGATATCGTCCACGGTAATGATCCCCAGGAGTCGGTTCTCGTGATCTACCACAGGCACAAACAGGAGGTCATATTTTTCGAAGACCCGGATCACGTCTTCCTGGTCCATATCAAAGGGGACGGTGGGGATTTCTTTGACCAGATCCCGAATCGGGCGTTGGGGGTCGGCATCCAGCAGGTCTCGGAGCGCCACGACCCCCAAAAAACGGTCTTCCTCATCCACCACAAAGACTTGGACGACATCTACATCCGACCGTTTGATGGCGTCCAGTACTTCAGAGACTGGGGTGTCTCCGGGGAAAACCAAGAACTCTTTGGTCATCAAGCCACCGGCGGAGGTCTCCTCGTACTGGAGCATTTCTTCGTACTCTCGCCGTTCGTCCTCGTCCACCAAGGAGAGCACGCGTTCCCGTTCTTCTTCGTCTAACTCTGCGAGGAAGTCTGTCGCGTCATCTGCGTCCATTTCTGTCACCAATTCACTGATATCGCGATTCGAGAGATCTTTGATCATCTCTTCCAGGACGTCCTCATTGACATAGATGATGCTATCGGCCTGGATCTCGATGGGCAGATGACGGAAGACCTGGACACGGAGATCTTTCGGCAGGCGTTCTAAGACGCGGGCCACATCTTCCGGGTGTTTATTCGACAAAAAGATGGCAATGCGCCGAGGATCACCGGTGCTGGCCAGGATCTCGACGATCTCCAGGAGTTTATCGAGTTTCGTGGTAATGGACTCTTTCACGGATGAAACCTCTCAGGATTTCCTGTAGGGTAATCCAGCCCAAGCAATTGCCGTATTCATCGACCACAACAGCATAAGCGACGCCCTGCCGTTTCATCTGGTTGAGGACTTTTTCCACCCCCCATTCATCATATACAAAGGCGACCGGCCTGACGAACTGTTCCAACTGATCCCCTTCTTCAAAGCCAAAGAGGTCTTTAATATGCACCATTCCGACGATGTTATCAATCTTTCCGCGGTACACGGGGAACTTCCCGACGGTAAACGGTTCAGACATCTCAAAGATTTTGGGGATTGGGGTGTCCACGGGCAACGCAAAAACCTCTCTCAAAGGTCGCATGAGATCTTTTGCTGTTCGATCGAAGAAACGAACAATATTGCTGAGGATCTGGAACTCCTGTCGTGTCAGATCCCCGCGTTCCCAGTGGCCTTTCCAGATCAGGTCTTCGATCTCCTGAACCAAGCTCTTTCGTTCCCGTCGTTTAATGGGTCCGGCCAAGAAGAGGTCGAACATGGCGACCAACCACCGGACCGATTGATAAAAGACAAAGAGCGGCCGAGTGGAACGTCGAAGGATCCCATCGGGATGGGCCCGTGCCAGGCCTTTAGGGAGGAGTTCCCCGAACAAGAGAATCAACACTGTGGCCAGAAGCCCGGCCGTTACAAAAGCCTCCTGTACGTTCAGGGTCTGCAAAAAGTACTCGGTTAGGGTAATGGCGACCAGGATGTTGGCGATGTTCGTGCCGATCAGGATGGTGATGATGACCTTGTGGGGATCGGAGAGGAAGGTTCGGATGGGGCCCTGAAACCACGTCTGGATGACGGACTTTTCGCGGACAACATACGCAATCTCGTAAGACGAGAAAAAGGCAGAAGCGAGGAGTCCGAAGAACGCAAAGAGCAGTTCCATCACCGCACCTCCACCCGAACGCGTTCGATGCTCCCGCCTTCTTTCGACAGGATTACGAAGGTGACGGGGCCGACCTGCACGCTTTCTCCTTCTCTGGGGATTCGGCCCAACTGCTCGATGATGAACGACGATAGGGTCCCTTTTGTGCCGAGGTCGATGCCTGTGACTTCACGGAACCAGGTCAGGGTCATGTCGCCGGGCAGGATATAGAGTTTTTCCCCTACGCGTTTGATGAGTTCCGGCTCTTCTTCAAACTCCTCCGGGATCGTGCCGAAGAAGAACTTCATCAAGTCGCCCCAGGTCACAACCCCGGAGGTCCCACCATATTCATCTATGACCACTGCGAGGCCGATCCCTTCGCGATCCAACACGTGAATCAATTCCAGTAGATTCATGGTCTCGGGGACGAAGACGGGACGGGAAAGGAAGCCTTTGATAGGCCTCTTGGGGTCATACGGGGCAACACCCATCATTTTGGGGATTTCGATGATCCCGACGATGTGGTCAAGTTTTTCTCGATAGACGGGAAATCGGGAGTGGCGGGTGGTCTTGAAGAGATCCAGGGCTTGCTCCATGGTGGCATCAATGGGGAGGGCTTTAATCTCCACACGAGGTGTGGCGATGTCCCGGACGGTGTGATTGAGGAAGATGAGGCCTTTCTCCAAGAGCCGCAGGCCCGGCGCGGGCGCGGATCGAGCGATAAGCATCAACTCCTCTTCGGTTAACGGGAGTCTCGGCGAAAAACGGATCCGGGTGAAGAGGTTCATGATCTTGGAAACGGGCCAAACCAACGGGTATAAGAGGTAGTAGACCCCCCAAAGAATGCCTGAAAATCGCATGGCAAAGTGGTAGGGGAATGACAAGGCCAGGGCCTTGGGTGAGACCTCAGAGAAAATCAACAGGATGAGGGTAAACGTAGCCACCTCAAAGATGGAACGCGTGGGTTCATGGGTCAGATGGAAGACCATTGGGACCAAGATGGCGTAAAGGGACGACGCGAACGCGTTTGTTGCGGTGTTCGCCGTTAAGAGGAGCGCCAGTAATGCATTTGGGTTCTGGCGGATTCGACGGATCCACTCCCTCAGTCCCTTGGGATGGATGTTTCGAACTTCCCGCTCTTTCAGGGTAAAGAGGGCGACTTCCAGCCCTGAAAACATAAAGGACAGGGACAGGAATACGGCTAAGAGGATCAGGGACTTGACGAGAACCATTGCTGGATCATCCGCCAGGCTTCATGTTCCACAGACTTCATTTCCTTTTGCCGGTGGGCTTGTAGGTGGTCAAATCCGGAGAGATGGAGGATCCCGTGGAATGCATAAAACGCCACACCTTCCAATACCGCATCGGGCCCGAACTCTCGGACGGCGGTCTGGACGGAGATGTAGATCTCTTTCGTGTCTCCCAGGTCGAAGGCCAGGACATTCGTGGGGCGGTCACGGCCAAGGAATTGTCGGTTCAGTTCCCGGATCCGATCATCGTTTACAAGAACGATGGTCAGGGGCTCAAGGCTGGGGAGGTGGAAGGTCTCCTGGAGATGATTCAGGAGGGCTCGCAGTTGGTCGGGGTACGACGATGGGAGCGGGACGTCATCCTGGGTGTTATGAATCTCCATGGTCGTTGGAATCTTTGGGATACTCGATCCGGCTATGATGGACCCCCATCAAGGCCTGGGTAAAGGCCTCTTCAATCTTTTGCAGATCCCGACGGGTGAGGTCCGTATGGTCCAATTGGCCGTCCTGGAGTTTCTTTTCCATCAAGGTTCGGACCAGCGTTCGGAGTTCGTGAGGGTCGGGGTTGTCTAAGGTTCGCGTGGCAGCCTCGACGGAATCGGCCAGCATCAGGATAGCTTCCAACTTGTTCCGGGGTTTCGGACCGACATATCGGAATTCGGCCTCCTCTGCTGAGCCTGAGGATTGAGCGGCTTTGGCATAAAAGTACTCCATCAGGGTGGTCCCATGGTGGGTCTCGATGACCCCCAAAATCTCCTTGGGTAGCCCATATTTCTTGGCGATTTTGATCCCTTCTTGGACATGGCGGAGCAAAACTTTAGCGCTTTCCCCAGGGGCCAGTCCATCGTGGGGGTTCTCCGAAGCAATCTGGTTTTCCACAAAATATTCGGGCATAGCCATTTTGCCGATGTCGTGGTAATAGGCGGCAACGCGGGCCAGCAATGGATTGACCCCCAGGGCCCGTGCGGCGGCCTCTGCCAGGTTCGCAATATTCTGACTGTGTGCAAAACTTCCCGGCGCCTTCTCTGCAAACTCCTTGAGCAACGGATGATTGGGGTTCAGAAGTTCAAGCAGCAACAGATCTGTGGCCACGCCAAAGAACCGCTCATACAAGGGCAAGATCCCCAAAACCAAAAAGCCCGAGAGCAGGGAGGAGAGAAACGCCTTTTGGAAGACCTCGCCGAGGCCGATGTCCGGCCAGAGGACCATGCCCAGCAGGGCACACACGAAAAAGACGGCTAACACGACCCGATAGATCGAATACCGATCCCGGAAATACGAGGCGGTAAAGACCGCGGTCCAACCCGCCAAAAGGTGATAAACCATCCCTTCCAGGGTGGGCTGTCCCATCAACGCAACGGCAATACTGCCGACCACCGAAAGGATGAGGGCGGTTTCCAGGTCCATGGTCAGATAGACCATGGTACCTAAGAAGGGGATCAGGGTGAACAAAAAGCCGGTGGGAAGCGACCGGATCCCCCACTGGACCCCTAAGGGCAATGCCAGGGAAAACAGAAGGATGAAGATTTTGCTGCGGGTAAGGTCTTTATCTGCCCGGCGTTGATAGAGATACACGGCCAGATGGATGCCGAGCAGAAGGTCGAGAAGGAGAATGGTCCAGGGATTCATCCGGCGGTGTGCTCCGTTTCAGGCACCTTCTCTCTCTGTTCTTTCTGAAGTTGGGCCCGTTCCTTTCGCTCGTAGGCTTCGACGATCTTTCGAACCAACTCGTGTCGTACCACATCCTCGGTGGTGAAGTAGATGAAGCGGATCCCGGGGATGTTCTTCAAGATGCTCTGGATATCCACGAGGCCCGAAGAGTCCTCTTTTGGCAGGTCGATTTGGGTGATGTCCCCGGTAATCACGACCTTGGTCCGGGGACCAATCCGGGTCAGGAACATCTTCATCTGGACGGAGCGGGTGTTTTGGGCTTCATCCAGAATCAGGAAGGCATCCTGGAGGGTCCGGCCTCGCATGTAGGCCAAGGGGGCAACCTCGATGACACGGGTCTCAATCAGACGGCGGACCTGGTCGGGATGAAGCATGGAATAGAGGGCATCGTAGAGAGGGGTCAGATAGGGGTTGATTTTCTCCTGGAAGTCGCCTGGGAGGAAGCCCAGAGATTCCCCAGCCTCGACCGCAGGACGGGTCAACACAATCTTCTCCACCCGTTTTTCCAAGAGGTATTTCACCGCCATGGCCACCGCGAGATAGGTTTTTCCCGTCCCCGCGGGTCCAATGGCCACCACCACATGGTTCTCGATGATAGCCCGGAGATACTCCTCCTGGTTCGGCGACCGGGGATAGATCCGGCGTCTTGGGGTAACAATCTCCAGACTTTTCGGAGGCTTCTGAGCGGTGGAGGTCCCCAAAATCTCCTGGACGTCGTCTTCCAGGACATAGCCTCGACGCTTGACCCGTCGCACCAAGGTCTCGATCACCTCTTCCATCCGTTGGACATCCTCCTCCTTTCCGGAGATCAGAACCTGGTTGCCGCGCACGATGATCTTCCCCGGGAACGATTGGCGGAGCAAATGGATATTCCGTTCTCCGACGCCGGTGAGTCGGACAACTTCGATATCCTCCAGGACAATTCGACGTTCTACGTATTCTTTGGACTTTCCACTCATGGCTCAGGAGATAAAGGAACGGGGCCTCTCCTCACGGAGAAGAGAAGCCCCGTCACGGTATTGTCGAACCACAGAGATCAGTCGCGAGGGACCACAAGGGTCTGGCCCGGATAGATGAGGTCCGGGTCCTTGATCTGGTCCCGATTGGCCTCATAAATCCGAGGCCACAGGCGTGGATTGTTGTAGATCCACGAAAATCCAGCGATCTTCCAAAGGTTATCGCCGGGGATGACCTCGATCGTCTTGTCCAGACCGTGCGGGATGTATAAGGTCCAGCCCGGATAGATCAGGTTGGGATCCTTGATTTTGTCTCGGTTTGCTCGGTAAATCCGTGGCCAGGCCTTGGGGTTGTTGTAGATGTACCGCATCCCTGCGATCTTGTAAAGATAATCTCCCTTCTGGACAGTGTACTCGGAGGGGTACTTCGCAATCTCGGCCTGGATCTGCTGGATCTCTTGCTTCACCGCATCAATCTTTGGGGTTAAGGCATCGATCTGGCTCTGAAGATCTTTCAGTTGGCTCTCTAAAGCCTGGATCTCTTGCTGGATCGCCGAGTTTTTCGCTTTGCACTCTTCGAGTTTCTGAAGAGCCTGCTCTTCCGTCAGTTTCTCTTGCCCAAAGGCGAAGCCTACCAGGAGAAATGCGAAAATCACGCCCTTTTTCATGAGATCACCTCCTCAGTAGCCCTGTTCCAAGAGGTCTAACCACGCCTTAAGGGAATCCCGCTCGCTTTCGAGTTTCTGGAGTTCTTGCTGGAGTTGGGGGATCTGGCCTTTCAGGGTTGCAATCTGCTTTTCCAGTTGTGCCTTCTTCGCGGTCGCAGACTGGTAGGCCGCCTCACATTCCTGGATCTGGTTCAGGGTCTCCTGTGAGGCCATCTTCGGGCCGCAGGCCTGGGTGAAGACCAAAAAGAGCCCGACGGCCAACAGACCGACCCACTGTTTTTTCATCGTCCTAACCTCCTTCGCAGGTTTATGTTATACCTTCCCGATTCCAAAATGTCAAGAAACGCAAGACCTTGGAACTACGGTCCCGTGCCTCTGTGTTGTGTCGGTATTATGAGGGATTGCACTCCAAATTCAAGCGTTGTGTTGGATCAGAGAGCACGGAGAGGGACCGCCGTATAATCTTCGGTATGGATCGGTTCGTCCTTGAAGGTGGCGTCCCTCTTACCGGGGAAGTTCGAGTCTCTGGAGCCAAAAATGCTGTCCTTCCCCTGCTGGCGGTGTCCCTGCTCTTCCGAGAACCGGTTCATTTGACCAACGTCCCGCGGGTTCGGGATACCTTCACCATGATTGAACTGCTCCGGCTCCTGGGGGCCGAGGTCCAGTGGGACGATGCACATACGCTCACCATCCGTGCAGAGCATCTGAAATCCGTGAGGGCACCCTACGACATCGTCCGGAAAATGCGCGCTTCCATCTACGTCTTAGGACCCCTTCTGGTTCGGGAAGGGCATGCCGAAGTCTCCTTACCGGGTGGTTGTGCCTTTGGCCCACGCCCGGTCAACTTCCATCTTGAGGGACTCAAACGCATGGGGGCCCAGGTGGATCTCGAAGAGGGCTATATCCTTGCTCACCATCAGGGCTTACATGGGGCAGAGATCGCCTTTGACCGAACCTCGGTCGGCGCAACCGCTCATCTGATGATGGTAGCAAGCACGATCCCAGAAGAAACTGTGATTTACAACGCCGCCAAGGAGCCGGAAGTCCAGACCCTGGGCCGGTTCCTGCGAGAGGCCGGAGCACAGATCCATGGGCTCGGGACCGACACCCTCCGGATCCATGGGACCCCTGAACTGTCCCCTCCTGAAACCTTCCGGGTCCTCTCTGACCGCATCGAGGCGGGGACCTTTGCGGTCGCGGCGGCCATCACCCACGGCCGGGTCCGCATTCTCGACGTCACACCCGACCTCCTCCCTTCGGTCTTGCCCAAACTTCAGGCCGCAGGGGCTCAAGTGACCGTGGGCAAAAACTGGATCGAGGTCCAAGGACCTGCAGATCGTCCTCGTCCGGTTGACCTGGAAACCGCTCCCTTCCCTGGCTTTCCAACAGACATGCAAGCCCAATTCATGGCCCTGATGACCGTCGCCGACGGCTCCTCCATCATCCGGGAAGGGATCTACCCAGACCGATTCAAACACGCCTATGAATTGGTTCGGATGGGGGCAGATATCCGGGTGGAGGGGGACACCGCCCTGGTGCGAGGGGTCCCCGAGTTGAAAGGTGCACCGGTGATGGCCTCGGACCTCCGGGCCTCCGCCGCCTTGGTTCTGGCGGGATTGGTCGCCAAAGGGAAAACCGAGATCCACCGGATTTACCACTTGGATCGGGGATACGAAGACTTCGAGAAAAAACTGGCTGCGTTGGGGGCGAAAATCCGTCGCGTCTCCGAATAAAACCGGAAAAGAAAAAATGCCGGCGGAGGGACTCGAACCCCCGACACGCGGATTATGATTCCGCTGCTCTAAACCAACTGAGCTACGCCGGCAAGACTGGCAAAATTTTAAGGAGGGGGCCCAAAGAGGTCAACCCCGCACAAAGGCTCACGGTGAAATTGATCTGCAAGGGATTTCTGCCTCGTGCAAATTCTCTTCGACGGAAGAGGCACCTACAGGGTGCTTCTTGCGGACGGTTCATCTCTCCGCGTACACGGGATCCATGAGCAGAAGATCGGTTTTTCAGATTGATTCCTGGATCCCATGGGCTTCGATGAGGTCCATTCGTTGCTTTGAACCACTTAAGAATTCGCCTTAAAATCGTCAATCTATGGCCATTATCACAACCCTGATCATCCTCAGCGTTCTTATTTTGGTCCATGAGGCAGGCCACTTTCTTATTGCCCGCCGGTTAGGGATCCGTGTCCTGACATTTTCCTTGGGGTTTGGTCCCAAACTGGTGACCTGGCGCTGGGGGGAAACGGAGTTCGCCATCTCCGCTATCCCCTTTGGAGGCTATGTGAAAATGGCCGGGGATGAGCCGGAGGATCGGCCGTATGAACCGGATGAGTTTCTGGGGCGGCCGGTCTCTCACCGCTTCTCCGTCGTCCTCGGGGGACCGATCTTTAATATCCTGCTCGGCTTTGTTGTCTTCCTCATGGCTTATGGCATTTTTGGCCTTTCTGTCATCCCGGGAACCACGGTGTATCGGGTAGAACCTGGGAGTGTGGCGGAGCAGTCGGGCCTTCAAGCCATGGACCAGATTCTCGCTGTGGACCAGCACCCCGTACGGAACTGGTGGGAGATTGACCAACGACTTCTGAAGCCCGGGACCCACATCCTCCAAGTGTCCCGATCCTCTGACACCCTCCGTTTGATGCTCACCGTTCAAGAGCCCGAATCCTTGGGGATCGAACCCCTGATTCCCCCCGTGATTGGCAAAGTGATCCGTGGGGGACCGGCGGATCAAGCGGGTCTTCGCACCGGCGACCAAATTCTCGCCATTGATACACTTCCCGTTCGCTCGTGGTCTGAACTCGTCGAAATCGTATCTGCAAAGCCTGGAGACACTGTCGTGATAACCGTGTTACGGAATGGGGATACCCTCCACCTCGCTGTTCCTGTGGAAAAAAGCCAAGACGAAATGGGGAATCCAAGGGGACGCATTGGGGTCGTCGTGGCTACCATCCGACATCGGCTGGGCCCGGTCCAAGTCCTCACCTATTCCGCAGCAAAAACGGTAGAATCCGTGGTACTAACCTTCACCTTGTTGATCAAGTTGATCTTGCGTCAGGTTTCGGTGAAGGCGATCGGCGGTCCAGTGATGATCGGGAAAATCGTCGGCCAAACTGCGGATGTCGGACTGTTCCAACTCTTCTTTTTGGTCGCGATCATCTCGGTAAACCTTGGGGTGATCAACCTCTTGCCGATCCCGGCGTTAGATGGGGGGCACCTCTTCCTTTATACCCTTGAAGCCATCCGCAGAAAGCCCCTTTCTCCCAAAGTCCAACTCTGGATTCAGCAGATCGGGATGGCCCTCCTCATCCTCCTCATGATCCTCATTACTTTTCTGGACCTCACGAGAATCTTCGGAGGCAAGTAAGATGGCCTCTACACTCCGGAAACTCCGTCTCCCTGATGGTGCCACCCTCCTCTTAGATCCGATGCCGGAACGTTCGTCTGTAGTCATCGGGGTCTTCTCCCGCCACGGGAGCCGAGATGAGTCCATCCCAGGGATCACCCATTTTCTGGAGCATATGCTCTTCAAGGGCACTCAGCATCGGTCCAATTTTGAAATCATCAGCACCATTGAAGACACAGGAGGCTATTTAGACGCAGACACCACCCATGACTACCTGGGCCTCTATGCGCGAGTTTTAAAAGAGCATTTTCCGCTGGCGATGGAACTCTTGGGGGACATGCTGTCATCCCCCAGGTTTGCAGAAGAAGACGTTGCATTGGAAAAATCGGTAGTTTTGGAAGAGTTCAAGAGTTTCTTGGAAACTCCGGATGATTACGTTTTTTACCTTCTTTTTGACGCCCTGTTCCCCGGTCATCCTTTAGGGCGTGAGATCATGGGGACACTGCCGTCCATACAAGGATTTACCGGTGAGCAGGTTCGGAGGCGTTGGCAGGAGGCCTTCTCTCCGGACTCGGTAGTACTTGTGGTGGTGGGGAATGTAGATGAAGAGGAGGTCATCCGGGCCTACGAGCAATTTTTCCATCTACCAAGGGGCCCTTTCGCCGGCGGAACAACCGAACCGCCGCTTCCAGATCCAGAGCCTTTCCGCATTCACACCGAATCACGTCTCTATCAAGTGCAACTGGCCATGGGGGTTCGGGTCCCAGAGTATCTCCATGCCGACCGACCGGCCTTGGTGGTCCTGAATGCCGTGTTGGGGGGTGGAATGAGTTCCCGTCTTTTTGTGAAACTGCGAGAGCAAAAGGGGGTGGTCTACTCGGTCTCTTCCTATTTGGACTATCTGCGCGGGCTGGGGGTTCTCGGAATCCACACCGTCACCGATCCGGCCTATTTCGAGGGAGTCGTCCGCGATATTTGGGTAGAGTTTGAAGCCTTACGGAAGGAGGGGATTCGGCCGGAGGAACTGGAGCGGGTGAAAACCCGCTTGAGGGGAAGCCTCTTGTTGTCACAAGAATCTTTGACCCAGCGAATGATGCATGTGGCCACCCTGGAACTGCTCTTGGGCCGTGTGTTGACAACGGAAGAGTACTTGCGGGATTTAGAGCAAGTGACCTGCCAACAGGTCCAGGAAGTGGCCCAGCGATATTTAGTCTGGGACGCGTGGTCCGTAGGCATTGTGTCGCCAGTCGAGATCCCATTAGAAACATTCCCTGGAGGTAAACCGTGGAAAGCCATGGCATCACCGAGATCCTAATCCGTTTGGTCTTCCAGGTTTCTGTGATCCTGGCGGCAGCCAAGGTCGCCAGTGAAGTGAGTGAACGATACCTGAAACAACCCGGTGTCTTGGGCGAACTGGCCATCGGAATCCTCATTGGACCATACGCTCTGGG
>WFXO01000063.1 GCA_015490555.1 Caldifarciminota bacterium | reverse complement strand
CACCCGGCGGGTTCCCACCCCCGGGAATCCATCGCATTCCTGCAGATATCCTCATCCTTGGGCATTATCACGTGCCCCGAATCCAGTCTGTTGGAGATCAGGTTCTGGTGGTAGCCGGCGATTGGTTGGTCACCCGTTCCTATGTGACCCTCGACGAACATGCTGTGGCGATTCATGATTATCGGAGCGACCAGATTCTGGATGCCCTAAACTTGGAATCATGACGACTCCCGAAAAGTGGATTTTGGGGATTGAGACCTCGGGGCCCGGGACGCAGGTGGCCCTGTGGTCTCCGACCTCAGGACAAGAGTACAGCCGCCGACACGAGGCCGCCTTTGAACATGCAGAGGTCTTGAATCGGCTTGTGGATGAAGTGTTGAACGAGGCAGGGATCGCATTCTCCGACCTTACCGCCCTGGCGGTGTCCCAGGGGCCTGGCTACTTTACGGCCTTACGAGTTGGGATTTCTTACGCGAAGGCGTTTGCGTTGGCGACGCAGAAGCCGATCAAGGCAGTGCCCACGCTAAAGGCTTTGGCCTATGACGCCCCTTCTTCTTGCTCCTTGGTGGTCCCTGTCCTCAACGCGCAGAAACAGCAGGTCTACGTTGCGGTGTACAAGAGAGAGGGCCATCATTTTCACGAGGTTTGGACTCCACGGGTGATGGATCCGGAGGATGTCGTCGTTCAATGGCGGGCCCATTCCCCCTGTTTTGTGGGGCAAGGTGTCACAACGTACCCGGCTGCGTTTCAAGACGTCCAGGTCTACCCGGAGGTCCTTTATCCACAGGCTCTGACCATCGCGAAATTGGGATGGCACGCATTCGAAAAAGAAGGGCCGGATGATCCGTTGCGGGTGGAGCCCTTGTATATCCGTCTACCCGATGCCGTTGTTCATGCCCGGAAACGCCGACATCACGATTCGGACGGCTCGGCCTGAAGATTTAAAGGCGGTCCACGAGATCGAACTCCTCTCTTTCCCCAGGCCGTGGCCTCGAACGGCCTTTGAGGCGGAGATCTTACATCCCTTTTCCGAGTTTTGGGTCGCGGTTCACGGCCAGACCGTGGTGGGGTACGCCATTCTGCGGTGTTATGAGACCACGGGTCATCTCATCAACATTGCCGTGCATCCCGATTGGCGGCGGCGCGGCATCGGCCGGCGCCTTTTGGAATGGGTCATCGATTGGGCCCGCTCCCGGCGCCTCTTGGCCATCTATTTGGAGGTGCGGGTCTCGAACCTACCGGCCCAGCGTCTCTACGAGCGTATGGGGTTCGTCCGAGCCGGTCGGATCAAACACTATTACACCCCGGACGGCGAGGACGCCTGGGTCTATCGCCTTGTCGTCCCTCGACACCGCACCTCTCCTTCAAACCCGTCGAAATCTTGATTCCTGTATAATTTTTACCCTCACTGGGGCGTCGTCCAATGGGCAGGACACAGGACTTTGGATCCTGGAATCCAGGTTCGAATCCTGGCGCCCCAGCCAAAAATGATGGGTACACCCCTCGCATATGTACGTGGCGAGTTCGTGCCACTGGACCAAGCCACGATCCCCTTAGAGGATCGCGGGTTCCTCTTCGCCGACGCGGTCTACGAAACCATTGTAGCCTATCACGGCAGGCCCTTCCGCCTGGAAGATCACTTGTTGCGATTCCAGCGAAGTGCCTCGGAGATTCACCTGACCATCGAGTTTGATTTAGGCTGGCTCAAGAAGATCATCCTGGAAGGGATCCAACGTGCTGGGTTCGATCCTGCGAAGATTTACATGCAATTGACACGGGGCACTGGGCCCCGCGAGCATGTCCCCAGCCGACCTTTAAAGCCGACCTTGATCCTGACCTTCCGAGCCCACACTCCCGTCCCTCCTGAACACATTGAAAAAGGCATCCGACTCCATGCCTATCCCGATCTCCGTTGGAAACGGTGTGACATCAAAACAACGATGCTCCTCCCCAATGTTTTGGCCAAGATGGAGGCCCTGGAGAAGGGGTTCCATGATGCCTTGTTGGTCCGTGAAGACGGGGTGATCACCGAATGTACCTCCGCAGCGTTTGGGGTCTTTCGTGGAAACACCTTGATTTTCCCCAGTTTGGGCCCACAGATCCTGCCCAGTATTACCCGGAAGGTCGTGATCGAAGAGGCCCAGGCCTTGGGCTATGAAGTCCAGGAGGGGATTCTTCGATTTGAGGATCTTCGGGAAGTGGACGAAGCCTTCCTCTGCAGCACGCTCCAGGATGTCACCCCGGTCGTTCAAGTGGACGAAATCCAGATCGGGGATGGGAAACCTGGAGCCCGGACATTGGCCTTGCTGGAGCGCTATCGAGACAGGCTGGAGCGAGAAACGAAGGGCGAGCGCTGACCCGACTCAATGGGCTCCCTTCCGTTCGGCGAGCGCCCGTTCCATCCTTCGCCGTCGTTTCAATTCGGTCTCTAAAAACTTCTGGGCTCGTTTTAAAGAGGCCTCGACACTCAAAACCCCTCGCAGTGCAGGTTCCAGGCCTTCCGTTGCCAAATAGCGTCTCCCTGTGAACCAGACGGGGTCCCGGGGCTCAAAAGTTGCGTGCTCCAGTTGGAGGATCGCTTCTCTCATCCCGGGAACCTGTTGGAGAAATGCTTGCATTTTCGGGTGGTTGAGTACACTCCGTCGCAAGGGAATGTAGCCGGTTCCTGTGGACCAAATCGCCTGGATCTCCGGCTTCAGGAAAAATCGGAGAAACGAGACCGCAGTCTGGAGTTCCTCCGGGGTTGCCCCCTTGAACAGGGCGACGTTGGTTCCGGAGACCACCACTTTTGGCTCCCCAAAATTTGGCACCGGAGCGACCCCCAGTCGAAACCGAATTTTCTGTTTCATAAAACTGTAGGACACGATGGTGCCCCAGACCATGGCGACACGGCCGGTTGCAAAATCGTCCTGGTGCCGAAACCCGGTGGTTAAATAGGCACATGAATCCTTGTAAATGAGATCGACCAAATATTGCAAGACCTCCCGTGCCTCTGGGGTGTCAAGATAAATGGAGTCTCCACGGATCACGCTCCCTCCCTTTTGGTACAGCATGGTCAGGAACCACCAGACACTCACCGGGAAGGCTGTGCCATAGAGATCAATGGTCCCGTCCCCATCCCGATCCACCGTGAGTTTTTTGCACACCTCTCGGAACTCTTCCCAGGTTTTGGGGAAGGAGTCGATTCCGAACTCTTCGAAGAGGTCTTGATTGTAGTAAAAGACCGGAACACTTTTGTTGAAGGGGAAAGAGACCAGGGTGGAGTCAAACAGGTTATCTTCGATCAAGGGGGGCCAGATATCTTCGAGCACCGAGTCCTCGAAAAAGGGAAGGAATTCCTGGATGGGGACCAACTTGTTGTTTTCCAGCAGTTCAGCTGCCCAGGATTCATAGACCTGGGCCATGACCGGAGGCTTATTCGAAGCCACCGCCCCCATAATTTTCTGGGAGAGTGTCGCGTAGTTGCCCATTTTTACGGAAAGGATGGGAGGGCTGTGTGCCTGGTTGTAAAGGGTGATGATCGAGTCCAGGACGTCCCCCAAAGGGCCACCCATCGCATGCCAGAAGGGGACGCCGGATGGTCCGTGGCGTTGGCATGACGCCGTGAAAAGTACGAAGACAACAAAGAGGAGGGCCGTTCGTTTCATAGAAAAGAAAGAAGTCGGGGCGAGTGGATTTGAACCACCGACCCCCAGCCCCCCATGCTGGTGCGCTAACCTGGCTGCGCTACGCCCCGACTTCCTTGAAGTGTGCATATTGTACACGTCCCGATTTTGTGAGACAAGAGTGTTTATTGGTTTTCCTAAATTCTCTCCTGCAGATACAGAACAGCATAAAATGGTGTTTTGCAATTTGACACGACTGCGGCGAAGTCGCAGAACAACAAATTCGCATGATTGGTCAGATACTGCCTATCGTAGGTGCTATGTAATAGTAATAAGTTTGAATCGTTCATAAGCCTTGATCCCTTCTGATTTATATGGATCTGAACCTTGCCCATATATTGAGTTTTCTGCCAGGATCATAAACCTTCCTGCCGCTGCTAAAGGGATCTCGTAAATAAGATAAATGTCTATAATACTCCTGATTTGTCAGGTTCTCGACAGAAATATCCAATGTGAACATCACGAAGTTCACATTTAGACCGACATCTACAGTGTACCAGGAGGGGGTAGGGGTTTCACCGAGGTCAGGATTCACCCGTACCTGTGCGTCTTCATAGTTTAGAACAAGATAGGGTTTTGCTTTACCAATTTTCCTTGATAATTCCAGGGTGACATGGAGTGGAGGTATTTCTGAGAGAGGTTTGTTATCTGTAAGGTTTCTGCCTAAGGTGTAGTTGGCTCCTAAATTCAGTATCCCGACATTAACCAGCAGGTGGAACCCAGTCATAAGAGCGTTCACATTTGTAAAGGTTTGAATGGGAATATCTCCAACCTGCAACCCTGTAGGCTCTATATAGCCTTGGACATAGGTAACAAAGAACTCTGGTAAAACGTTGGTATGTACTCGTAACAAACTCCGCATAGAAACTTTTTTAGGCGCGCGGAGACCTGCATTACCAACAAAATAGGGTTTTTGAAGGTTATTCATGGATGGGCGCTTTAGGGTCCTGTAAAGCAGTTCAGGAGATACTGCGTCGGTACCTAATTCGACATATAAGTCTACCAGCCTTAAGGAATACTTAAGGTTGGAAGATACCACAGGGAATAGCCGCGACAACGGTACCGGTTGTGTGACGAGTTGTAGAACCTCGACGCGATCAGGAGACTCCAAAGAAACCCTTTCAAGGCCAACTCTAACTTCTGCAGAGATTTCATTGCTCAAGGAGAATCCTCTCGAAAAGGTCACTCTCCCTTGAAATACATCAATCATTGTTTGCTTCATCTCCATATTTGACATGTCCATCTGCATGAGATTATCGGCCTTCCATCTTCTGATAAATACGTCATAGTTCTTGCGGTCAGTGATGCCTAATACCATGGAAGAGGACCGGGTTTCCATTGTCATTGTCTGCGAAGATTCACGTAAACGGTTATCCATGAAATGGTTATACAAGTTTGTGTAGATCCTGTGTTTCCGGTACTGTAAAAACGCAGAAAACCCGATATTCCTCCGTTCGTCCATCATAAGATATGGAAATAAGACATCCTGGTAATGATCTATTGTCAGACCGTACTGAATTTTTTGAATCTTACCTGACAGACTACCTTCTATATTTTTATAGGCGAGTCGTGCCTCAGCAGTGTATCCATAGAGTTCCTCATAGGACCGACCCAGGGCGTCAAGATAGGGTTTTGCTTGGGAGTACCTTATCGAGATGCGGTGTCTTTTCATATTTATTGAAAACGCAACATCTGCCTCTTCACTAGACAATGCCGCCAGTTTAAGAAGTGCATCGTACCGGAAGCCTGGGACTGGTGAAATCCGGTTAACCACAAGTGCGCCCCCAAGACCGGACGCGAGGTATGCAGAACTTACCACCATGTAGACCCGATTAATATCTACGGGGTTGATCCTGACAATGGGTACATCCATCCTGTTGGGACAGGCGTTGAAATGGCGCTCTCCATCTATTACCACCGAGATGTTTCGCCCTCTAAAACCATCGACGGAGATATCAGAAGCAAACCGTGGACCTCTTCTCACGATATTCAGTCCACTGGATTCAAGGGCCCGTATGACGGCTTCCTTTTCTGCTGGTATTCGGTAAGACCAATTATAAAGAGGGGCGGTGACCCTTATTACAGGTAATACTTCAATTCCTTGGATCTTAAGCGTGTCTTCATATGACTGGGGTGATGAGAGAGTGAACCATAACGATAAAATTAAGCCTTTTGTAAGAATCATTTTAACCTCCTTGTTTAATTATTTTCTAATTCATAGATTGTGTATTGGCTCATCGATATATATCAGCTACTTATTTTAAAGGAGATACTTCAGCGGAGATGTGGGAATGACTGTGCCACGGGTGAAACCAACTGAAAGTCGAAAATTTTGTGCTTGGCAAAATCGAGTTCAAACGACTAAATGTATTCGGAATAAAGTATTCAAAGCAAGAATTGTTTACCATGAGAAGAGGATTGGTGTGGTTCTGTAGTCACCATGTCATGTCATTCCATAAAGTTAATGTGGTTTTATTCACCCACGGTAAACTCGGCGCCAAGGACCGATTTTCGCGTTCTACAAACTCAGGATCCGGGCTTCCTGAAGCACGGGGTTGATTCGTTTGAGTTTGGAGAGTCTGGCAGACCGTCCGTGCCCGGGCAGGACCCAGGGATCCCAGGAGATGGGCAGGATCTTGTCCTTCAAACTCTTCAGCAATACCTTTCGGGATGCGCCAGGAATCCAGGTGTTGCCCACCGAACGATAGAGGAGGGTATCGCCAGTGATCAGAACTTGTGGCGTCAGGAGGGACAGGCTTCCAGGAGTGTGCCCAGGGGTATGGAGGACCTCGATCGGGTGTCCCCCCAGATACAGCACATCACCGTCTTCGATGAATCCGTCAGGTTCTGGAGGAAGGAACGGTCGCAGGGTGACCCACGAAAAGTTCCGCCAAGGACTCCGGTATATCGAGATCTCGTCCACATGGAGAAGCACCGGAGCGTGCGTGGCTTGTTTCAATTGGGGGACAGCCCGGATGTGATCGTAATGACCGTGCGTCAGCACGATGAATTTGACTTTCCGGATCGGCAATCGGCTCAAGAGGTTTAAGATACGACTCGGTTCTGCGCCTGGATCCACGATCAGGGCTTCTCCGGACGAGCGCTCATAAAGGATGTAACAGTTGGCTCGTGCCCGCCCGAGCGTCAACTTCCGCCACAGAAACGGACCATCCATCCCCTCAATTATAGTCCTTTCTCTATGGGCCTTCTATCAGACCCGATCGGAGAAGTTTAGGGGCTCCGAAACCATGTCAACTTCTGAATTTTGCGTTGGGAATTGGCATAGAGTTGGAGGAAGTAAAGTCCGGAAGCCAGGCGCCGTCCCTGTGTGTCCCGACCGTTCCATTGGATGACGTACACGCCAGGTTCGTAGAGGCCGTGGGCCAAAGTTCGGACTTTGCGACCAGTGATGTCAAAGACCGAGAGATCAATCGGCATTTTTTGGGGGACGCTGAGACGCACGATAACCTGACCATGGGCCGGATTTGGGGTCGGTGGGGAAAGGGCCAATATCCGGGGTGGCCCCGTCCATCCTTCTGTTTCTTTGACCCCGGTTTCCAATCCAAAGAACGCTGCGATTTGGAGGATCAAATCCTCTACACTGCTGGTGGTCCCTACGAGTCCACCTAATTCAAAGGATGTGCCGACGGTTCGATAAGGAGATGGATTCTCCGAGACGTTCGCGACTGCGCAGGTGTAACTCGGTGCAGCATTATGGAAAATGGCAAATGCACCATTCCCGGTTGCTTCCAGGTGGTCAATCCAGTTGTTTTCGCCGGAGTATGTGAAGGTCATGCCTTCGGTAAAGGTCCCGGACTCCCCCACGATCAGACTTAAGTCGCCGGATCCATCTTCTGTGGCATTGATTCCAAAGAGGGGACCGAAGTCGTAGCCCCCGGAATACTGTGGGTCCCAATACCACACATCACCGCCCTCGAGATAGAGATTGCCCCCGTGATCGAGAAGGTAAGATTCCAATGCTGAGGCCTCCGGAGAGCCCGCGGCAATATGGACGTTGTTGGGGTAGATTCCGACACACACAAAGATGGCGTGATAGTAGGGCAGGATGTCCAGGACAGTGCTCAGATCCGTGACGTAGTCGCCCACCAGACCTTGATTTTGGAGGACATCACGAATCAGAGGACCCGAAGAAGGAGTAGGGTCCGGGTCCCAGACTAAGAAGTCTCCGCCGATCCCGATCAGGAACGAGATCGAGTCTGTGAAGGCATAAGAGCCAGTAGTCGCCGTGACCGTAAGGTGGACCTCCGAGTGGATCGGTGCATTGGGAGAGACCCAGAGAAGGAACGTGTCGGGAACGGAGATGCTATCCGGAGCCAGGTATGGGAGGGTCGAGAAGGTGTCTACCAAAGTGACCAGAGTGTCTTCCGTCTGAAGGGTCAAGGTAATACCCGAGGCGAGGGAGTGGCCTCGATTTTGCCACCGAACAATCACCCATGCAGGTTCTCCGGGGTCAATGACTGGACTTCCCGTGGTATCCACAACCGAGAACTCACTGAGGTTCAGAACAGGTGCCTGGGATTGGAGATGCGCATAAGAGGTCCAGGTATCCCCCGTACTGGAAATGAATCGGAAGGTAAGGGGGATCCAATATTCGTCCGGGATTGCAGGGAGAACATGGAGTGAGAATGCCTGGGGAAGCCATAGGGAATCACCGGGGCCAAGATCGCCCACCACTTCAAGGGTATCTTGGAGTTCCACCCAGGGGTCTGCCGTTTCCAGGACGCCGGTGACTCCGTTTGCCGGCTGGCTCCCGAAGTTTTTCACCCAGAGATTCAGCGTAATGGTTTCGTTTTCATTGACTTCACCGTTTCCATTTTCGTCTGTGAAGTCCATGGCAAGAAGGGCGACATAGGGCTCGTTACTCACCGGATGGATCGTCCCTTCATAGGGATAGGCGTTGTGATAGGAGACTCGTACGATCAGGGATTCAGGTGAGGTGACGTTGATCGGGATCAAGGCCTGTCCTGATGCGTCGGTGTAGGCTTTCCCCAGCAATACGGTGTCCTGGAAAATCGCAACCAGGGCTTCAGGAACCGGGCCCCGGGTTTCCGATACGGTCACGGATACGGTGGAGGGTCCCAAGGGGACCGTCACCGGATGGCTTACGGTTAATACCTTCGGCGGGGCAGACCACGGATCCATGTGGGGGTCATTAAAGACCTCATGGTTTTGGATGGTTTCCTCGGTGGTCCCTCCGGGTCCTTCGGGAAAATACTGGTACATATAGAGTTTCCCGAAGTCTACGGCGGCCCCGAACGACCAGATGGAATCCTGGAAGTATCCAATAAACGTTCCCCGTCCAAGGGTGTCCGTGTAGAAAAATGCACAGGGGATGGTTGAAGCAACAATATTGATCGCACCCTTTTCGTCCCCTGGGGTCCCCGCTTTGATCCAGGCTTCCGCGAAGCAATCTGTTGAGTAAGTGAAGTCGCCGTTGGAACAAGCGATATCCACAATCACCGGCAACTTCATGCCGTTTTGGAGTTGGTAGATATGGCTGTTGGTGAAGGAGGGATTCACAGAGGCCCACCCGGTCTCGTATCCATGCCCAAAGTATGCAATCCAGGAACGGCCTTCGTTGAGGGCATTCATGAGGTTGGAGACCGTGTTGGTGCCCAAGGATTGGTATAAGGAGTCCCAGTGTGTAAAGCCCCCGAAGTCATGGGCCAGTTGCCCACACCGAGCCGCATTCTGGTCATCCACATAGTCCGAACCGGAAATCCCCGTGCCACTTTGGAACCACTCGGTCGTTTCCGTAGGGGGATTTTGCTCATATCCCAAAGTCTTGTGGACAATGACGTAATTGGCCTCTTCTAAAGTCTGGACGGAAATCCTGGCAAGATGGACATCGGGCAGGTAGTCATCCCCCTCCAGTTCTGTGTAAGGATGATCTGTGGGGTCGACCAGGGACGTAGAGAAATAGGGGACATATTCGGCGTCCCCGACCAGAACGATGTACTCTGGTGGAATGGGCCATTGATCGTAGGCCTCCTGGATATACGCTTTGATTTGGTACGCCGAAGGATTGGTCCCGAGAGAGGACAACGGGGTCACAACCACGTCATAGCCGAGACTTCGTTTGTATTCCGCATAGGCCTGAGCAGCGGGAAGGAAATCGTCATGCGTGATGACCAGGATGCAGCCGTCCGTGGTCCACATCGGTCGGACGATAGAATTGTAGTTCAATAGCAACGACTTCCAAATTTGTCGGTAACTTCTGGTAACGGATTGCGTCGGCTTTGCCTTGGGATTCGGCCCAATCCCTTCAAATCGGACTTCTACCCGGATTCGGGTATAGACCGTGACCGCCTGAGTTCGTGGATGGTACACAATGGGATAAAAGATAAGGGGCGCAATTCTGACATCCCGTACGATCGAGACCTCACCGATCCGGACCACCTCATAAGGGTAGGAATCTGCCTGATAAAGATCCGAGCGGTATTGGAATGTAGGGTACTTTCTTTGCCCGTTGCGGTACGTCGGGCCTTGGTAGGGCAAAATCGGAGCGGGCAATCGCAACTCCTGGGTTTCCGTCTCTAAGATCCGAACCGTGGCTCCCGAATTCCCCGGCAGTGCAAAAAGGCGGGCCACCAAAGGAAGTTGTGGGGCTCCGACTTCCGTGATCCATCCACAGTTTGGGGTTTTGAGATCGATAAAAGTTTGTCCGTTCTCGTCAACAAATGACCCGATGACGGTGGGGACCTCTAATTCCACGATCATGTGTGGCTGGCGTCTTCTTCCACGACCTTGACTTGTACCCGTTCTTGACCCGTCCCCAGGGGGATCCAAGGGGCCTTTGCCGTCCACGCCGAACTCACCCAAAGAAGGGAGAGCCCCCATAGACAAACCCATTTTCGCATGACAACCTCCTTACCCTTCGTAAAAGTCCTGATGTTCGATCAATTGTTCCTCTGGCACGGGTTTCCAGACCCGCGCGGGGATGCCACGCACGATCATCCGTGGGGGGACATCCTTGGTAACGACGGCTCCTGCGGCCACCAGGGCGTCTTCCCCAACCACGATCCCGGGGAGCACGGTTACATTGGCTCCCACCCTGGCCCCCCGCTGTAAGGTGACACCTTTATGGTACTTGAATCGCTCCTTGGTCCGTCCGAGAAAGTTGTCGTTTGTAAAGGTCACTTCAGGAGCGATAAAACAGTAGTCTCCGATTTCGGAAAGGGCGGTGATATAGGCCTCGGTTTCGATTTTGACGCGTTTGCCAATCTTGACGCGGTTTTCCACGGTCACACCCCGTCCAATAATGGTTTTCGGCCCGATTTCAACGTCTTCACGAACGGATGCGAGGTCAGCCACCAAGACGTCATCAGCAATCACCGCCCCCCGGTAAATCACAACATGGGTGCCAATGATGACCCCATTGCCGATGCGCGTGGGCGGCAACTCTTTTTCTTTTGTTATGGCGGAGGCCTTGGCCTTCATGGGCAACTTCCCGATTACCGTGAAGTCATCAATCCGGACGTTGTCTCCAATGATCGTTCCCGGATGGATGACCACAAAGTGGCCAATCCGGCAGTTTTTGCCGATGACCACACCCTCTCCAATCACAGGGGACTCTCCCAAAAGGGTCCCTTCCCCGATATGGGCACTTTCATGAATCATGGCTTGATGCCTCCTGGGGTTGAAACGTCTCGAATCAGAATGAGTTTCTGCACTTGATGGTGAGATGGGGTCCTTTGACGCAAGAAATAGACCCCGGTGGGAAGAGGATGGCTTGTCCGCTGAGCGAGAGAAAGGGCGTAGGTCCCTGGATCGACGCGGCCGTGCAAAAGGGTCGCGATCCGTCGGCCTGTGATATCGAGGAGTTCCAGGGTCAAAGAAGTAGGGACCTGGACGGTGAGCCAGAGCGTCCCGGTCGATCTCATGGGAACCGAATACTTCAGATGGGTGGGGGCAACGGGGATCGGACGGTTAGATTCTTCCCGTTGCACGCCAACCCCAAAGAAGTCCAAGATAGCCTGTAGATACTCTTCTGGACTCGTACCCGCGGCCTGGAGGCCCCCAAATTCAAAAGAGACCCCTACCGTCCGGTACTCTAAATCTGTGGCCGTTGTTTCTACCTGCGCAACCCCACAGGTGTACACCGGGGCCAAATTGTTCCAGATCGCGAACGCATTGCCCATCGGTTGGATACGGTCGATCCAGTTGTTTTCCCCGACATAGGAAAAGGTCATATTTGAGGTGAAGGTGCCGGGAACCCCCTGGAGGGTCCCCAGGTCTGACGAGCCATCGGACTGCGGGTTGATCCCGAAGTAGGGATTGAAGTTGAAGCCACCCGCCGAAGGGTCATAATACCACACGTCTCCACCTTCCATATAAAGTCGGCCTCCATGGAGCAAGTAGGAAATCAGGGTATCCGCATCCGGAGATTCCGCATAGATGACATAGTTGTTTGGGTAAATCCCGAGGCACACAAAAAGGACTTGAGTCCCAGGGATTTGGGCGTACACCGAACTCAAATCGGTTGTGTACACACCGGTCAGACCCATTTGCTGAAGAAGTCCCTCGACCACCGGCCCAGAGGAGTGGTTGGGGTCCGGGTCCCAGATAATGTAGTCCAGAGGGGTCACAATGGGGAAAGAGAGAAAGTAAGAAGCGTTGTATCCGGGATCCCCTGTGAGGCTGAGTTGGAGATGGACCTGAGCTCCTTGGGGGACAGAGTCGGCAACCACGAAGTGGAGCGGTCCCCACTGGATCGAGTCGCCCGGATCGAGAACACCTAAATCCTGAACCGTGTCCAAAACCATTGCCAGTGAATCCTCAGATTGGAGGAAAACTATCAGATTTGTCACGGCGAGGCTCCCATAATTTTTCAAAAGTCCGTAGAGCGCAACCGTGTCTCCAGGGTACAAGGTGGAAGAGGAGTCTTGAGAAATCACCCAGGTCCGGGCCAAGACCACCATAATCCCTGAAGGAGGTGTGACCTCAATGGCATCGAGATCAAAGCCGGCTGTTGGAGCATTTGGGTTTCCGTCCCCGTCATCCACGATCTTGAGGTATCGGGCGTAGCCCATCCCTGCCGCTGCGAGGGAGAAGGTTTGGGTTCCTGTCCCTGTCCCGACCAAGGTCCAGGGTCCGTTCCAGTTTGCGGATGCATACACGATGTAGCCCTCAGGGCCCGCGGCATCCGCTCCTTCGTAGACCGTGAATGTGTCCGTGATCGGTGTTTCCGATGTTACATCCACAATGACCATGCCGCCGACACCTAAGGAGACGTATTGGTCATCTGGCGCTCCCAATCCCCAGGGTGGGAGGGTCTGATTGGCAAAGGAGTTGTTAGGATCCTCCTGCTCTACCACGACATACTTGTACGCGTAAGAACCACCCCCAGGACGGAGGAATACGGTCATCTGTGTCAACTGGTCGGGCTGGACAAGGACATTGGGGATGGTTTTGGGAAAGTATCCATTGGCTTCCACGCGGAGTGTGTAGGTGCCGGGCTTCAGAACACGAACGAAATCCCCGGACACGGGGTCCGTAAAAACAGGCCAGCCGATTTCCTCAACCCAGATACGCGCGTGCTTCAGGGTGTCTCCGGTCACGGAGTCAAGCACGACCCCGATGATTCCCTGGCCTGCCTTCTGAATAAAGGCGAGGATGGCATCCCTATTCTCCAGCCAGATGGGCTGAATTTGACTTGGAGGAGGAACAAAGGATTCCCCTAACTCGATGGTCCAGTCCATGTCCGAATCGATGCCATAGGCGTAGTCATTGAGATCCCCGTGGGTTTCGTACCATTGGTAGCCTTCCGTGACCCAGTAGCCGTTGTAGGAAGCATACATTTGGGAGAGTTGCCGAATCAACGAACTGTCTGGTGGCTCGATGGGCGAGTAATTCCAGATGTAGTTCACGATCTCGCCATAGGAGTGGTACGAGAGCGAGAGCACGAAGTTGTGCTGCTGTGCAAACAGATACATTGCCTGGGTTTCCGGCTGACTATAAGGGGCCGGGGAGTTCCCCCAACCGTCCCACATGTAGCCGTAATCCCGGTTTAAGTCCACAGAATTGGCATTTCGACGCTGTTGCATCTCATGGCCGTCTGGATTGACCATGGGGATAATGTAAATCTCACGCTCATTTACCAGGGTCGTCACCGTGGGATCGCTACCGTAGTTGTTCACCAGGTACTGCGCCAGCAAAAGGGGAATCTCTGTGGAAATCCACTCGTTGCCGTGGTGAGTACCGACGATCCGGACTTCGGGCTCCAGTTCCCGGAGTGTTGGATAATCGGAGATTTTTAAAGAGAGAAGAGCACGCCCTTGAACGGAGAATCCTAAGGTTTCCAACACACAAATCTCCGGATGCGTCAGCGCCAGGTCTGAGAGGATTTGCGCCATGTCTGCATAACTGTGATATTGGTCCCGATACTGTGCCCAAACGGTGGAACGCAAGGAGTCCAGGTCTGCGAGGATTCGAGGGTGATATCCCATCGACTGGATGGCCTCCACGTCGTAGGCAATCCCTGTGAGAACACCCTTGTGAAGACTTTGGACATCGAAGAGACCGGAGCGTTCTAATCGGACGAGGTCTGCGCGAGTGGCTGGTGAAATTTCTACCAGCGATTCCCCAAACCCTCCTGAGGCAAGGAGAACAAGGACCAGAAGATACCGGTGCAAACCAAACCTCCTTCTTTCAAAAAGAACCATTTATCATAATCCGCATGCATATGTGTGTAAACCCTCCCCTATTCCCAGCCGCGAGCAGGCTAAATAATTAACGACGATGCGAAGGGATTGGCTGTGGCTTGGCATTGTGGCGATCGCCTTTGCCTACATTGAGGCCGCGGTCGTCGTCTACCTTCGTGTGCTCCTCTACCCTGACCCTCTTCAGATCTTTCCCATGGTGCAACCCTCTCCACTTTTAATCGGCGTGGAATTCGGTCGAGAACTGGCAACGTTAGTGCTTCTCTCTGGAGTTGCGATACTCACGGCACGAGGCACCTGGGGGAGGCTCTTCCGCTTTTTCTTCCTTTTTGGGCTTTGGGACCTTGCATATTATGGCTGGCTCAGGGTCTTCATCGGCTGGCCGAAAACCCCCTGGGATTGGGATGTACTCTTCCTCATCCCGGTTCCCTGGCTTGGCCCTGTCCTTGCCCCGATGTTGGTTGCTCTACTTCTCGTCATCTCTGGGTTGGTTTATTTTAGTCTCCTGGAACATCGGAAAAAGCCGGTGATGGATCCGTTGCCGTTGGCCCTTGGAGCCATCGGGGTGGGGCTTGTTTTGGCCAGTTTTTGGAAAGATGCATGGGAAGTGATCCGTACGTATGGCGTCCAATATTTCCAATACTATGTGCCGACAACATTTGCTTGGCCTCTGTTCTTCATAGGTTGGCTTTTGATGGTTTTGGCTGCGTGGCTTTTTGGACGGTCTTTCCGAGGGATTGAACCCCTGGCGCAGAGCCTTGAAGAGCCCTATCGACCAGCGTAATATAAGGCCATGGATCTTTCCAAACGCCCCATTTATGAACTCCATCAACTCCTTCAAGCCGGAGAGATTACCCCCTTAGATCTCGTCGATGCAGTGTTAGACAAGATCGAAGCACAGGAATCGACCCTGAACGCCTATATCGATACCTTTGCAGAGGAAGCCCGGAGACGTGCCGTTGAGTTGGAAGATTTCCCCAGCGAACAGAGGGGCTATCTCTTCGGCATCCCCATGGCTGTTAAAGATAACATCGTTGTTAAGGGCTTTCAAACAACGTGTGGCTCAAGGATCCTCTTGGGGTTCCGTTCCCCTTACAATGCCACCGTAGTGGAGCGACTTCTGAAACATGGCGGCATTATCGTAGGGAAAACGAACCTGGATGAATTCGCGATGGGGGCGACCGGCGAGTTCTCCTATTTCGGTCCAAGCCGGAACCCAGTAGATCCGGAACGAGTGCCCGGAGGGTCGTCTTCCGGCTCTGCAGTGGCTGTCGCCTCTGGGGAGGCCATCGCTGCCCTGGGATCCGATACAGGTGGGTCTGTGCGACAGCCCGCTTCCTTCACGGGCATCGTGGGTCTGAAACCGACCTATGGCAGGGTTTCCCGTTACGGCCTTGTTGCCTTTGCCTCCTCTCTTGATCAGATTGGCTTCTTAACCCGTGACGTGAAGGACTCTGCGATCCTCTTTACCCATTTGGCCGGGTTTGATCCCCTGGATTCTACTTCCTTTGATCTTCCGGTCCCAAGTTTGACGGAGATTTTCCAGGATTACCAAACAGACCGCCCTACGATTGGGATCCCACGCGAATATCTGGAAACCGAGGGATTGGATTCAGAAGTCCGGGCAGTCACCGAGTCTGCCATCCGAGCCCTCGAATCCCATGGATTTCAAATCCGTTGGGTCTCGTTGCCTCATACCAAATATGCTGTGGCAACGTATCAATTGATCTGTACCTCAGAGGCTTCCTCGAACCTGGCTCGGTATGACGGGGTCCGATATGGATTCCGGGCCTCTGGCTACGAGGACCTCCAGGAGATGTACACACTCACGCGAGACCAGGGATTTGGACCTGAAGTCAAGCGTCGGATCCTCCTCGGCACCTTCGCGCTCTCCGCGGGTTACTACGACGCGTATTACCTCAAAGCCCTGAAGGTCCGACGCTTAATCCGACAGGACTTTGATGAGGCGTTTCAAGAGGTAGACCTGATCCTCGGCCCTGTCTCTCCGGTCTTGCCCCCCAAATTAGGCGAGAAAATTGAGGACCCCCTGGCCTTGTACTTGATGGACATCTACACGGTCACGGCGAATCTGGCAGGGCTCCCAGCCCTCTCGTTTCCGGCTGGCAAGAGCAAGACAGGGTTACCCATCGGGCTCCAATTTATGGCTCCGCCCTTTGAGGAATCGAGAATCTTTCGAGTGGCCCGATTTTTCGAAGAGTACATTTACCCAGCCATCGAGCCTTCCCAGGACCTTCCGTTCTAAAAGGCCTCGACCCAGATTAAAGAGGGATATTCCCGTGTTTTTTCGGAGGGAGGTTCTGCCGTTTGTTCGCCAGGAGTCGGAGGGCTTTGATCACCCACGCCCGGGTTTTCCGGGGTTCGATGACATCATCGATGTACCCAAGAGCCGCGGCGTAATAGGGATTCGCGAACTTTTCCCGATATTCGCGGATGAGACGTTCCCGAAGTTCTTCAGGGTTTTCCGACTGTGCCAACTCTTTCCGATAGATGATATCCACCGCTCCTTCCGGTCCCATCACTGCAATCTCTGCAGTGGGCCATGCCAGGTTGATATCGCCCCGGATCTGTTTCGAAGACAGTACACAGTACGCGCCCCCGTATGACTTTCGAGTAATGACCGTGATTTTTGGAACCGTTGCCTCTGCAAAAGCGTAGAGGAGTTTTGCGCCGTGTCGAATGATTCCGCCGTGTTCTTGTGCGACACCTGGAAGGAAGCCAGGGACATCTTCTAAGGTCAGCAGGGGGATATTGAAGGCATCACAGAACCGAACAAACCGTGCCGCCTTTACGGAGGCGTTGATATCCAACGCACCGGCCATCACCATGGGTTGTTGGGCCACAATTCCGACAGGCTGGCCGTCGAACCGTGCGAACCCCACGATGATATTGGGCGCAAACTGGCGGTGAACTTCGAAAAACTCCCCGTTGTCAACAATGTGGTGGATCACGTCATACATGTTGTAAGGTTTGTTGGGATCCTCAGGGACAATGTCATCGAGTTCGGGGGCCTCCCGATCTGGGGGATCGTGTGTTGGGAGCATCGGTGGATCTTCCATGTTGTTGGACGGCAAATAGGAGAGCAAGGTACGGATCCCTTCCAGGACCTCTTCTTCGGTATCGTATACAAAGTGGGCGACCCCGGACTGGGTCGCGTGAATTTCTGCACCGCCAAGTTCTTCAAAGGTGACATCCTCGTGGGTGACACGTTTGACGACGGCCGGGCCGGTAATGAACATATGGGAAGTTCCCCGTCGCATGAAGATGAAGTCCGTGAGGGCCGGGGAGTAGACTGCGCCACCCGCGCATGGCCCCAAGATGGCTGAGATTTGGGGGATGACGCCAGAGGCCAAGACATTCCGAAGGAAGATCTCGGCGTACCCTCCCAGGGAAGCCACGCCTTCTTGAATCCGCGCACCGCCGGAATCGTTGAGTCCAATGACGGGCGCACCAACCCGCATGGCCAGGTCCATGACCTTTTTGATCTTCTCTGCATGGGCCAGGGAAAGGGTCCCTCCAAAAACAGTAAAGTCCTGACTAAACACGAAGACATCCCGGCCATGGATCTTCCCGAATCCTGTGACAACCCCGTCTCCGAGGATTTTGCGTTTTTCAAGGCCAAAGTCGTGAATCCGATGAGTCACAAACATATCGAGTTCTTGAAAGGTCCCTGGGTCGAGGAGGAGTTCTAACCGTTCCCGTGCGGTCAATTTCCCTTGCGCCTTTTGGCGTTGGATCCGTTCGGGTCCGCCTCCTTCCATCGCTTTTTGTCGCAATTCTTTAAGCTGTTGTAGTCGGTCTTGATCCATGTTCATACTCCTTTTTGGGAATGCCTAATTCTGAACCCCGCCCCCTTGACAAATCAAGGAACCCCCGGCTGGGGCCTTCTTTCTTGGGGTCACTTCTCGGCTGGGTGTTGTGATGTGCTGGACTCGAGCCAGGTCTTAAGAATTTCCTGGGCCCGCTGGATTAGGGTTTCCAATGCTTCCGCGACCCGGGGAGATAACTCCACGGTGGGATCCAGGCGGTCGGGGACGATTCCAAGAAGTTGAAGATCTTGGATCGCTGAGCCTTTTCGGAAACGGAGGAGGCTCAACAGATCCGGTAAGGCAATGTCGTGGGCCGAGAACTTCATTGGCGGCTGCGCCAGCAGGTCATCTTGTTTCAAATGGACAATAGTCCCCGGCGGATCCGTGGTATATACCGCATCGAGGATGAGGAGGTGGGTGGCCTCTTCCATAAATGGCAATAGCAAGAGTCCACGTGTCCCTCCATCCACATACTCAATTTCCGGATGAGGGAACGCCTGTTCGAGTTTCCGAACCGTGTGGACCCCTACACCCTCATCCCCTAAAAGGAGGTTCCCCAACCCTAAAACAACGATTTTCAACGAATGAGAGTCTCCGTGAATTTAATTCCTGTGCTGGATAATCACTCCTCCGCTAATTCACTTTTCAAAACAAACTTGTATCCGGAGATCATGGTATCCACTTCGGTTGTATAACTCACGACCACGGTATAGACGACCATATAGAGATGCAGAATTACGAACACCGCGAAAATCCACAGCAGGAAGTGGTGGAGGAAGTGCACCTGGTTGAGGTTATTGCCGAACAGGGCAAGGCCCCATGCTGCAATTCGACGCCAGAAGGGCGTGTATTGGGCTGCAGCATACATCGTGAATCCACTCACGATCCCGAAGAGTACGACGAGATAGAGGAGGAGGTAGGTCAAATTGGCTAAAGGAGAGTGGCCCGTATAGACGGGGAGTTTCGTACGAGGCCAGAAGAGGTATTTGATCTCCCGCCAGATATCCCTCCACTTCTTCCCGCTCAAAGGTAGCATCGTAGACCAGCGGGCGTATTTATTCCCGACGAATCCCCAGTAGATTCGGAAGATAAACGCAGCCAGCAGTATATACGCAAAGAGGAAGTGAAGGAACCGGATGGTCCCAAATGTGAAGATGGTGGCAGCGTCTTGGGTATTGGAGAACGGTGGATTCCCGATGAAGTACCCTGTAATCGCGAGGACGACCACACACACGACAATCGTCCAGTGGATGATCCGGACAGGGAGTTCCCAGACCTTTTTCAAGATCAAGGTCTCCCCACTTGCCAGGGTTTTTTCCGTCACGGCTTTCATGATGCCCCCTGTCTACCGGATTTTCACGGTAACGATCTCCCGGCCAGAGGGATCGTAGATGTGGGCAGCACAGGCCATGCACGGGTCGAAGGAGTGGATCGTGCGAAGGATCTCCAGGGGGGCTTCCGGATCATGGATCGGTGTTCCCTCTAATGCTGCCTCATAGGGACCCGGTTGACCCTTTGCGTCTCTCGGGCCGCCGTTCCAGGTGGAAGGGACCACAATTTGATAGTGTGCAATTTTGCCGTCCCGGATCGTGACCCAGTGGCCCAAGGCACCCCGTGGAGCTTCCATATAGCCGAATCCTTTGGCTTCCTTCGGCCAAGTCTTCGGATCCCATTTGGTATTGTTGAAGGTGCTTGTGTTCCCCGCTTTAATGAGGCTGATGATGCGGTCGTAGATATCCGTCAGATACTCGGCGACAACCCAGGTTTCGATGCCCCGTGCCGCAGTTCGACCTAAGGTGGAGAAGAGTGCAGTCGCCGGGACATTGAGTTTCTTAAGAGCGAAATCCACCTTTTCTTTCACAGAGGGATGTCCTTTGGCGTACGCCACCAACATCCGTGCCAAGGGCCCTACTTCCATGCTGTGGCCTCGCCATCTCGGCGCCTTCAACCAACTGTATTTGCCGTCTACATTCAGGTAGTCATACGGAGGTTCAGGTCCCGTATATTTTGGCTCGGTTTCCCCTTCGAAGGGATGCAAGAGGTCTTTGTTTTGTTTGTATTCATACCAAGAATGGGCGACTGCCTCTTGGACCTGCTCAGGATCCTTCGGATCCACGTCATACACCTTGCTGAGGTCTTTATTGAGGATCGCACCCCGTGGGAGGAAGAGCGATTCGATGTCTGAAGTCTTGCCTTCTGGCAACTCACCATAGGCAAGGTAATTCCCGACCCCGGCGCCGTATCTTGCCCACTCCTTGTAGAAGGACGCAACGGCAAGAAGGTCAGGGATATAGACTTTTTCTACGAATTCCCTTGCGGCATCAACATGTGTTTTAATGACGGAGAGAACTTCGGTGTTGATCACGGAAGGGGAAGAAAGGTTCACAGACATCGGAACCCCACCAACCAAGAAGTTCGGATGAGGATTCTTCCCACCGAGGAACGCGTGGATTCGAATGATATGGCGTTGCCAATCCAGGGCCTCTAAGTAGTGAGCCACGGCCAAGAGATTGACTTCGGGGGGCAGTTTATAGGCAGGGTGATCCCAATAAGCGTTCGCAAAGATCCCCAATTGACCCGATTCAACGAACTTAAGGAGTTTCGCTTTGAGATCTTTGAAATATCCGGGACTTGAATGGGGCCAGTCGGAAATCTGTTGGGCTAACTCCGAGGTTTTTTTCGGATCGGCTTTTAATGCATTCGGAACATTCACCCAATCCAGGGCATGGAGATGATAGAAGTGCATGGTGTGGTCATGGACGTATTGTGTTGCGATGATTAAGTTCCGGAACGCCTGGGCCAGGGGAGGTACGTCAATCCCAAGCGCATCTTCTACGGCTCGGATCGATGCAAATGCGTGGACGGTCGTACACACCCCACAGATCCGTTGTGTAAATGCCCATGCATCACGAGGATCACGCCCCAAAATGATCCGCTCTACTCCTCGCCACATGGTACAGGAGGAGTAGGCCTTGGAAATTTTCCCATTTTTCACCTCCGCTTCAATCCGGAGGTGTCCTTCAATTCTGGTGATGGGATCTACAACGATGCGGGCCATGAAAAGACCTCCTTTTCTTTTCGATTAGCCTTCTGAGGATTCAGAGGCTTGTTTCTCTTCTTGCTCGGCGATCTCTTCGGCTTTCTTTTCTGCTTTACGGACAAGGCCCGTATAGATTGCGTGGCCGATGATGCCAGCCCCTGCGAGACCGACCGCGACCTTCCCCCATTGATCGGCGCGTCCCTCGACGCCAAATCCAGAGATCAAGGGGATTCGCTCATAGAAAGGCGTGAACCGATCCCAGAAATCCTTTTCGGAGCAACCTAAACAAGGGTGGCCCGCCTTCACCGGCCAACTGGCACCCAGGTTCCAACGCCAGGACGCACAGATATTGTAGGTCTCTGGGCCCTTACAGCCGACTTTGTAAAGGCAATAACCTTGCCGAGCCCCGTAATCATCGAAACTCAGGACGTATTGGCCCGCATCGAAGTGTGGCCGGCGTTCACATGTATCGTGAATCCGCTTCCCATATGCGAAGAGCGGCCGTTTTTGGGCGTCCAGATCGGGTAATCGTCCAAAGACTAAATAGTGGACCAAGATTCCCATGAGCACATCCGGATTGGCTGGACATCCGGGAACGTTGATCACCGGCTTCGAACGCACCACGTCCTCCACGGCCACAGCCCCTGTGGGATTGGGATTAGCCTTGGGTAACCCCCCGAAGGCTGCACAGGTGCCGACCGCAACGAAGACCAAGGCGTAAGGTTCGACCTCCTTGATGATCTGGAGCGCCGTTTTCCCCCCGATACAGCAGTAGACCCCGTTGTCTTTAGTGGGAATCGAACCTTCGACGACCACGATGACTTTGCCCTTGTTCTCCTCCAAGGCGATTTCGCGTGCTTTCTCAGCTCGGTGGCCCGCCGCGGCCATGAGGGTCTCATGGTAATCCAGGGAAATGGACTCCAGGACTGCCTGACCGACGGACGGGGAGTTCGCCCGTGTGAAGGACTCCGTATTCCCAGCACAATCCTGGAATTCCAGCCATATGACAGAGGGACGACGGTTCTTTACCGTTTTCTCGATGGCTTCTGCGATTTGGGGGATGAAGGTCTCTGAGAGGCCGAGGAGGACCGCGATCCTTCCACAGAACTTGAGGAATTCCCGACGACTGATCCGGTCGTCCAGGAACCCCACACCGACCCGACCGTCTGCGTCTTTTAACGCTTGCATACAACCCTCCTCTTAGGTTTACATAAATCCACCAAAATCCAATAGGTTTCCCAACCGTCTCAATTCATAAAATTTATCTCGTGCAATGAATACTATAGGTCAACGTTCGGTTTGTCAAGACCTTATGAGATGGAATCAATTAACTTGCGAACTTGTAAATTTCTCGACGCTGTGATCTGTTATTCCGGCGTTCTTCCCTCTATACTCATGGTTCAGTACGGTAAAATCTAAAATATGAAGGAGAGTTAAAATTCTTGAGCAGATTACTCGACAAAGGGATCTTCACGAAGGAGGCTTAAAGATGGCTACAGGGGCTCAACCCCGATTTTTACTCAATGGTGCGCAAGTGATTGCTCGGGCAGCCATCGAAGGAGGGGTCCGTTTTTTCGCAGGGTATCCCATTACCCCCGCATCCCCGCTTTATCACGAAATGATCCGAGCTCTCCCAAAAGTTGGGGGCATCGCAATTGGCGCCAGTGATGAAATTTCCGCCCTGTCGTACTGCATTGGGGCCTCCTTGCGCGGGTGGAAAGCAATGACGGCAACCTCTGGACCTGGCTTCGCCCTCATGGTAGAGTCCTTGGCATATGCCCTGATGACGGAAATACCGCTCCTCCTGGTCCTCGCTCAACGGATGGGCCCCTCGACAGGAGCTGCAACGGCCTCGAGTCAAGGGGATCTCCTATTTGCGATCTTCTCGAATTCTGGGAGTTATCCTCTACCTGTTTTCTCACCGGAATCGATTCACGACACCTACGCCCTCACGATCCACGCGTTAAACACGGCGGAACGTCTTCGCACCCCGGTCATCCTGTTGGTGGATAAAGAACTGATGATGTCCACGCGGACGGTTTTCCCGGAGGATCTCGAAGGCCCACCCCCGCTTTCACGCCCTCTGGCTTCGGGAGATACCCCTTACCGATCCTATGAGATTCACGCTCCAGAAGACATCCCACCCTTCCTGCCAGTGGGTTCCCATCAGGCCCAGGTCCGGGTCACGGGGTCCGCCCATGACCGACAGGGACTGCTCCAGAAAGACGACCCCGAGGTGTTGGAACTTTTAGAACACTTACAGGCCAAGATTTGGAACCGTGCCGAGGAGCTATGGATCGCGGACGTGGAAGGTCCCGAAGACGCTTCGTGGACGTGGGTTTCCTTTGGAACCGCAGCCCAAAGTGCCCGGGCTGCGTTCGTTCAGGCCCAAAAACAAGGCGAGTTGGTGAAACTCGTGGTCTTGAAAACCCTGTGGCCCTTAGCAGAGACCACCCTCCAGCGAATCTTGGGGCCGACGTCTCGTGTCCTTGTCATCGAGGAAAACCCATGGGGACACCTCGCCTGGCTCCTCAGCCGACTGGTTCCCAAAGAGCGTCTCGTGTCCCTTCACCGAATTGGCCGTCGTATCGATCCTCAAGAAATTTTGGACGTTTTTAAGAGCCATGAAGCCGCGTGAGTTGTATCTCAATCCACAGCCGTTTCCGTACTGCAAGGGGTGCAGCCATCGATTGGTGGACCTGGCCGTTGCTCAAGCGTTCGGACAGTTGGATCTCAATCCCCTCGACGTGGTTCTGGTTTCGGATATCGGGTGTGTCGGGCTCGTGGATCGCTATTTTCGGACCCATACCGTCCATACCCTCCATGGTCGAAGTACAGCCGTTGCGGCGGGGATGCGTTGGGTGACTCCTGAACGTCCGCCCTATTTTGTGGTCATGATCGGCGATGGCGGGGCGACCATTGGCCTGCTCCATCTGATTGAAGCAGCCAAACTGGACCTTGATCT
>WFXO01000062.1 GCA_015490555.1 Caldifarciminota bacterium | reverse complement strand
ATCGGCCGATTGCCCCTTCTGGGTGCCGTACTGTGCAAAGGTGTCTCTTTGGGTGGTATACGGGGTGGGGAGGGTATCGCCGAGGGTCAAGACCTGTTCGGGGATCGGGCCGGTCGAGTAGACCTCCCAGAGCAGGGCCGTTTGATGGGTGCCGACTTCTTCCTGGAGCCAGGTGGTGACGTAGACCGTGGTCTGGTAATACGAGCCTCCGACGGTATAGGAGACCGTTTGAGGCAGGGAGGCCGTGCCCCACGGGGTCTGGGAGAGGGCTTCTGGGGTGGTGGGTTTGGCCATGGAGGTGTGGAAGATGGCGTAGGTGCCGTCCGATTGTTGTTCTGCCCAAAAGAGGCGTTGACCGGCGATCCAGGGGTCTTTGCTGTCGGCATCCGGGGTATTGGAAAGGTTCATGGCCTTGCTGAGGAAGGAGGGGTCGTCCGGATAGGAGAATCGATAGAAGATGTCGCCCGGGGAGCCCTGGGACCAGAGGAAGTAGACGGTTTTGCCGTCAGAGGCGATGTGAGGAGACCGATACGGACCCTGGTTCTGGCTCAGGATCTGGGTTTGCCAGGAGCCGTTGGCGAACGTATGGAGGGTCACCTGGTCGGGTTGGGTTTCCAGGACATAGAGGTTAGACCCGACGGCAAGCAGGGCCGGGGATGATGCAAGGGCCAGATTATGGAGATTCAGAGTTTCTTGGACAGAGGAGTCCTGGATGGTCGCAAGGACCTGAGGGTCGTCCAGGGTGTGATTGACCAGGTCAAACCGGGAGAACGTCAGTTGTCTTTGGGAGGCGAAGAACAGGGAATCGTCCAGAGGAGAACCGGAAAGGGAGTAATAGCAGAGGAAAAGGTCCTGGTTGGCCATCGAGAGTGTGGGAAGGGAGACGAGGGTATTCGGGGCCGTGGAAAGGACAAGGGTATCCGGGCTGGAGAGCCCCTGGCTGAGGGAATAGGAACGGAGGAGGAAGGTATTAGAGGATGGCGAAGGATAGAGGAGCCAAAGGGTCTGCGTATTCGGGTCCAGGGTCGCAGAGACCGCAGAGGCAGCATCCACAGGAATGGGGGATTGCCACTGTGCGAGACGCGGTGCCTGGGAGAGCCAGAGGGTGTCCAGGGCAGCAAAGAGCAGAAGGTTGGTGCCCGGGTCGTCGCCCAGGTGGAACAGTTTAACAGAGGCTTCCTCCGGGGAGTTCCAGAGGGTGATGGAGGCGGGAACCAATCTGGAAGAGAAGGCAACGACATGATGACCTTTGTCCACGAGAGGGGCACCATAACCCTGGCGGTTAGTAAGGGTGTGACTCCAGAGGGTCCAGGCGGTTCCCTGGGAGAGGCTTTTCGTGTGTTTGACGGCCAGGGCGGGGAACTGGAAGGTCAGAGGATGCTGAGAAGGTGTGGGGTCATAGGAGATCCAGGAGCCCCCAGACCGCATTTTGATCACCGTATAGGTCGGAGGAATTCCAGCAAAGGAGGCATTGAACACTAAGGCAAGGGTGTCCAAAAAGGCTGAGTCTTCGGGCACAGGCGCGCCGATTTGTTCCCATGCAATGACCGGGTTTCGCCAGAAGGTTGCAATTACGGGATGGGGAGGGAAGGTGTCCGAGATCACATCAAGCCCCCAGGGGTCGAGGCTGTCCTGATAGATGATGGGGATATTGTTGGCGACCGTGTCATTGAGGGTTGAGGTAGTCCCGTTTCTTAACAACATATAAAGGATCTGTGCTTGGGGGTTATCGGGATTTCCGTTGGTCAGACGAGAGAGGGCGAGGGCCACATCCGATCCCATTGGGGTAGCATGGAACCCCAGAATATAGCCATTCATGAGTCCATGGTAGGGAGCAAATTGATTCTGATCCCCCTGCCAGAGTGCGCGATACAGGCGCTCTTCAGAAGGTAAATAGAAGTAGAGAACGACGGTTGTGTCTGCGTTACGGACAAGGCAAGGAGAAAGGAACGCTGATCGTGTTAGAGGATTCGGCGGAATCGGTGAATTCAGATGCTCATAGACCTGGATCTGGACATTACCGTTCAGAGGAAAGTGGGCATATTTGAGATACCAGCCTGCGGGAGTGGAATCGACCCAGGCCACGAGGAGTTTCCCGTCAGGGGTCCCTACAGCCGTCGGTGGCCCGATCCGTTTATGGGCTCCTGCTCCCACAACTAAAGAAGGTGCCGGTCCCCAACCTGCAGGCCCTCGCCAGTTATAACGAATCCTCTTGGAGAGAAGGGAGGATTCATTGGTGAGAACACTATCCTGGAAGACGACCACGATCCGGCCATCCTCCACCTGTGTCAGGGTCGGGCTGCTGCAGTCGAAAAAGGAACCACTGACGAGCGTGGGAGACGAGAGGTTGCCCTGGGGATCCAGATACCGCACGTAGATGCGGCCGCTATCGGCATACGCAAACCAGAGGGTGTCATGGACAATCAAAAGATTCCGGCCATTAAAGGAGGACGTGCCTCCGAAGTCCGGGTGGTTGACGGAAAGGGAAGGTGGGAAGAGGGCGCGAGCGTTCGGGGTGGTAAAGAGCAGGGCATAGGTAAACTCAGAGTTCAGGCCGTCGTTTCGGAACGCCCGGACTTTGTAAAGATAGCCCTGGCCGGGTTGGAGTCCGGCATCGGTATAGGACGTCTGGTTGGGGCCTGTGGTGCCTACGAATTGCCAGGTGCTATCCGTGTAGCCCATCCGCCAGATCTCGTAGCCATCTTCAAAGTTGGAATTGTCATTCCAGGTGAGTGTTATGGAAGTCCAGGGAGACGAGACCTGTGCCTGAAGATTGGAGGGCGGATTGAGGGCCGTAATAACTGGATTCAATGGCAAAACATAGGGCCAATACCGGGCAGGGTTATTCACGGGGTTCTGATCCTGGGTCCTTACAGGATTTCCGTTGACAAAGTAATAGTGGTAATATGGGTTTGTGTAGATCTCAGGGTGTGAGAAATAGGCGTCCCGATAATCAGACTTAAACATGACAGCAAATTGGCTGGGATCATTCCATTTGGCTGTCTTCACCTCAAAATACACTGTATCCACCCCGTTATTCAACGCCTCCTGGGCATTGAAGGTGAGAGTCCCGGTCTCACGGGAAGGCCCATCAAGGAGGGTTGACGCAAGAGAATCACCCGTTTCTCTTTTAATCAGAACTTTCGTCCATCCGAAGGTGATGAGGTCATAAGAGAGGTTGATGTAGGTCGGAGGACCTTCAATGGAGATGTTTTGGGGGGTGTAGATGACTTCATTGTTTCTTTTGAAATAGAGTTTTCTCACTCCTGGCTGGTAGTAGTAAGTCGTGTCTGGAATGGGAAACATCCCTCCAAGTATCCCTGATTTTTGATATACAGGAGTCCCTTCAGGCAAATTAAACTGAGGATTTAAACTTTGATCGTAGAAGAATTCGAACTGAAGAGACTTCTGTAGTTCACCCGCATATGCATTCCTGACACTCGGAATTCTATAGGCTGGAGATGAATATGTATTCCAGAATTGTAGAATTCTACGCAAATCATGATACCAATTGATAAGTGAGTCGGTTTTTAAAGAGTCTGGGACAATTGACCATAAAAAGTCCAAATTTTCTGGTGATTCGTAGAGCTGTGTCCATTACTTTATCCTCTACCATTTCCCAGTCGAAAGGGAGGTTATCCTTAAATTTTTGCTTAAAAACTTTGTCGCCGATGAATACCTTCGCAATATCCATAGACAGATTAATAATAATTTCTTCGTACAAATTGTGAGATACCCCTTCTGCCCAATCGTTAGTTTGACTTTTTATCAAATCCATCCAGAAGTTTAATACATCATCTCCTGTCCACTGTGGATGAAGAATCAGCCCTCCCTGGTCTTCATAGTTTTCGCGGTAACCGCCAAGAAAGAATAGGCTTATTCCCCATCCATGTAAATACGATCCAATTTGCTCAAGTAACACATCTGTATTGATATTTGCGTTGAAGTAACCCTTCATTTGCCCAATCAAAGCAAACCAGTTGAGGGCATAAAATATCGCTCCCTCAATCGGATTTGGTTGAGGATTAAATACCACGTCTTGCCACCCTTTATCCCACGTTCCTTCTGTCCATTGGCTGTAAAATTCTTTACCGGGGTATATTAGATTAGGAGTGGGGCCAGCATTGCCCTTAAAAAGTGTTGAGATAAAACCTACACCATACGGAGGTATATAGGTATCCGTGTAAAGCGAATGAAAAGATGAGGAAGCAAACAATAATGGATATTCTTTTGCACTGTCTGCTTCGACAACGTATCCATATCCGAAACTGGCAGGTTGCAGTACGTTATGGGCTATATAATCTTGGATGACATGCATGTACGCACCGTAGATTAAGGCTTTAATCGGCTCCTCGGGGATGTCAAATCCATTCCAGTAAAGATCAGGCAATTCATTTCTGGCATAGAGGAGCATTTCTTTAAGAACAGCAAAATCATGTGAGTTTGAAGTTAGTGGTATCGGAGATTGAACACGCATGAAAGTTTCCGAATATATATTGAGTGCTTGGACTAGCCAGACGTAAACAATATAGTCGTTCCAGGGTATTGCCGTGTCTTTATGGGAATATAAAAAACTCAGCAACTTGGTGATTACATTGTTTGGTTGAGATGCCTGCAACATTAAGTCTGGAATTGTGAGTCCTATATAGTACATCTTCCGCGTCAACTCCTTCCAAGTCTGAAAATTCGGATCGTTTGTCGTTAAAGCTGTGTAGAAGGAGGGGTCAAAATCTTGCCAGATCTCGAAGGTTTCTTGCCCGAGCCACATATGATGGAATAACCCGTACGCCAGTGCTTTAGTATTTACTCCTATAATTAAGACAATGTATATTATTCTTCTTAACATTTTTCACCTCCTTATTTAGTCGTAGGAGTTATCACATCATAAAAGATTTCGTAATTTTGATATTGATTTTGTGCTGACCATACAACATGGATATTCCCCGAGGAATCCATACAGGCATCTGGATATGGGCTCCCAGGGGGTTCAAATGGTTGTATCACAGCCACTGAGTCTGAGAGGTGATTTTTTGCGATTCCCAGATAAATCTCATACCAACCGTCACCCCATAATAAGTATTTATAAATACCTTTAAAAAACAATATCTTCTTTCTTGGCCAACCATGTAGACCTCTCGTACCAGGAATGCTGTCGGGTACTGTCCAACCATTTTCTGTCTTAACTGAATAGTAAATAATCGATGTCTGGGGTCCTGCTCCCCAGTCTTCCTCCGTCCACAAAACATAGACTTTTCCACTTCCATCCACTGCAACACTCCCATACCACGAGATATACTGGCTCTCCGATACATTCACCGGCTCACTCCACTCACCCGTGGGAGAACGGTAAAGGTATTTGATGTCATCCTCACCACCTTCATAAACAACATGCAATCCCCCTTCATGATCAGAACAAATATAGGGGTTATCACTTCCCGTAGACCCAACAGGTACAGTTTCGATTTCACTCCACTCCCCATTTGATATTTTTTGTCTGTACTTCATCCCGAAACCCTGTATCCACACCACATGGACAGTCCCCGAGGGATCCACGGCAATCCGGGATTGCGTCGCAGTCCCTGTATTCGATAACACCGTAACATCCGACCACTCCCCGGACGGAGACCTCATCCGATAGTGAATCTCAGAATGCGCCACAGTGTGGCTCGGTAGACGCGAATCCCACACCAGATGGAGATTGCCAGAGGGATCCACAGCAATTTGAGGTGCCCACGCATCTTCTGTGGTATCGGTTAACACCTCAATCTCACTCCAATCGCCGCCAGGTGGCTTGTAACGGAAACAAATCTGGAATGGTTCATAACCTGTCTCACTTCCATCCATCCATGCCACATAAACTGTACCATCCGGGCCTACGGCAATAGAAGGACCTACAGACTGGGTTTCCGTCCTCGAGATATTCCTTGGATCATACTCCTGTGGTGGGGGATTGTTGTCGTCTGAGGTTGGTGGTTTCTTGTTACAGGTGATGCCCAGGGTAACGATGAGTAGGCTGATCAAGAGGCCCACTCTTCCATAGAGCAAGAATGTTCTTTGCTCTTCTTGACCCATGTTTTTCACTCCTACGTTCCCTTCGACCACCTATGATGTCCGTACGAATCCATGATGCATAGTTTTTGATTTATTGCTGTCTGAATTGGGGACAAGAACTGAAGGGACACCAGGACATACGGGATCACCATGACACCCCTCCTGTCTCGGCAAAAAGACATCTATCCCCCTTACCCCAATGCCTGGCGCTGGGTCTTTCCTGTCGGTAGGCTGGAGACGTCCCTCTTGCTTTGGTCAGCCTCCCGCCGTTGTCCCAACACTGGCCGAAATACAATATACCCTCCAATCGTTTCCCCTTATATATATCCTGTAAATCTGATTTTTGTCAAGCACGTGGTGCCCTCAAGTTTCCATACTTCAGAACCTTCAACTTTGAACTCCTCCACAGATTTCATCCCCCTGGTCCCCACCTGAGGAAGATGGAGACCAGGGGGCATCCAAACATCTGGATTTACGGCATCCAGACGACTTTTCGGATCTTGACGACTTCTGGGGTCTTCAGTCTCAGGAAGTACACGCCGGAGGCCAGTCGGTTCCCTCGGTCATCCTCAGGACGCAGGGTCAACGTATGATAGCCCGGT
>WFXO01000061.1 GCA_015490555.1 Caldifarciminota bacterium | reverse complement strand
CCCTTTTGAACGAGATCTGGAATACTTTGAAAGAACAATGGGGGCATTCCTGGGTCCTCCATTTGTATATGAAGGATCCGGTTTTGATGGAGGCAAGAAAAAAGGCGATCCTTGGGCATCTCCAAGAACACATGGTTTCGGACCCCGCGTCGGTCCAATTTGTCCCGCACCCTTTAACGGGGAACCCAATCTTTGAAATGATGGAGGTTGTGATCCCATGACATCCAAAGAAAAACTTTTAATGATGATTGAGGGGATGGATGCAGAGGAAATTGAGTTGGTCCTCAGTATCGTCCAGGAACTTTACCAGGCCAAGCAGGATGAGGCGGAGCCGGTCATAGAAGTCGTAGAACCCGGACAGGATCAAGTGATTTGGACCTCGGCGGTCTGGCAAACGGAACCCCCGAAACCGGAGGAATCCACAGAGCACGAATGAAAAAGACCCCACAGACATTCCCCAGTTTCCCTTCCCATCTCCAATTGGCCATCGCTGCGGCCCAAGATAAAAAGGCAGAGGATGTGGTGGTTTTGGATCTCCGTGAACTCTCGAACTTCTTTGAATACTTCCTCATCCTCACCGGGAACTCTCGCGAACACATCCGGGCCCTGACCGAACACATCCAAGAGAAACTGGAAGAGTTTGGAATATACGTAGATCATATCGAGGGGGAGGATGTGGGTCGATGGGTTCTCATGGACTACGGGGACCTCATCATCCACATCTTTGACCCCAAGGCCCGAGCGTACTACAACTTAGAAACCCTATGGGGCGATGCCCCTTCCTGGCGTTATGAAGAACCTGACACTTCAACAACGGATTGAGAAAGTCCTCCAGGAGGTGGTTGAAAAACAGTACGGCATTACACTCCCGATGGTTGTAGAGCCACCTCCCAAACCGGAGTGGGGGGACTACAGTGTTCCCGTTGGATTCAAATTGGCCTCGCACCTTCGTCGTCCTCCGCACGACATTGTCCGAGAACTCGCTCCGGTCGTCGAAGAGGCCCTTGCGGACTGGGTTGCCCAAGTCGAGCCGGTCCAGGGATATCTGAACCTGCACGTACGCACCGAATATCTCCAGGATCTCATTCAGGTCACGGCAACCCAGGAAGATGCACTCCTTCCCCGGCTGAAAACAGAAGACCGTGTGTTGGTGGAGTATGTCTCCGCGAATCCAACTGGTCCTCTAAATGTCGCCAATGCTCGAGCGGCAAGCGTTGGGGACTCTTTAGTACGGGTCTTGCGCGCCTTAGGAATCCAGGCTGACTCCGAGTACTATGTAAACGACGGAGGGGGACAGATCCGTGCGCTGGAACACAGCATCGAGTATGTTTTAGGAGAGCGCGAGACTTTACCGGAGGACGGCTATCGAGGTGCCTATCTCCAAACCTACGCTCACCAGGTCCGTCACCTTCCCCGCGGAAAACGCGGACGGGCGGTCGCACAAATGATTCTTAAAGACCAAATGAAGGACCTGTGGGAATTTGGCGTCTCCTTTGATACGATCGTCCACGAGAGTTTCTTCCATGCCCCGGATCCGGAGGATCCCAAAATTGGAATCTATCACAAGTATACCCAAGCTGTTCTGGAAGCCTTCGACCGGCATCAAATGAGTTTTGTTGAAGACGGCGCATTGTTCCTTAAAACGGATGCCTATGGAGATGAAAAACCCCGGGTCTTGGTGCGCTCAAATGGGGAACCCACATATTTCCTCTACGATCTGGCGTACCATCTGTACAAATTCGATCGTGGGTACACACACCTGGTCAATCTCTGGGGTCCCGATCATTTGGGACATGTTCAGCGGATGAAAATTGCGCTGGACATGCTGGGCGAAGCCCTTGGGGACCCCCGTGTTCGAGGGGACCGGCTGACGGTATTGATCGTCCAACAAGTGCACCTGATTCGTGAAGGCAAACGCGTCGCAATGTCCAAACGGAAAGGGGAATATTACACCCTCCAAGACTTATTGAAGGAGGTGAAAAAGGACACGGCTCGGTTTTTCTTCTTACTCCGTTCGACATCATCTCCGCTGGATTTCGATCTCTCTTTGGCCCAACAACTTTCGAAAGAGAATCCCGTGTATTATGTGCAGTATGTCCATGCGAGGATTGCCAGTCTCTTGAGTTACGGAGCCGAACACGGCTTATCGCCAGACCAGGCGGATCCTCGAGCCCTGACACGGCCTGAAGAGCGACAACTGATGAGGGAGATCCTCTACTTCCCGGACACGCTATTAGGGGTGGCCCGAAAATTAGAGCCCCACCGAATCCCCCATTACCTCCTGAGATTAGCGGAGATGTTCCACGCTTATTACCAAAAGGTCCGAATCGTCGGGGAGGACCCAGACGTTTCCTCGGCCCGGTTGCTTCTCGCCCAATCGGTCAAACAGGTGGTCGCGAAAGGCCTTGATTTCATTGGAGTTTCCGCGCCAAATCGGATGTAACTTGACAGATGGGATCCCCACCATCTAATATTTTGTGTGGGAGGTGACAATGAAGCGAATCGATGAGATGTATGACGTCAAACTCCACGATCCATATATGGATCGAAGCCACTACAAAGACCCTACGATTTGTCCCAAATGCGGGCTGGTTTTCCACAATAAACGTTGGGTCCGCAATGAGGAACTCAAAAAGAAATTTGAGGCCTCGGGCACGGAGATCGCCTATAAACTGTGTCCTGCATGTAAAAAGATCGAAGACCGTTATCCCTTGGGGATTCTGGAACTCCGAGGTCCATACCTTTTGAATCAAGAGAAAAAGCAATTGATTCTCAACACAGTACGGCGTGAGGCGGCCAACGAAGAGTTCCGTAACCCCCTTGCCCGGATCATGCAAATCAAAGAAGAGGACGGCCGGGTGGTCATCTGGACAACGACCGAGTCCTTGGCGCGACGTTTGGGACGCGTGGTCTATAAAGCCTTTAAGGGGGACCTCAAGATTTCGTTCTCTGAGTCAAACAAATTTATTCGTGTCCTTTGGGAACGAGAATGAAAAGGGAGGACCCGGACCAGTCGGGGAAAAAACGCGTTGAACTGCTGCCGAATTTCCAGCAGCACTTCTTAACAGGGTTAGTGACCCTGGTTCCTGTTGTTATTACCCTCTGGGTCGTTGTCTTTGTGATCCATCGGATTGGAGGAGGGTTGGCCCGAGTTTTAGACCTGATCCCTGGTCTCGGGGCCCTTCCCTATGGGGTCTTAACCACGCTCTCTTTCATCCTTTTAGTCATTCTCACTTACTTCGTCGGTCTCGCGACGCAACGTGCACTCGGAACCCGACTCCTCCAATTGGGAGAGCAACTGATCCGTCGGCTCCCGATCATTCGGTCCATCTACGGGGCATCCAAACAATTGACCCAAACCCTCTTCACGGAAAAAATTGCCTTTCAAAAGGCGGTTCTGATCCCCTTCCCTCATCCTGGCATGTATGCTATCGGGTTCATTACCTCTGAACGGCCTTTGCCCGTTCTCAAAAATGGTCGGCGTTATCTCCACATCTTTGCCCCGACGACTCCAAACCCGACTTCCGGCTGGTACTTACTCGTCCCTGAATCGGATGTGATCATTTTGGATATTCCGCCTGAAGAAGCGCTCAAGATGGTCGTTTCTGGCGGGATTATGACCCCTCTGACCGGGGAGAAGTCGTCGCCATGAAGATCTGGAGAAAACTCCGACTCCTTTTCAAACATCTGCACGGGGAGGTCTTGGATCGCGAAGATTTGATCCGCGTCTTAGAGCAATCTTTTCAACGGGGGATTTTGCCTCCAGATGTGCACCGGTTGTGCCAGAAAGTGTTCCGCAGTCGGCAAAAGACCATTGGGGAGATTATGGTACCGCGGGTGGATATGGTGACCATTCCCGAACATGCAACGTTAGAGGAGGCGCTGGCCATGTTCCGAAAAACGGGCTTCTCCAAGATGCCGGTCATTCGCGATCGGGTCGATCACATCACAGGGATTCTCCACATCAAAGAACTCTTGCGACACCTGGGGAAATCGGATGTGAAAACGGTCAAGGACATCGCACTCAATCCGTCGTTTTTCCCAGAGAATAAGAACGTCTTGGAAACCCTCCAAGAATTCCAGAAGCGGCGCCTATCGATCGGGATCGTGGTCGATGAATTCGGCTCTGTGCTCGGACTTATTACATTAGAAGACCTTTTAGAAGAAATTGTGGGTGAGATTTGGGAAGAGTTTGACCGCATGGAAACGCTTTATGAAGTGCAACCCGATGGCTCAATCTTGTTTCAAACCAAGATCGAGTTAGAAGAGGCTTCGGAAGTCTTAGGGGTTCCCCTGGATGGTGGAGAAGTTGCAACCCTGGGTGGGTGGATCATGGCGCATTTGAACCGGGTCCCTTCAGAAGGGGAAACCTTTGAGATTCAAGGGCTTGAATTTACCGTGGTGGAAGCCACTCCGCAACGCTTGAAGCGGGTTTTGGTCCGCCGTCTCCCTGGGGCGGCCTCTCATGGAAAAGAAACACCCAAACCCCGCACTTCAGGCGTTTGACCCTCCTTCCAATTCCGCTTACACTAAATATTCAACAAAAAACAAACTCGAAAGGAAAAGGAGGCTGGTACCGTGAAAAGACTCATGCTCGTGGTCCTCGGAATCGTACTTTTTTCCTTACCGATCCGTGGGCAAGAACTTGTGACCCGCGAAGACTCTGCAAAAATCTGGTTTTCTGTCGGGAAAGATTACTTCAATAAAGGTCAAATTGAGCGTGCGATCAAAAACTTCCATCGCGCGCTCTCGTACGACTCCACGCTAATCTCTGTCTACCTCCACCTGGGACAGGCCTACCTCAAACTCAACCAACTCGACTCAGCTGAGATTGCATACCGGAAGGTGGCGGAAATCGATCCCACTGACTCCCGTGGATGGCAGGGACTGGGGTTTATGTACGGCATCGTGAAAAAGGACTTAGAGAAAGGCATTGAATTTTACAAGAAGGCCATTGAAGTCGATCCCAGTAACAAAGACGCTTGGTTTGGCCTGGCTACACTATTGGACAAAGCCGGGCGGGGAGATGAGGCAGACTCTATTTATTTGGTGGCTATCCAGCAGGACCCTGACAATTTGGCCTTGGTTAAGGCCTATGGCCTCTTTTTGGCCTCTCGAAAAGATTATAAGAAGGCCCTGCCATACCTCGAGAAAGTGTATGGGGCAGGCAACCATGATCCCAAAGTAGAAGATCGGCTCTTGGATGCATATCTCGCTTTGGGGAAGGACTCGACCGCATACCTTGAAAAAGCCTTAACAATTCTCGATAAGAAACTCGAAACCGATTCTCTCAACATCACCTTACACCTCAAGAGGGCAGATGTATTAGCCAAATTGGGTCGAGTGGAGGAAAGCCTCCAAGACTACGATATGGCTGCCCGCCTTCGTCCCGATTCCCCTGTCCCTCTTCTCAAGAAAGCCAGTATCTTGGTCGAAAAACTTCGAGACTACTCCGGTGCGCGGATTGCCCTCAAAAAAGCCCTCGAGTTAAAAATGGAAGATCGTGTCCGGGCGGCAGCTTTAGCTCTCTTGGGGGACACCTACTTCCAACCGGCCCAAAAACTTCGGAAAGAGGCGGACGCCCTGCGGAAAAAAGGCATTGAACGCGAGGCCCGGAAGACTTATGCACGAGCCGTCGAACTTTATGACGAAGCCATCAAGATTTATAAACAAGCCATGCAGTATCAAGGCTCTCAATGGGCAGACTACGCTGCTAAGCAGGCCCAGCGTGCCGAAAAACTCCGACAGAAGGCATGGAGAAGGAGTCAAGGCATTGATTAAACAAAGCCAAAGGAGGTGCCTTCGCCTACTCTATGGCCACATCCCTACGGGGAGCTGTCCTCGTTCTTAATGGCAACTACGAGCCGTTAAATATCACAACGGTCAAACGGGCCGTAGTGCTTCTCTTCACAGGCAAAGCTGAGATCATCCTCCCTTATGATGGGGAGGTGATGCGGTCTCAATATCTGGAGATTTCTAAACCCAGTGTTATTCGCCTCTCTCGCTACGTGAAGGTTCAGCGGCGTGAGGTCCCCTTGACCAAAAAGAATATCCTTCGTCGAGACAATTACACGTGTCAGTACTGTGGAGCACGAGAAGGCAACATGACTGTAGACCACGTGATCCCAAAGGTTCTGGGTGGGAAAGATACCTGGGAGAACTTGGTGTGTGCATGCGTCTCGTGTAATAACCGAAAGGGAAACCGAACCCCAGAACAGGCGGGAATGAAACTCCTCCGGAAGCCGAAGCGGCCTAATTACTTCCTATTCCGATTTCGGTCCACCCGCCTTCCCGATGAACGGTGGAAGGCGTTTCTCTTTTACTACTAAAAAGCGCCCCCGGCAGGACTCGAACCTGCAACCCTCGGATTAGAAATCCGATGCTCTGTCCGATTGAGCTACGGGGGCAAAGTCCTTTAAATCTTAGCCCTTTCCATGGATACAATCAAGCGGCTTCTTAACGGACCACCGTAAACTTGCGTTTTACCAACACCTGACCCTGACGTTCCAGGGTGATGAAGTAGACCCCGGAGGTCCATGCCCGGACAGGCATACGAATCTCAAACGGGCCCGCTCCAGAAAATCTCTTTTCGATGCCCCCAACTCGCTGGCCGATCACATTGTACACCGACAAACGATACGTCCCCGAACTTGGCACTGTCCCTTGAATGGAAAAGTCTGTTGTGGTCATGGCCGGGATTCGGAGGCTCGCACGCCAGTTGTGGAGGGAAGTTGATTCCAGGACCCCCACGATATCGGACAAGGCTACACGATCTGCATTGAGGGCGTGCTTGGTCCCATCATCCTGTAGGAAAACAACAACTTCACAATTCGACCACACCCAGTTCGGGTCGATCGTGAAAGCCAGAGTTTCTGTAACCGACTCGCCAGGATCCAACGTCAGCGGAATGCCATTCACATCTGGAAACATATCCCGGAAGGTCTGGTGGTGCCATACGGACCCATTCGGGGCTGCGTAATAAATGTCGTTCTCGATCACGGCGGCCCGGAGACGGACATCCGTGTAAGGGATTAAATCCACAGCCTGCACGGTCACGTAGACCTCTCCCGTTTGATTGCCAGGATCATAGACACCTTCTACCCAAAGGGCCCAGGGGCTGGGTACCCGAAGAGCATCATGGATCCAAGTGTTCCACTGCCCCGTGTTTGCATCGGCGTCAAAAAGGGTTCCATTGATCCACAAGTGGGGCGTGTAGTCGGCTCCATAGTAGTTAATCCGTGCTGTATTTTCGGGGATATTGGCCTGATAAAATGGATCCGCAGCTGAGGGCCACCATGCATGATACCGAATAATGGCAATGGAATCCCCCATCGATTCGGCAATTTGATCTAACTGCTCATCGGCCGGTCCACAAGGAGGACACCCGGTATTCGTGATCATTTCCACGAATGGGGTACGTGTCACAGACCAAGCGTACACCTGGGTTTCCGTAGTATCGTTCGTGGGATCTTCATCGGTACTCAACGCCGTATAAGACACGAACGTGTACGGATTGTTCGAACCCAGGGTAACCGGGGATAAGGGAAGTTCCATTTCTTCCATCATTGCCAGTTGATCCACCCATGTCGAATCGTGGTATTGAAGGTCCCCCTGTGCGTCGTAAACCTTCAGATGAACATAGAAAGATTCGGTCGAGAAACCAATGTTGGCTACGCGGACCCAGGGAGTGATTGCAGTGTCTTGAGGGGCAAAGAGTTCTGGAGAAACAACGGCCTCCGCCAACACATCATGGTTTAAGGCCGAAAAGATCACAATATCATCGACGTACCAGTTATCCGCCCATACCCCGGTGTATTGAAAGGCGACATAAATTGTCTGGCCTGTATACGCGGAGAGATCCACAATCACAGGGTCACCATCAAAGCCCTGAATCGGGTGGTTCCCGGGAGTCATATCCAGCACGGTGACGAAAGTGCTCGTATCTGTGGGAGAACTGGTAGAAACCCGAATGCGGTGATGATCTCCATAGCCCTGCCAGTAGTCCTCATCCTCCCAGAACACAAGGTAACAATTCGCTTCGTTGGTCAAATCGATGAGCGGGGTTACCAGCCATTCGTTTTGTTGTACACTTTGAGGGCCATAGAAAACCGCCGCGGAATATTGGCCAGACCGGGCCTTTTGGTTAGTTTGTTCCCACTCATAGCCGGGATTCCCATAGTCCAACACTACCCAGCCAGGGGGAGGGAAAAATCCCTCAAAGGACTCCTGGACATGGATGGTCGACACCAATACGCTCAGGGCAACCCACAGTGCCATGGCAACCTCCTTGTTTTATTCACCGGTCGATCCCGGAGAATCCTCGGGGTCGACTATGTCCCGAAGGTTTGGATCCCGCTTTAACTCTTCAATCTCTTCGGCAGAGGGGATCTGTGGACGGTCGCGCATACGATCGACCACACAGAGAAAACCAAATCGCTCCGTTGAGGATCGGTTCCGAAACCGGTGGAGGGTCCAAGGCCCAATCCGAATTAAATCGAAGGGCTGGATCGGAATCACCTGGTCTTCCAGTAATACCTCCCCCTCTCCCTCCAAAACGATTACAACATGTTCATGTTGATGTCGTTCGAGACTGGAGTATCCGCCGGGCTCGATCACAAAATAACGCACCTGGAACTGAATTTGTTCCTCCGACGTGTCACCGGCCAGAACCATGCGCGCGATGTTCCGAAACCGATCCTTCGGATCGGGCTTATAAGGACGGATCTCAATGTCTTCCCACATTCCATCGCGAAAACGATGAACACGACTCATGGGACCACCACCACCTTGAGGGATTTTTGGGCTTCTTTGACCACTTGATAGGCCTTCCCTGCCTCTTCTAAAGAGAAGCGATGAGTCACCAGGTCCTTCGCGCGGATTTTCCCTTGCTCAATCAGAGCGAGGGCCTCTCTTGTGTCGTAAGGACCGGCAGAATAACTGGGAATAAGTCTAACCTCCCGAAAATATAAGTCATTGTAATCCAGGCAAGTGGGCTCTTGAGGGGGTGTCGGGGTAAATATAAGAACAGTCCCCCCTCTGGCAACCAACTGGGTGGCCTGTCGGATGACCTCCGCGCGTCCCGGGCCGACGATGACCACATCAAAAAGGGACCCTTGGGTGATCTCTAATGCCCATTCTTTCAAGTCTTCTCGAACCGGGTTTAAAACCGGAGAAATCCCCAGTTGCACGGCTTTCTCGAGGCGCCAGTCAATGAGATCTAACCCTGCCACCAATCGGGCGCCATAGTGTTGAGCCACCAGTGCGTTGAGTACACCCATGAAACCCAGGCCAATGACCAACACCTGCGTCTCAACATGGATGGGAACCTGTTTCAAGGCTTTGACCACGCACGCCAGAGGTTCGATGAGTGTCCCGTCTTCATAACTGAGGGCATCTGGAAGACGCAGTGTGTCCAAGGATACCGCCCTTGCTTTTACCCGCATGTATTCTGCCATGGCTCCGGGCTCAATTTGTCGTTCAGGCCAGAGGGGGCACTGGACGAAATGGCCTGCACGACAGGCCCGACAGGTCATACACGGGACATGATGATGGGCAAAGACTCGGTCTCCGACCGAAACCTCTGTGACCCCCGGCCCGATATCGACCACCTCCCCCGCGGGTTCATGTCCGGGAACAAAGGGCGCTTTCTTTTTCATGTACCAATCCATCGTTTCACCCGAACAAACCCCGGAAGCCCGGACCCGCACCAGAATCTCTCCCGGTCCAATCTCCGGAATGGGCTCAGATTCAACTCGAAAATCATTCGGTCCGTAATACCGCAAAACTTTCATGGCTGTATGACAAATTTTAAGCCTTCCCCTCGATCCAGAGCCTCGAAGGCTTCCACGACACGAGTTAAGGGATAGGTCCGCGTGATCAGCCGTTCAAAAGGCAGATTCTGAGAGGCGATGAGATGGACAGCGTGCTGGACCTCTTGGGGGGTAAAGTGGAATGTCCCGATCAACACACGCTCCCCATAATGAAGATCGTGAGCATCCCAGGGGATTTGAACATTCTTGGGCAATCCCCCGAAAAGCAACACACGACCTCCCGGACGGGTCCAGGAGAGCGCCCTGCTCCACACCTCTGGATTCCCTGTACATTCAATCACAAAATCAAACTCAGAATTTTTCGGAGGAGTCTCGATCACTTGCTGGACTCCGATCTCTTGGGCCCATCGGTTCTTCCTTGGATTGCGGCCAACTAACACCACTTCGACACCGAGGTTCTGGAGAAGCAGACTGAATAAGATCCCTAAGGTTCCGCTTCCGATGACCATTCCCCGTTCATGAGGTTTTGGGGATAGACGCAGCATTCCGTGAAGAACAGACGCCAAAGGTTCGACCATCGGGGCCACAATAGGGGAAACCCCAGAGGGGCGGAGATGGAGATTGGTCTGAACAACGCGTGCGGGGATTTTGACAAACTCTGCATACGTCCCGATCACCATCTCGTCAAATAAAGTCTCACAATGGTTCCACAGGCCACGTCGGCAAAACGAGCAGGCCTGGCAGGGCCCCGTGTTGACGCCTATTACTGGATCCCCTGGTTTAAACAGTTCCACACCTTCCCCTATGTCCACCACCGTACCGGTATATTCATGACCAAATGGTCCCGGGATCGGGATCTTCGGGTGGTGTCCGCGACGATAGAGTTTGAGATCTGTACCACAGGTTGTTGCGGCTTCTACGCGAATTACCACCTCTCCCGGTTCTGGTTTCGGAACAGGAACTTCTCGAAGTTCTAAACGTTTTCGTCCAAGGATCCAGGTCTGAAGCATGCGCAAAGTATAACCCCAGGCGAAAATTTGTGAAAAGGCTATAAAATTTGCATAATTTCAAAGCAAGGAGGTATGACGATGCAAAACATGGATCAAATCGCAGAAAAAATCTTGAGAAATTACAAACGAATCGCCGTGGTCGGGTTTTCTCGTAGTCCGGAAAAACCGGCTCGAAAAGTCCCCAAATTCCTTCTTTCCCGCGGGTATGAGATCATCCCGGTGAACCCACGGATCGATCATGACCTCGGTCGGAAGGCCTACCCTTCCATAGAGGAGATCCCGGAGGATGTCAAAATCGAGGTCGTAGAAATCTTCCGTCCCTCTGAGGAGACACCGGAAATTGTCCGACAAGTTGTGGAACGAAAAAAGCGGGTAGGGGACGTCAAAGCCGTATGGCTCCAAGAGGGGATTCGGCATCCGGAGAGCCGGAGATTGGCAGAAGAGGCCGGCTTGGAATACGTAGAAGATCGGTGCATGTATAAGGAATACATCCGCCACATCGAGGGGAAAGAACCGGTCGAACTCTGATGCCCAAACACCGTGGCATTTTTTACGTGACCCAGGGAGAGCAAGGCCCTGGAGTCTGGTTCTTCCACGGTGCAGGAGGATACCACGGTGTCTGGCTTTCGTATCTCCGTGGGCTGAGACACCAGGCCAGGGGACTGGCCTTAGACCTGCCAGGTCATGGCCGAAGTGATGCCTTTCCCATCACAACCCTGGCCGACTACGCCGAGGTGGTCCTTTCCTTTTGGAAAGACCTCGCCGTCACAGAGACCAAGCGGGTTCCTCCGGAAATCTTAGTAGGCCATTCGTTAGGGGGTGCCATCGCTCTCTTGTTTGGGCTCCGGCTCCAACAAGAAGGTCGGCCCCCTCGGGCCATCGTTTTGGTTGGCTCTGCATTCCGGTTCCGCGTCCAATCCACCACTGCGCCAGAAAACCAAGAATCCCTTTGTCGGGCTCTCTTTTATCGGCCCTCTTGGCGACGGCGGTGCATAGAATCGAGGGAACTCCCTTTGTTTACCGACCCTGTGACCCTCTCGAGGGACCTCCAGTTGGTCCAAAATTTTGACTTTCGTCCCCTCGCCCCCCAACTTCGCACCCAGATTGTATGGATACACGGAGTCCATGACCAAATTCTACCATTTTCGTATGTTCAAGATTCCGCTCGTTGGGCGCCAAGCCATAAAATTTATACAATCCCACAGTCGGGTCACATGCCTCATCTGGAGGCCCGCGATCGGGTCCTTTCAATCCTCAAGGAGGTGATTGATGGATACATTTAAAATTACTCGGGATACCACCATCGAAGAAGTTGTTTTGAAGTTCCCCCAGACCGTTGAAATTTTCTTTCGGCACGGCATTCCTGCCATCTCCTGTGGCTCTCCTCTTTGGGGAACCATTGGGGAAAACATCGACCGGTACCACGTGAAGGATCCGGAGAAGTTGATTGAAGAACTGCAAAATGCGATTGCTTCTTCATCCACCGTGATCCTTACGCATCCGAAGGAGGCACACACATGAAAAAACTCCCTATGCTGGGGATTGCAGTAGGACTCTGGATTGGGATTGCTTCGGGACTCCCCACTCGGACTTTTACATTGGACAATGGCCTTCAAGTGATCCTTGTACAGAATCGGATTGCGCCCCTGGTCACCATTGTCACGGCGTTTCACGCAGGTGGCACGTACGAGACCCCTGTTTCCAATGGGGTTTTCCATTTGTACGAACACATGCTTTTCAAGGGAAATAAGACCTATCCCACACAACTCGCCTACATGAAACGCCTTCGGGAATTGGGCATCGTTTTTAATGGCTCCACGTCGACGGAGAGGGTGGAATACCACTATACGCTCCCATCTTCCCTCCTCAACGAGGGGCTGGAGTTCATGCGGGACGCAATCCTCTATCCGTTATTTGATGAAAAGGAACTGGAAAATGAGAAGACGGTCGTTTTAGACGAATACCATCGCGACTTCTCCAATCCTTACTACATCTTTTCCCACGCAGTCTCTGAGGCCTTTTATGGAAAGTATTTTTACCGTAAAAACGTCATCGGAGATACCTCCGCGATCCGGGGTGCAACCCGGGACCTCCTACTTCAGATCCAGCGGGATTTCTATAACCCTGAGAACTGCATCCTCATCGTTGCAGGGGACCTCGATTTTGACCAGGCGGAAAAGGCCATCCGTGCGCTCTGGAGTGTATGGGGAAAAACGGGGAAACGGCCGGAGTTACCTATCGTCCCCCATATCCAAACCACCAAGGAAGTGATCCTTCACCTTCCCGTTCAAACGGCCTCCATTCGGTACCTCTATGCGGGACCCAACGTAGGGAAACAGACCGAAGATACCTATGTGGGAGACGTTTTGGGGACGATTATGAACATGCCGGGTTCACGGTTCCTATCGGTCTTTGTGGATTCGGGGCTGGCTTCTCGAGCCTCCTTCGGATATTACACGCAACGATACGGGGGAGAGATCTCTTTTTCGTTTGAAACCTCACCGGAGAAAGTCACGCCTCTTCGGAAACGCTTGGATCTATTCATCAAAGAAATGAGCCAACCGGGGTTCTTCACGGAAGAAGATTTAGAAAAAGCCAAGCAAGCCATGGAGATTGATTACTATAAAGAGCAAGAAACCGCTTCCCGGTACGCCATCTCGCTGTCCTTCTGGGTAACGATCGCTGATTGGGAATACTACCGCACGTACTTAGACCATGTTCGCCAGGTGACCCTTGAGGATCTCCAACGTTTCGTCAAGACATACTTGCTCAATCAGCCACATGTAGAAGGGGTTTTATTGCCCGAGGAGGTTCAGGGATGAAGTGGCGAACGCTGGGCATTGTAGGGTTGAGTCTTTTGAGTTGCCAACCTGCCAAGCAGCCGAAGATTGAGCGGTTTGCACTGAAAAATGGAATCCCCGTGATTTTTGTGGCGCTTCCCGAAGTTCCCACGGCCAGTGTAGGGATCCTGATCAAAGGGGGCGTGGCGAAACTCGACACGAGTCAGGCCGGCCTCGAATTGTTAACCCTTCGGACCGTACTGGCTGGCTCCGAATCCTTGGGATACCCACAGTTTGAACAAAAACTCGCGACCTTGGGGATTGACCTCCGGGTGAACACACAGAATGACTTCTCCATCATGACCATCCATGCATTGGATCAATACCTCGGGGACGCAATTCGCATGGCAGGTGATGCATTTCTTCACCCCCAATTCAACGAAAAAGCCTTTGAAAAATACCGACGTCAAATGTTGATGGCCGCACGCCGTCGAGAAGTAAACCCGGATGATCGAGTGTGGGATCTCGTCAATACCCTCTTTTACAGGAATCACCCTTATCGGACCCGACCGGATGGAACGGTCCAGAGCCTGGAACGTCTCACGTTGACGGACGTCCAAAATTACTGGAAGTCTCTCCTGAAAAGCGGGGCGTTTATCATCGCGGTGGCCGGACACTATCAACGAGACTCCGTTCTCCGATGGTTAAACCAGACGTTTGGTGAGATACCCCAGGCTCCATACCCTGTGCCGAAGGTTCCTCCCCTTGATTTCCGGGATACGTTGGTCACGGATACCCTTCCGCTCCAAACGGCATACCTGGCGGGGAAGTTTCCCGGTCCCTCGTTCCGAGACCCTGAGTATCCGGCAACCCTTCTCGGGCTGTCGGTGTTAGACGACAGACTTTGGGATACACTTCGAACGCAGTACGGGCTCACCTATGCTACGGGTGCCGGGCTTTCGGCACGCCGAGCAAACTACGGCTACCTCTATTTCTCCTCAGCCCAACCGCAAGAAGCCTTTCAACTCTTGAAACGGGAACTGGACCACATCCTGACGGGCCCGATCCTGGAAGAGGATTTAAAGCGCGCGAAAAATCTGTGGCAAACCCGAACGTTTCTCAGACAAGAATCCACGGCCGGCTTGGTGAGCAATCTCTTGATGTTTGAATATCTGGGATTTGGCGCAGAACAGTTTTATCGTCTTCCCATGGCCTTAGACCAACTGACCCCTTCCCAAGTCCAGAAAGCATTGCGAAAATATCTCCACGACATCACCTATGGCTTTTTGATTCCGAAGCCTTCCAACTAACTCGGCGGTTCCTGGGAAGAGAGGATCCTTGCCAGAAGCGATGCCAACTCCCCGGCACTGATGGGTTTCTGGATCCACCCTGCAAGCCCCTCTTGTTGGAGGGTCTTCTTTTCAGCATGGAGAGGATATCCCGACATGATTACCACTTTAACCTGAGGATCCATCTTTCGGAGGGTGTGGAATAGTTCCTCTCCGGACATGGTTTCCATCACCATATCGGTGAGGACCAATGCAATGTCGTGGTGTTGTTTTCGAAAGACTTCAACGGCTTCTGCCCCACAAGTACAAGAAATCACACGGAACCCCAATTGTTGGAGAAGGGCCTCCACGGTTTGCCGAACCACATCATGATCTTCGACCAGCAAGACGGTTTCTCCATGCCCAATTCTGGAGGGTTTCGAAGAAGGGCGCTGATTTTTGAGGGGCTTCTCCTCTAAAACAGGGAAATACAATCGAAACGTGGTACCTTTGCCGACCTCACTCTCTACGTCGATGAAGCCCCGATGTTGCGTGACTAACCCATAGACTTGCGCCAATCCTAACCCAGTCCCAGCCCCACGCGGTTTTGTAGTGAAAAACGGATCAAAGATTCTCGGTAGCACCTCCGGTGGGATTCCACACCCCGTATCCGAGACTTCTAAGACAACCCAAGGACCAGGCTCCATGCCAGGCACGGGTGGGGTTTCTCCCTCGTCCACGGTAAGGCTGCGAAGACGGAGCGTCAACTCCCCTCCCGTAGGCATGGCATCTCGCGCGTTCACAGCAAGATTCGTTAGGATTTGTTGGATTTGAGAGGGGTCCCCTTCAATGAGATGGCGTCCCGGCTCCGTTTCCAGGTGGATGTGTATGGACTCTGGGAGCGTCCTGCGAAGAAATTTCACTGCTTCCTTCAGGAAAGGTTCCAGCATCAACGGCTGGAACTTCGGCCGACTCTGGCGGCTGAAATCTAAAATTTGTCGGATCAGTGCCGCGGCCTGTTGCCCTTGCTCCAAAACGATCTTCATCTGGGAACGAACCTCGTCCGTCAGGGCACGCCTCGTCAACAAAAGTTCTGTCGTCCCAATGATGACCGTCAGGATGTTGTTGAAGTCATGCGCAATACCTGCGGCCAGTTGTCCCACTGTGGCTAACCGATCCTGTAAAGCCGATTTCATTTGTAGTTCCTTCTCTTTTGTGATCTCTCGAATCACCATCACCCAGCCACGGATTGCATCCTCTTCTAAGACGGGAGACATCTGAATGGCAAAGACCCGAGGGTGCGGATGGGAGACCTCAACCTCATGGTAGCCTACCTCCGGGTGGGGCTCTCGGAACTCCTCAATATCCCGGCCTGCTATTTTCAAAAGCGCCCCTTGACGAATCTCAGCCGCCAGAATATCGAGATACTCTTCGGCCAGAGGGTTTGTAAGGATCACCCGGTTTTGGGGGTCCATCAACAGGATCCCTTCTTGAACATTGGTCAGTACACTTTGCAAGTGACGTGCCTGTTCTTGGATCTGGATCATCAGGCGTTGCCGATCCAAAACATCTCCCAATTGTTGGCCCACGGAGGTCACGAACTCGACTTCCTCTTCCGTCCAATACCGTGGAGATTCTGAAAGAAATGCGATGGATCCGATCTGTTGCCCCCTCATCCGAATGGGTGCCAACACCAGCGCTTCAATCCCCCACGACTCTAAAAGGGAGGCTACGGACGGGTCCATCTGTTCTCTCTGAAGGGAACGCCGAGAAATCGCGACAGTCCGATCCAGTGGGAAACGGTAATCTTGAAACTGGCTACAAACTTCCTGGACCCATGCATCAGGAATTCCCAATGTCACTCTCGTTTCCCCTACCCAAATGGCCCCGTAAGGGACATGGAGAATTTTGGCCATTTCGGTTAAGGTCGACTCCAGGAGGTCCTCCAAGGATGTCTCCTGTGCAGCATATCGAAGGACATGGTGAAGAGCGGAGACCATTTGTGCCTGCCGGCGAGTTTCCTCAAACAATCGTGCGTTGTGGATCGCCAGGGCCAAGGTATCTGCAAGGGCCATTAAGATCTTCTGTTCGGTCTCTCCATATGCATGGGGACGGTAGGCTTGGAGAGACATTACGCCAAGGACCTCCTCCCCTCGCAAAAGCGGAACGCCGATCCAAGAATCCGGGGCTTCCATGGTTCCCCAATACTGTACTTCTGGGAATTGGTCCTTTTCTTTCTGGAAATCAGAAATCACAATGGGTTTCTTGGTACGGACGATGGTTGCGGTTAAGCCCCGGTCCAGAGGGCGCCGGGTCGGAGGCTCCCGAAGACCCTGGTCAACGCGGATTCGGTACTCCAATTCTTCACGGTCCGAATCGTACAGTGCAATGAAAAAGGCATCGGCATGGAAAACCCGTGTAACCTCCTGGTAGATCACCTCCATAAGTTCGTCTAAATGGAGGGTAGAAGCGGCGGCTCGCCCGACTTGATAGAGGGCGGAGAGTTCATCCAGACGACGCTCCAGCGAGGAAATGAGTCGTGCATTCTTTAATGCGATCCCGATCTCCGCAGCCAGTGCGGTCAATGTCGAAATATCCGCTTCATCAAAGGCATAGGGACGTTCACTTTCGATATTCATCCCTCCAATTACCCGGTCTTCTTCAAGGATCGGAACACACACTTCTGAACGAGTCTTCGGCATAAATGGCTTGTATCGTGGGTCCCTGGTGACATCGTTCACACACAAAGGTTTCCGCTGTTCGATGACCCACTGGATAATCCCGGTCCGGGACAAAGGCCAGCGAAGTTGCGCACTGGGACGAACGCCCCATCCTGCTCGCCCTCGGATCCAGATTTCTTGATTTTCTGGATCATAGGTAAAAAGGATCACATCGTAAAAATGAAAGGCACGGAACAGGGCATCTGCGGCTTCTTGAAGGATCAGTGCTTCATCGTACAAGTGAGAGATATGTTGTGCGATATCAGAAACGACCGCCAGTTGGGAGGCTCTCTTCTGCTCTTTGAGATGGAGTTTGGCGCGATGTAAAGCGACGGCGGCAATATCTGCAACGACCCGGGCTGTTTCAACTTCCTCTTGGGAAAAGGGGTCCTCCCGGTGTAGTCGGAAAAAGCCCAAGACCCCTTCCAATTCCCCCTCGACCGCTAAGGGCAATGCGATGGTTGCACGCACCACAGCCTCAATCCATGGGGCCAAGGCCGAGGGATGCTGACGATAATCGTCTAATACGTGAATTTGTCCGGTTCGGAGAACTTCGCCTGCCAGTCCCGCATCCTTGGGCACTACAACTTGTTTCAGCGACTCGGGCAAATTGTAGTGGTAAGGGTAAAAGATGGCTCCCCGTTCACGATCGTACACGGCAACCGTTCCAGCATCTGCGTGGACCAACTTCACCGCATTGGGTAATAATTCGCTCATTAAAGACTCGAGATCGGTGATCCCGCTTAAGGTGGAGGCTAACGCCCGTAATTGTTGCTCTCGGTCTAAATGTTGCCGCATCTCTTCTTCATGACGTTGATAGGCCTGGAGAAGAACCTCGGTGTACCGATACACCACCACAACCAAAACCAAAAAGGTCAAGAGTACACTCACAAGAAACCACGGTCGAACTCGCGAGGGAAACTGTTCGGTCTGACGGCGTAGCACGGAAAGATGAGACTGAAGCGCCTGCCGATTGACTTCGATTGACGGCTCAAAGTCCTGAAGCACTCGGATGAGTTGGGCCGCGACCTGATTTTGCTGAGCCCGATTCTCGACCGGGACTTTGGAAAATTTGTCGAACTGTGCAGTTAAAGTTGTCCGAAAGGCATCCCAGTCTTCACCGAGGAGCCCCAGGGACCGGAGGCGATCCCCAAGGGTCTGAATTTGCAAGATGCGGGGGCGGAGTTCTTTGGGATGGAGAGGCTGGATCCAGAATTGAGACAAATCTTTCTGAAGTTGAGTGAGTTCCAGTTCGAGTTCTGTGAGTTGGTCAAAGGCCGTACAAGTTCGATGATAATCCTTGAGGAGTCGAGTTCCCCGCGACATCAACCGATAGGTAACCCCGCCCACCAAGGATAGGAGAGCAAAGAGAATGAAGGTCTGCAAGAGTAAAGAGCGATGGACGGATTGTTGCATGGTCTCTCGCCTCCCTCCACCTCATTATAGGCGCTTTATAAACGGAAAACAAGTTCAGACAGTTTTATTTATCCTGGAATTTCTGAACCTTTTATCTCAGGAGGATTACGGGCAGACGATAAGTTTTCGTGGGGGTATGGATCCGAAGGATATAAATTCCTTGAGGAAGGTCTTTGGGTAAGGTCACATGAATATTGCCTTTTTTGAAAGACCCCATAATGACGGGCACGATTCGCCCTACACGATCCAACACCTCAATTTGACGAAGATCTTCGTGGGTGAGGATCGACAGGGGGCCGGGGGTGGGATTGGGAAACACAACGGGTTCTCTGGGGTTCGGTCGATCCGTACCTCTCCGCTCTTCCACGGCCACCAACGTGTTCTCGAAAAGGAAATTGCCCGCGCCTGGAGCCCAGTTCGTTACCAAGAGATCGACAGCCATCGAGGATTGGTATCGGATCCGGTACATGGAGACCGGGTATCCTGGATCTGCAATCGTGATCCATCCGGATTCCACCAGAAGCGTCCATTGCGAGGGGGAAAGGGTGTCCCATACCCCAGTTTGGACATTTTGTGCCAGGACTTCGAGGACGGAATGGACGGGGAAGTGACGCAACGGCCAAGCCCCAAAGGCAGGTCGGCCTGCCCAAATTTCCAAGGTCTCCTCTACCGTCACCAAAGCGTGTAAATCGACATCCGCAAAGGTAATGTGCTCACAGACCAAGTTATTCGAGTTGGGGGTTAAATACGACCAGGATGCCACAGGAGACAAGTCACCCTGGAGATTTTCATAGACGACCACGGGTTCCCACCATCCACCTCCTGCCAACTCCGGGTACCCATCTGCATTCAAGTCTGCGAATGCCACCGTGGAGCAATACGTCCGGGGTTCTTCGGAGACCCAGGAGGCCTGCGCTTCCAGGGTTCCTTGGACATTCCGGTAGAGTCGAAACCGAGAGATCCCTCCCAATTGGCCGTTATCTGCGGCTGCGAGATCCGGCCACCCATCGCGATCCACGTCCGCAACCGCAATTTGGATCGTCCCATAGGTATCTGCGGAGGTCCAACTGGGTGTTGTCGGGAAACTCCCCTGCTCATTCAAAAACACCATATTCCTGCCCCCATCAACGGCAACAACGAGATCCAGCCATCCGTCCCGGTTGAGGTCGGCAAAGGTCACGTCATACGCATAATAAGCTTGTGCAGAGGTCCACACAGGGATGGATGTGAGGAGTCCCGAATCCGGTTCCTGGGTTAAATTCCGATAGAGACGAAGGACATCTGGATGCTGGCTATACCGCTCCCCTGCGGCAAAAACGACATCCAGGTCCCCGTCATTGTCGTAATCCCCCAAGGCACAGGAGAAACTCCGGAAGGAATCCGCTGGAACCCAGGAAGGAGTGGGAGAAAGGGTCCCCCCTTCGTTGAGGTAGACCACGCTGAGTTGTGGGGGCCACCCGACGGTGTAGCCAGAATAGTTGGCCACGACCAGATCCGGCCAGCCATCTTGGTTGAGGTCCCCCACGGCCAAATGGCCAGAATATTGCAAGTCTTGGGATACCCAGGTGGGAAGGAATTGGAGGGTTCCTCCGTCGTTCACAAACACATGGTTAGGCTGTGCAGCCATGTCGTTCCCGTTGGCCACAAAGAGATCCGGGTACCCGTCCCCGTTCATGTCCGCAAACCCTCCTCCGGTGGAATAAAATCCCGAGACTGATTCCCACACCGGCTGGTCAGAAAGGGGAATGGTGAGAACCAGGACCCATAGCCAGATCATTCTAATCCTCAGCGAGTACCCCAGATCTTGAAGAGATACGTTTCGCCCTGTTCTGTTCGGAGACGAAGCAGATAAACGGAAGATCCAGTGAAGTGAGAATGAAGGGGAAGCAAGAGGAGCGGAGGAGAAAATCGAACACGAGTCTGCCAAATCCTTCGTCCCGTGACGTCCCATAAATCTAAGGTCACCTGAGAAGGACGAGTCCCCGTTATTTTAAGAACCCCTTGGCTTTCCTGGTAAACAATGCGTAGTTTTTGATCTTGCTTTGGCGTGTTTTCTGCAACAGATGTCTGAATCTCCACCAAGAGGGGGATGGGAAGTTTAAAAGTGCTGGTATCCAGATATGCAGGGACCAATACAGTAGGACCCGGCGAAGTGGCGACCAGTCGAAGGGTCCCCACCATCCACTGCCCTGGAGGTAAAGGGAACAGGGACCCCATCAGGGTCATACCAAACCAGGTAGCAATACAGAGGGAGTCGCCGATCGGGATCCCGCAAGTTTGACTAAAAGACGTTGGACTCCAAAATGTCCATGCATCGAAAGGTTGTCCCGTGACAGCATCAACCACGTCAAAACCGATTTCAATGGGTGAAAACTTCCGCGTGTCGTATGTGAGCCCCAAGGTGAACTGACTGAGGGTGTCCGTCGTGCTGAATCCCACTCGAAGAAATAATGTGTCTCCCACGGCGATCTGGGTCAACGTGGTGGGACTGTAAGGAGGAGATGACTCGAGAGAGACCCAAACAGAGTCCCACCCTTGTGCCGATACAGAAAGGGGTGCTCCTACGGCCCCAAGTATGAAGAGTACGAACCACCGATGACGCATGATCTCATTTTACACACCTCACACAGAGAATACAAACGCTCGCTACACAGGGGATGCGACAAAGGAGGCTACCTCGGGGACACCACCGGGGAGGCGAAGACGCCCCATGCGTGGGGGCCTGTATGGACACTGATCACCGGCGTGATGGTGCCGGTTAGAAACCTCCGAACGGTAAAGTTTTCTCGGATAAACGGTTCCAATTCTTTCAACACGTGGCCATCGGTATTCCAGGCTACAGCAAAGTCATAAGGTTGATCTTTTGGGATTTCTTGCAGGAGGCGTTTCTTGAGTTTCTGAATAATCCGTCCTTCACTGAAGGCGGTTTCTTTTTTAACAATGGCACCCTCCTCGAGTGCCATCAAAAGGCGGAGTTTGAGGAACATCCCGATCCGCCCCTGGACGCGCCCAATCCGGCCTCCCTGCATAAGGTACTTCAGCGTTGGCAAGTAAAAATACAGGAGGGCTCGATCTCGTTTTTTCTTCAAGATCTCAACGATTTCCTCTGGAGGAAGTCCCTGTTCTGCAAGGTCCAACGCTTCTAACGCCTGCAGGGTGATCCCCAAGGAGATGGAGAGAGTATCAAAAACTGTGACACGCCCTTCAAACAGTTGGGCGACATTCATACAATTCAGGTAAGTTCCGGAGAGTTTTGATGAAACCACCAACATTAAAACATGATCGGCTTTTTCCAAAGCCTTCTCATAAACTCTTCGGATGTCCTCCGGCGTGGCTTGTGAGGTCTTGACCTCTTCCCCTCGTACCAGACGGGATAGAACCTCCTCGGGCTGAATGTCGATTCGATCCTTCAAAATTCGGTCTTTTAATACGATTTGTTGGGGCACGATCAAGATTCCAAGTTCTTCTCTAAGCCTCACCGGTAAATCACAAGTCGAATCCATCGCCACTGTGACGGCCTTCTTCTGGATTCCCTGAGACTGGGCAATCATGTCTTGCACTTTTTTACGGACGATTTCGCCAAATACACCGAGTGCTTGGTACACTTGGTTGGGCGTATCCGTATGGATATGAATGTGATATGTATCTTCCTGGCCGACGACGACCAGAGAATCTCCAAAAGATCGGAGGGCCTCCATAATTCGCTGTCGGTTGATTTTCTTGGAATAGGTTCGGAGCACAGCCTCGGTGCAGAAACGGAAGTTTGGAGTTTCGTCAAAGAACACCTCTTCTGTTTCTTGGACATCATGGATCTTTTCCAAGAGGGTTTCGACAACATGTCTGCCTTCCCTCAAAAGTTTCAGGACACCTTGGAGGAAGAGAACGTAGGCCATCCCTCCGGCATCGACAACTTGTGCCTTACGCAGTTGAGGGAGCATTTCTTTGGTTTTCTCGAGAGTCCTCTGTGCATGTTCATGCAGCCTCTTGAGCAAATAGAAAACATCCCGTTCGTGGGCATGTTGTTGGATGGTTTGTTCTACGCTCTCCCGAATGACGGTGAGAATGGTGCCCTCTTTCGGGCTCTCCAGTCCTTCATAGGTTCGGTGGATGGCGTGTTTTAAGGCTTCGACAAATTCAGGGGCATGAATCTTACGGTGTTGTTCCAAAGCAGCGGCCAAAGAAGAGAAAAATTGAGAAAAAATGACGCCGGAGTTTCCCCTCGCCTCCACAATCAGTTCGCGGGCGATGGCCTTCACCATCTCACCAAGAGACCGTTCTTCTACGTCCCGGATCTTTTGGATGGTCCGCAAAAAGGTAATCTGGAGGTTGGTTCCTGTGTCCTTATCCGCAACGGGAAAGACGTTAATGCGATTCAGACGGTCTCGGTTATGGATCACCCAAGTCCCGCCGGCAATAAAGGCCTCTTTAAATCGCGCTCCGTCAATATATCCGATATGAAGGTGACTCATCTTCGATGAAAAATGCTCAAATAGTACATCCGTAGACCCTTAAGTGTTGAGAATTTGCATCGATCCTCACTTCGAAGTCCTGTGAATTTCATCCATGATCCAGCGGCTCAGGCCGGCCTAATTATAAAAGGCAAAAAATGGTCAGGTAAACAGGGGGAATGAAACCTTTGGAAAATCAGGGACTTTGTCGAGATCCTGGAGCAATTCTTGGATAGTTTTCCCGTACACTGGATGGAGCCAGGTGGGCTCGATGTCGGCCATTGGCCTTAAGACAAACGCCCGTTCATGCAGTCTGGGATGGGGGATAGAGAGTTCGGGTGTCCGCCAAACAAGGTGGTCATAAAACAAAAGGTCCAGATCCATCTCTCTGGCCCCCCATCGCTTCTCAGGTAGCCGCTGGACCTGGCGTTCGACAGTCTTCAGCCGTCGAAACAGTTCCCACGGCAACAGGGATGTATAAGCACGAATCACAAGGTTCCAGTAGGGGGGCTGGGGAATCGCACTGATGGGGGGAGTCTCGTAAATCGGACTTGCCTTGATTCGGAACAAAAAGTGCGACAAGAGATTCCACGTTTGCCGCAATATTTGTTTCCGGCAGCCGCGGTTCAAACCGATCCCAATCCAAACCACGGGAAGCACACCTGACTGGGCCACTGAAGAACGGGATCGATCCATAGGTACCTGTTCCCTTCGCACGATGGAATTCTATGGACTCTTCGTCCTGTGAATCAAGGAAATGTCATGGAGGATTGATTCAACTTGAAAACGTCCCACCCATTGCCGATAATAGACGAATGCCGAGGTACATTTTTGTGACAGGTGGTGTGGTTTCTTCCCTGGGGAAAGGAATCGCCACCGCCTCCATCGGCCTCCTCTTGAAGCGTCGTGGCCTTCGAGTCTCCCTCCTGAAATTTGACCCCTATCTGAATGTGGACCCCGGGACCATGAACCCCTATCAGCACGGTGAGGTCTTCGTGACCGAGGACGGTGCAGAAACGGATCTCGATTTAGGCCATTACGAACGGTTCTTAGACGAAAACATGACCCGCTTCAATAACGTGACCGCAGGACAAGTCTACTTCAGTTTGATTCAGAAGGAACGGGAAGGCCGATTCTTGGGGAAAACCGTCCAGGTGGTCCCCCATCTCACCGAAGAAATCAAATCACGGATCCGACTCCTGGCAAAGCCAGATGTGGATGTGGTCATCTCCGAAATTGGTGGAACGGTCGGGGATATCGAGAGTTTGCCGTTTCTGGAAGCCATCCGACAGATGCGGCTCGAGGAAGGGCCCCAAAAGACGTTTTTCATCCACATCACCTTGGTACCGTTCATCCCCAGCGCAGGGGAAGTCAAAACCAAGCCGACCCAACACTCCGTCATGAAACTCCGGGAAATCGGGATCCAGCCCGATCTGCTGTTGTGTCGGGTTGAGTCTGAACTCCCACGGGAGGCCCAAGACAAAATCGCTTTGTTTGCGAACCTCCCACGCGGCCATGTCATAGAAGAACCCGATGTTGCGAATATTTACAAAGTCCCGTTGATTCTCAAAGATCGTCGGGTGGACCAAATCATTGTGGAAAGCCTCGGATGGGACCTTCCGGAGCCTTCGTTAGAGGACTGGATTGAATGGGTGGAGCGGTGCCGGTCCCCCAAACACACCGTCACAATCGCGCTGGCGGGGAAATATGTTCATTTAAAGGATGCATACAAGAGCGTTTTTGAAGCCCTGGACCATGCAGCGTGTGCACTTCAGGCCGACTTACAAGTCCGTCTTGTGAATACCGAATGGGTCGAAAAGGAGGGACCGGAGCCCTATTTTGCGGATGTTGACGGCATCCTTATTCCCGGCGGTTTCGGACACCGAGGGGTTGAAGGCAAAATCCAAACGGTCCGGTATGCCCGTGAACAGAAGGTCCCTTACCTGGGCCTGTGTTTGGGGATGCAGGTGGCGTGTATTGAATTCGCACGCCATGTCATCGGCTGGCCCCAGGCCAATTCAAAGGAGTTCGATCCGGACACCCCCTACCCTGTGATCACATTGCTTCCAGGACAAGGGGAGGACACGCCGTATGGAGGCACGCTCCGATTAGGAGGCTACCCGGCGATCCTGGCTCGCCCGTCGCGTGCATACGAAGTTTATGGCCAAGAACAGATTGTTGAACGACACCGTCATCGTTACGAATTCAATCCCAAATATCGGGCCCTTTTCGAACAGCATGGGATGCGGCTTTCAGGGATCTCGCCGGATGGAACCCTTGTCGAGATCGTGGAAATCCCGGATCACCCCTTCTTCATCGCTGTCCAGTTCCATCCGGAATTCAAGAGTCGTCCCCTCCGCCCGCACCCGTTGTTCTACCACTTCCTCAAAGCGGCTCTGGCATATCGAAAGGCGCGTTTGTCCTCACACGCTTAGAGTAACTGAGCATTTCGGAATGAGCGATTAGTAAGCAAAAGTTGACTGAAACAGTCAAGCCCTTATAATAATTGCCGTTTTTCAACGGGTATTCATGAGGGAGGCAACCGGAAAATGAAGCGTCGTTTCGGTATCGGGATCTTTCTTTTTCTCCTCATCGTTGGCATCGGGCTTTTCATTGGGGCGCAGCGTGGAACCACCGCGCCAGAACAACCCATCCCCTTTAACCACCAAATCCACGTCCAGAACCTGAAAATGGAGTGCATGTATTGTCACTCCTTCGCAGACCGGTCTACCGTGGCGGGACTTCCTTCCGTGCGGAAATGCATGGGGTGCCATAAATACACCGATCCCAAAAAGCCCGGAATCCAAATCCTCCTACAGTATTGGAACGACCAGAAACCGATCGAGTGGACCAAAGTGCACGACCTTCCGGACTTTGTGTATTTTTCCCATAAACGGCACATACGGGCGGGAATCCAATGCCAAACCTGTCACGGACCTGTTCAAGAGATGACCGTCGCGAAAAAAGTGAGTTCCTTGGGCATGGGATGGTGTCTCAATTGCCATAACCAACGGAAGGCACCCAGAGAGTGTTGGACATGTCACAAGTAGGGAGGTTCTGAATGGGTGAGATCACCAGACGAGATTTCTTGAAAATCCTCGGGGCGGGGAGTGCCGCGGCTGTTGGACTTCCCCTCGTGGCTTGTAAGCCCCCACGGTCCAAAGTCGAAAAAGTCGTGTCCCAACTGATCCCGGCTGAAGATGTGGTCCCTGGAATTCCCCAGTGGTACGCCACAACCTGCCAGGAATGCCCCGCCCACTGTGGCCTTTTGGTCAAGGTCCGTGAAGGACGCATCATCAAGGTCGAGGGGAACCCGGATCACCCGGTATCCCGAGGTCGGCACTGTATGCGCGGTGAGGCCGCCCTCCAGGGGCTCTATAACCCCGACCGTTTGCCTTCTCCACTGCTCCGGAATCCCGACGGCCAACTCGTAGCCGTCGAGTGGGATCAAGCCCTGCAGGCATTGATCGAAACGTTGAAGCAGACCCCTCCGGACAAGATCGCGTGGCTGACGCCTCCCCTGACCGGGGCTATGGAGTCCTTCCTTCGGCAGTGGAGTGAAGCCCTCGGTGGTGTCCGGATCGTACCCTACGAACCGTTCTCTCAAGACGCACTCCTGAGTGCAAGCGAAGCGCTCTTCGGGACTCGTGAAATCCCGTGGCCAGACTTTGAAAAGGCAGACCTCGTAGTTTCCTTCGGTGCGGATTTCTTGGAGACCTGGCTTTCGCCTGTGGAATTTACCCGAATGTACGCCCAGCGTCGGGGCGACGCCAGACACCGACTCCATCACATCCAAGTCGAGGCTCGGCTTTCCCTGACCGGGAGTAAGGCCGACCGCTGGATCGCCCCACGTCCAGGCACCGAGCCCTGGCTCGCAGGGTTGCTCCTCCGCGAAATGATCGAGTCCGGAACCCTCTCCCACCCAATTCCCCAGACCCTTCGAGCGTGGGCTCAACAATTTGACCGATCGGCCGTTCTCTCCTTCACAGGTGTCTCCGAGGCCGAATTTGAACACTTGAAAAAGGCCGTATCGGAGGCAAAACGTCCGCTGATTTTAGGAGGGAACCTCGGTGCTGGTGATCCCATCCAGGTCACCGGCTGGATTGCAGCCCTGGCACTGACTGCCCTGAAGGGAGGCGAACAGGCGCCTCTTCAATGGCGCGGCAGGTCATCCTGGGATCGTGCGGTATCTTTTGAAACCTTGGCCAAGTTCGTCGAAGGATGGGGAGAAGAGACCGAAGTCCTCTTGGTGTATGACCGGAACCCTCTCTATGCCTTTCCCAGCATTCTCCAAGCAGATGAGGCCCGAAAGCGGCTCAAATTTATGGCCGTTTTCACCCCCTATCCGAACGAAACGGCCGAGGCTGCCGATGTGGTGTTCCCCATCCGCCAGTTTCTGGAGGACTGGGGAGATGCCGAGCCCTATGAAGGGGTGTATTCGATCCAACAGCCGGGTATGCAACCCGTGCCCCATTTCCAAAGCCAAGCCTTCGGGGATCTCCTGATCCAATTAGGGCAACAATTGGGGATTTCGGTCCCCGAAACCTTCGTCGAGTATCTCCGAACGCACTGGCAGAAAATCCAGAAAAAAGTCGGGGATTCGCGACCGTTCGACGAATTCTGGCGAGAGGTTTTACAGAAGGGCGGGCTCTTCAAGGGTTCCGACGCCACAAAATCCATCCAACTTCAACCCAAGCAATTGCCCGAAGTTCCCCAACCTGACCCTCCTTCCACGCCTGCTCTTGTTGTCTACCCCAGTCTCCGGTTGTATGACGGTCGGATGGCCAACCGACCTTGGATCCAAGAGGTTCCCGATCCTCTGAACAAGGTCAGTTGGCAGAGTGTGTTAGAAGTCCATCCTGACGATGCCCGTGCGTGGAACTTGAAAGAGGGGGACGTCGTCCGACTGACGACCTCCCGAGGATCCGTCGAACTCCCGATTCGGACCTACCCGAGGATCCGCCGGGGTGTGGTGGCCCTCGCAACCGGACAGGGACACACAGCGTTTGGCCGGTACGCCACCGGCAAGGGAGTCAATGCCTTTGTTCTCATAGAAGCGCAGAACGGAACCTCTTCCCTGAAGTGGACGGGGATTTCAGTTCAACTGGAGAAAACCGGCCGTCGGGTTCACCTGGCCCATACGGACGGGGCAGAAACCTTAGAGGGTCGAAAGGTTGCCCAAACGATCCCGCTGGGGGTCTACTTGGAGCATGAGGGTGAACTCGAGCCGACCTACGAGGAAGAGTTCGAAAAAGAGTTCCCTGCAACCGCCGCCTTCTACCGTGAATACCACAAAGAAAAGTTCCCAGAGCACGAGAGCCCTTATCACTGGGGCCTGGTGGTAGATACGGAGAAGTGTGTTGGGTGTGCGGCCTGTGTGGTGGCATGCATGGCGGAGAACAACATCCCAACGGTCGGCGAAAAACTCATCGTCCAGGGCCGGGAGATGTTCTGGATCCGAATCGAGCGGTATTTCGATGAACAGAGCCACACGGTCCACTTTATCCCCATGATGTGCCAGCAGTGTGACAATGCTCCTTGTGAACCGGTATGTCCGGTCTTTGCGACCGTCCACAGCGCCGACGGCCTCAACGAACAGGTCTATAACCGCTGTGTCGGCACACGATATTGTTCCAACAACTGTCCCTACAAAGTCCGACGTTTCAACTGGTATACCTTCAAATTCCCGGAGCCTCTGAATTGGCAACTCAACCCGGATGTGACTGTTCGCGAGAAGGGGGTCATGGAAAAGTGCACCTTTTGCATTCAGCGGATTAAATACGCCAAAGACCGTGCCAAAGACGAACAACGGCTGGTCCGGGATGGAGAAATCCAGCCCGCCTGTGTCCAGGCCTGCCCCGCTGAAGCGTTGGTGTTCGGAAACACCAAAGACCCTGAAAGCCGCGTGGCCAAACTTTTCCGGAACCCTCGTCGATACCGTGTCCTTGAACACTTGAATACGCGTCCTTCGGTCACGTATTTGAAGAGATTTACGGAGGTCAATGAGGTATGACCTACAGAAAGATTACCCAAGACGCCCTTCGGCTTCTTCTTTCCCGACCAGGCTGGAAATACTTCGCCCTCCAGGGCTTCAATCTCCTGCTGATCGGCCTGGGGGTCACCGCTTTTGCCTATCAAGTGCACCACGGGATGGGCGTCACCGGACTGAATAACCCCGTGGGATGGGGGACCTATATCACCACCTTTGTCTTCTGGGTCGGGATTGCCCACTCCGGAACCCTGATCTCCGCCATCCTCTATCTCTTCCGCAGCCGCTGGCGGAACAGCATCTACCGGATCGCAGAAGCCATGACGGTCTTCGCGGTCATGACCGCCGGCCTCTTCCCCATCATCCACCTCGGCCGACCGTGGAAGTTCTATTGGCTTCTCCCCTTTGACTACTTCCGGAAAGTATGGATCAACTTCCGATCTCCCCTGATCTGGGACGTTTTCGCGGTGCTGACCTACCTGACTGTGAGCATGATCTTCTTTTATGTGGGTATGCTCCCCGACCTGGCCACTGCACGCGATCACAGCACCGGCTGGCGAAAGAAACTCTACACACTCCTCTCCCTCGGATGGCAAGGCAATCACCGGGAGTGGAAACACTATCGGCTTTCCTACCTCTACTTTGCTGCATTTGCAACCCCACTGGTGATTTCGGTCCACAGCGTCGTTTCCTGGGACTTTGCCATGTCCATTGTCCCGGGATGGCATAGCACCATCTTTGCACCCTACTTTGTGGCCGGTGCGATCTTCTCCGGGGTGGCCATGGTCATCACCCTGTTGATCCCCATCCGCAAGATCTTTCCGTATCTCCAGGACTACTTTACCATCGATGTCCTGGAAAACCTGGCCAAGATGTTGCTCCTCACTGGAGCCATCGTCGCCTATGCCTATGTGGTCGAGTACTTCCTTGCCTGGTATAGTGGCAACGAAATCGAATGGGCGGCCTTTAAATTCCGGGCGCTCGGGACCTATACGATTCCCTTCTGGATCATGATTTTCTGCAACGCGGTTTTCCCACTGATCTTCTTCTTCAAAAAGGCCAGACGAAGTATCCCCGTTCTCTTCGTGGTCTCCCTCCTCGTCAACGTTGGGATGTGGTTCGAGCGATTCAACATCATTGTCACATCCCTTTCCCATGACTACATCCCTGCGGCGTGGGGGATCTACAAACCCTCACCGATTGAACTCTCTATTCTGGCAGGGAGTTTCGGCTGGTTCTTCTTCTGGTTCCTTCTCTTCTTACGGCTCCTCCCGGCGTTGCCCATCTCAGAATTAAAGGAAATTCAACCGGTGCCCACACGGAAGCAGGAGGTCACGGCATGAAAAGATTCCTTGCCATCTTCCCGTATCTCGATGATATCCAAGAGGCATACCACAGCCTGAAAGAACAGGGGTTTAAGATCGAGCGCTTCTTTTCTCCAGTGCCGGTGCCGGAAATTGAAGACGACCTCATCCCAAAACCCTCCCCGATTCGCTGGATCGTACTCTTCGGCTCCTTAACGGGGATCAGCCTTGCCCTCCTGTTGACCATCGGCACTTCCGTGGCATGGCCTCTGGTGGTCGGTGGGAAACCGATCATCTCCGTTCCACCGTTTGTCGTGATCACCTTTGAGTTGATGGTCCTTATCGGCTCCATTGCAAACCTTTTGGGACTCTTTGGGCTCAGTCGCCTCCCAAAACGCGTGAATGAACCTGCCTATGACCCCCGATTTAGTGACGACCGGTTTGGTTTGCTCGTCCAGGTTCCCCCGGATCGAGAATTGGTCGCACGGGAGATCTTGGAAACCTCACACGCGGAGGAGATCCATGAAGTGGCTTAATCGTCTCTGTTTCATCGGATTGGGGCTGGGGATTGTCGGGCTGGCCCAGGCCCAGCCTTGGGTCCGAAATATGGTCGACCAGCCCTCCATCAAACCCCAGGAACGCTCCTATCTTCTGCCCGTCGAGGGTACGGTACCTCGCTCCGGAAGAGAACCCAAACGGACATGGGACGAAGGGAATGCGGTCCCCAACCCACTCCCCCACACGCAAGCGGTGATCAAGCGGGGGAAAGTCCTGTATGAGCGGTTTTGTTCGGTGTGCCATGGGCCAGAAGCGACAGCCGGAGGCGGCCCCATTGCTAAAATCGCACCGGCTCTTACCACACCCGATCTGACGATGGACATCTATATCAACGTCCGAAAAGACGGCTATTTTTACGAAATCATCCGCCAGGGTCATATCTTGATGCCGCCCTACGATGAAGGGACGAATGTCATAGACCGATGGAGCATTGTTCACTATCTCCGAGAAATCCAGAAGATCCGGAGGTTCCAGCCATGAACATCCCGGAATTGGCCTTCCAGCACCACAGAGTGGCCCTGGGCAAACGGTGGCTCCGATGGAGTTGGCTTTTGATGGGGGTCGGACTCCTTTCTCTTGTGTGGCTGTGGATTACGGAACCCCAACGGTTCTGGCAAATCTATCTCGTCAATACCCTGTTCTGGCTGGGGATCGCACATGCTGGTGTCATCTTTTCTGCGATCATCCGGGGGGTTTATGGCACCTGGGGTCGGGCGATCCTGAGGCTGGCAGAAACCACCGCCGCCTTTGTCCCGATCGGTTTGCTCCTCTTTATCGGGATCTTCTTCGGGAAAATGCACCTCTTTTACTGGTCCTATGACCCAAACCATGCCCATCCTAAAGTCTGGATGCAGTTCAACTTCTTTGTGATCCGCCAACTGATCCCGGTCCTCGTCCTTTCTGCCATCGTCTGGTACTACTTCTATTTGTCCGTACGTGAGGACTACGGGATACTGAAAGAGCATGGCATTCCTGAGTACTCACTCTGGGGGATCCGCTGGACACGGAATTGGAAAGGACCTCAGGAAATCCCGGAAATTCAAAAACGGCTCGTGAATTTCGGCATCACCGCCATCATCCTGTTTGCACTGACCTGGAGTTTCATTGCCTTTGACATGGTGATGGCTATGGATCGGGTCTGGTACAGCACGATGTTCGGCGGCTATTTCTTCTGGGGAGCCCTCCTGGAAGCCCTGGCTTTTACCATCTTAATGACGATTTATGTCCGCAAACGCCTCTCCTGGGACCAGATCTTCCACGAACGTGTGCTCCATGATCTGGGCATCCTTCTCTTTGCCTTCGCCACCTTCTGGGCCAACCTCCTCTGGGCCCAGTGGCTCACCATCTGGTACGGCAATATACCTGAGGAAACGGAATTCTTATACACCCGCATCGTCGGGATGTGGAAACCCCTGGGATGGGCAACCTTCATCCTGATCTTCGTCATCCCCTTTGTGGTCTTGATCCGGAAAAAACCCAAGGTGACACCCTGGATTCTGGGAAGTATGGCCTTGACGGTTCTGGTGGGACTCTGGCTCGCACGGTTTATGGAGATCGTGCCCACGCTCTGGCATAAGCCTTACATTCCTCTCGGCCTTGGAGAGATCGGCGCGACTCTAGGCTTCTTGGGACTGTTCATGTTCGTGTATCTCAACGCCCTTCACCGTGTCCCCCTGGTCCCGGTTGGGGACCCGAAATTGGAAGAAGCCCTGGTCCCCACGCATCACCACTAAATTCAGGATTTTCGGAAAGGTTTTCAGGTGTGGGGGTCATCCCGAAAGAGGGGTCGACTTGCTCAATAGAGATCGCGGACCCCGGTGCCGGGGTAGTAATGGGCCAGGATTTGGCGAGCAGTGTAACCCCTTCGTACCATCCCCGCCGCTCCTAACTGGCAAAGTCCAACCCCATGCCCGTTCCCTCCTCCGTTCAGAATGACACGAATGGGCAACCCACCGGGTCCCCGCTCGTAATCAATGATAAACAGTGTACTTTTCAAGGGTGGATCCCGAAGCACCCGGCGGATACTATAAGGACTCTGTAAGACCACGGCATCCAGGATCCCCTGGATCTTCATGGCAAGGATCCGGCCCGAACGACTCCGCTTGAGGGTCCGGAGATAGACAATCTTCCCGATGTCTTTTCCGTAGTATTGTCGAATACGGGACTGGATGGTCTTGGGGTCCAGTTCGACGTGCCACCGGAAGTTCCGGCGCGCCAGTGTCAATTGGCTGACTTCCGGGGAACAAAAGGCCTCAGGAGGGTCGAGAATCCAGCGTTCAATGGAGTCCACCGGCAGATAAGAAGGGGCCGTTTCCCCGCAATAGACTCCTTGTAGGTAAGGCCGTGAGGTGCCAAAAACAACCGCCATATCTTCGGTATAACCTCCACAACAGGAGTGGTACAGTGTTTCTGCAAGACGGTCTCGATACATGACCACCATCCCACGGGTTTCCCAAACCGCACGATCCGTCTCAGGTGTTCGAGCATCCTGGCCTCCGTAAGCCTGGACCGAGTAATCGCCGACCAGATCATAGGGTTGGAAATAGGCCCGTCCTTTCCCCCATTGCCAGTAGGTATAGGTGCGAGCCACGATCGCTTGGGCCTTCAACGCCTCAATGGGAAATTGCGGGCCCATTTCTTTCGGGACCACCCCTAAAAGATAGACCTCCACCGGCAGTTCGTTGATCAACACAAGGTGCCCCAGTCCATCGTTTCGAAACTCCAAGATGCCTCGGTAAGTACGATGTGCCACTTTTTGTCCTCGAAATCGAATCCCAGGCCGGAAATTGAGGACGGTGAAATTGGGAACACGCCGGGGGTGTGGGATCCAACGAAGAGGAGGGGGACCATGGTACAACGTCTGGCCCTGTGGACCCAGGAGTTCAAGTTGGAGTTCCTCCTGGGATTCTTGAGGATCTTGAAGAACTGCCTTTCTCCGGAAGATGCTATCCTCAGGAACATCTTCACGTCTTGTGTATGGACCCACAAAAACCGCATACTCTCTGGCATCTAAGGTATCCGACGGGAAGATCCATCGCCGGCCCCACCGAACGCGCTGAGCAGGATAGCCGGCAGATACCAACGAATCTACAACAGCATCGGCGGAGTCGGAGGTAGAATACGAGCCCCACCAGACCCAATAGTGGACCGGCGCCGGCTGAGCGGAAATGACACGAACTTGATATTGACCGGGGGGTAACTTGATTTGAAGTTCGTTGTTGCGGTACACCCAAAAAGAGTCTGGAACATAGAGTTCAAAATGCTTGCTGTAAGCGATGGCAACACGGATGCGTGGAGACTCAAAGCGTTGCGTAGGAGGCACTTGGGGGGGCCGACGACGCGGGATACAACCGGCACTCCAAAGAAGTAGCCCCATCCCCATACTCAGCCCCAGCCCGATGGTATAAAAACGCTTGCCCATACACAAATTATACGGGCCTATCGAAGATCTTCCGCACAAGTGCCAAGAAAATCAGTATCATTCGATATCCGTTCCAGCATTGGTCCTCACTGCTTCCAGCCATCTGGAAATACTCTTGGTAAAACATTTTCTTGAAATTCCCTGGACCTCCCCTTAGATTTGACATCTCAACCGGAGGTTTCCACCATGCAAGTCCATCAGTCAATCTTTCGGAAGTACGACATTCGCGGCATTGCAGGTCAAGAAATCACGGAAGATTTGGCCTATCACTTGGGCCGGGCCTATGGCTCTGTGCTGAAAGAGGGAGGTGGGAGCCGGATTGCGGTCGGACAAGATGTGCGGCCCCACTCCACCCCTCTCAAAGACGCCCTCATCGACGGCCTCCGCGACACTGGCGTCTCTGTTCTGGATCTCGGCACGGTCCCAACGCCTCTCATGTACTTTGCGCTGTTCCAGTTAGACGTTCATGGCGGTATCCAGGTCACCGCTTCCCACAACCCCCCGGAATACAACGGCTTCAAAATTAACCTCGGCAAAGACACGGTCTATGGCGATGGCATCCAGGACCTTCGGAAACGGATTGAAACAGAGAACTACCTGAAGACCCATGAGCGAGGGACCCGCCAAACCGTGGACATTGTGTCCCCTTATATCGACTGGACCCGGGAACACATCCACATCGAGCCCAGGTTCCGACTCGCTATTGACACGGGAAACGGCACTGCAGGCCCTCTTATGAAAGATCTTCTGGACGCCTACGGAATCGAGTTTATTGGCCTCTACTTAGAGCCTGATGGCACGTTCCCCAATCATCTGGCCGATCCCACAGTCGTGCAATATATGCAGGACTTGATCCAGACTGTCCAACGGGAAAACCTGGACCTGGGCATCGGGTTGGACGGAGACGCCGACCGGATCGGGGTGGTAGATGACACCGGTACCCTTTTGTTTGGTGATCGGATCCTGGGGATCTTTGCAGGCGAGATCCTCGAGCGGTACCCCGGGGCAACCATTGTGTTCGACGTGAAATGTTCTCAGGGCCTGGTCGAATATATCCAGAAGAAAGGCGGTCAACCTCTCATGTGGAAGACCGGGCACTCCCTGTTAAAAGCCAAGTTGAAAGAAGTTCAGGCCCCTCTCGCCGGTGAGATGTCTGGCCACATCTTTTTCCAGGATCGGTATTTTGGATACGATGACGCCATCCACGCCTCTATGCGGCTCTTAGAGATCCTTTCGAAGACCGACCGAAAACTCTCCGACCTGGTGGCGGAAATCCCGGCCTACCACTCTACCCCGGAAATCCGTGTCGGATGCCCGGACGACCGGAAGTTCGACGTCGTGGCTCAGATCGTCCAACGGTTCAAAGATGAAGGATACCACGTCATCGACATAGACGGTGCACGAGTCCAGTTCGACGATGGTTTCGGCTTGGTCCGTGCTTCCAACACCCAACCGGTCTTAGTGGTCCGATGCGAAGGAAAAACACCCGAACGGCTCCAGGAGATCTGTGAGTTGATCAAATCGAAACTTTCGGCCTTTCCAGAGGTCGATCTCTCGGGATTCGAGATACCCGGCCATTGAGCCCCAAAGGGAAGGAGCCATGCATCACAAGACCTACAAGTACTATGACTTGATCATGGTCACCTTTGTGACCGTGCTGATCGTGAGCAACATCCTTTCATCGGCCAAAATTATCGACTGGGGAATCTCTCTGTTCGGGACGCGCCTGGCCTTTGATGCCGGGACCCTCCTTTTCCCGGTCAGTTACATCTTCGGCGACATCCTGACCGAGGTCTATGGATATCGGCGATCCCGAAGGGTCATCTGGGCGGGCTTTGCGTGTCTCGCACTCACCAGTGTCCTCTTCTTCATCGTGAAAATCCTGCCGGGTGAGGCGACGTGGGAGCAATACGCCGGACAACATGCCTATGATGTCATCCTCGGAGGAATGACCTCGGGTGGGATCGTTTTAGCCAGTCTCCTGGGCTACTGGCTCGGCGAGTTTTCCAACTCCTATGTCCTCGCTAAGATGAAACTCCTCACACGGGGAAAATGGCTATGGACCCGGACCATCGGCAGTACCCTGGTCGGAGAAGGGGTGGATACCGTGGTCTTTGTTTCCGTGGCCACCCTGTTCGGCGTCTTCCCTCCAGTCCTCATGGCCTCCCTGATCCTGACCAACTACATTTTCAAGGTTGGGATCGAGGCGATCATGACCCCGGTGACCTACGCAGTGGTCAACTTCCTGAAAGAGAAGGAGCAGGAAGACTATTACGACTGGGATACGGACTTCAACCCGTTTCGGCTGGAAACGGCATAGGGGATGGTTCGGAAGGCTGTCATTCTCGCTGCCGGTGACGGGACCCGCCTGGGCATCCCTATTCCGAAGACCCTTGTGTCCATTGGACTGCGTCCGCTCTTGGCTCACACTTTGAAGGCCTTGCAACACGCGGGAATTCGGGAGGTTTTGATCGTATCTGGTGCCCGCGCAGACCGGCTCTGGCTCTGGGTGGGGCTCCATCGAACTGACTACCGTCTCAAAATCCGCGTGGTCCACAACCCTCACTGGTTTCAAACCACCAACGGCACATCCCTTTTGATGGCTCAGAGATGGATTCCACCGTACGAACCCTTTCTCTTTCTGATGGGAGATCACTTCCTTTCGCACAGAATGATCCAACAGGCGGCCTGGACGACTTGGAAGCAAGGGGCTGTGTGCTTGGTGGTTGATCAGGCCCCCGGCCCCTGGCTGGACCTCAAAGAGGCCACGAAAGTGCAACTGGACGGAACACGGATCCGAAAGATTGGCAAGCACTTAGACGCCTTCGACGGCATTGATACAGGGCTCTTCCTGGCAACGCCACGCTTCTTCCACTGGCTCTCTACAACCCGAGGATCTGTTACACAGGGTGTTCAACAAGCGGCGGATTATGGGGAGGCCTTTGCATTGCCTGTCCAGGGCGAACTCTGGCTGGATATTGACACCCTACGCGACCTCTCCCGGATCCAGGCCTTGAGGTGGAACGATGCCCACGCGGTCTAATCCCCAACCTCTACTTTCTGAGCGGATCCTGTGGGCAGGCAGTCTGTTTGGCTTTCTCATTGCAGGCTTCACGGGCGCCCTCTACCGATGGAAATTGCTCTCGGGATCCCCCGAGATCCTCTCCCCGACCCATATCCGGCACGCCCATTCCCACCTGATGTTCTTTAGTTGGGTCATCCCTGCGCTGTTTCTTCTTATCAAGGCCGAAGTCGAACGCATCACCCGAAAGGCCTGGCCGTCCTGGACAAACTGGGTGATCTTTGCCACCGTACTCCTTGGCTTTCTCACCTATCCACCGTTCTTGTTGCACGGATATGGTCCGGCCTCCTTTGGCACACTCCGCCTTCCCCTGGCCCCCATCTTCTCTTCATGGAACATCCTGGCATGGTACCTCTTCATTGCCCTGTACCTCCGGGTAACCTGGACCGTCACCCGATCTCTGAGCCTCCGCCTCCTGGATCTGGCGATGTTCTTCCTGGTGCTCTCTTCGCTGGGTGCGTGGGGTCGCCTTGTTCTGGTCCGCCTACAGGTTCAGGATCCGTTCTGGACCTCTCTCATGGTCCACACCTTTCTTGTCCTCTTCACAGATGGCTGGCTCATCTTTGCGTTGTTGGCTCTTCTCATAGCAGACCTTCCCACGCCAGGTCCCACCGTCCGATGGGGGACCTGGATGTTGGCCGTCGGGCTCCCCTTTTCGGTCCTGCTCTCGTTACCACACACGGTTTTACCGCAGGCCCTGCTCATCCCTGCAGCCGTCGGTGGCGCGCTGGTTGCCATTGGGGTTGCCCTGATGGCTTGGCCGGCATGGGCATCGGCCACTCCCTGGCGTGTGCCCCTGGCCTTTTTGCTCGTCAAAGCCGTGATGGAGTTGGGATACACCATCCCACCGGTGGCTCGGTGGGCACTCTACAATGGGTTCCGGATCCCTTACCTCCACATCCTTCTGCTGGGCTTCGGCACCCTGGGGATCTTTACCGCGGTTCAACGTCGTTGGGGCGTTGCCTGGAGCCCGGGGCTGCCAGCCCTCCGTGTCGGGATTCTCATTCTCCTCCTGGCCCTGATCCCCCTTACCGGGATTTGGCCTAAGACTCTGGGGGGGCGGTGGACCCAGGTACTCGCCCTATGGTCTGACTTGCTCGTTGTGGCGATCGCCCTCTGGATTTGGGCTCGGATTGTGGTTTCACCGTCTCCAATCCGATCCGAGCCTCCGGGACCGCCAGCCCTTTAAAATTGTGCCAATGACGCGGCGAATTCGGAGCCTTCGCTTCCCTCTCCGGCTGAAGATCTTTGATGCCTACCTGCTTCGCCAGTTCTTCAGCCTCTTCTTTCTTATGGTCGCCGGGGTGATCTTCATCTTCATCCTGGTGAACTTCTTCGAGCAACTGGATCGGTTTGTGGATCGACGGGCGGCTCCGTTTTCCATTGTGCGGTATTACTGGTTCCAACTCCCGGCACTCTATGTGCTGTTCTCTCCGGTCGGTGGGCTTCTGGCAGCGTTTCTCTCCGTGGGGGAGATGGCTCGCCACCACGAGATCCTGGCGATGAAGGCCGTAGGGGTGTCCGTCTACCGGATCCTGCGGCCGCTGGTCCTCACCGGTCTCCTCCTGACCGGAGTCTCCTTCCTCGTCAATGATCTCGTTGTCCCCTCAAGCAACCGGAAAGTCCGAGAAATTAAGGAAATCGAAATTGACCATAGAAAAACACCGGAACAGAGGATCGTGGCCCGAGACTTCTCCTTCTTCAGCCCTAAGGGGGTGTTGTATTACTTCGAGCGGATTGACGCCAACCGAAACACTGCCCGCGGCGTCATCGTGATGCAATTTAAGAACGGTGAACTCCAGACCCGCATTGATGCACGGGAAGGAAGATTCGTCAACGGGCACTGGGTCTTTTCCTTCGGCACTGAACGGATCTTCCACGAAAACGAAGAGCAGGTGGAACGGTTCGAGGAACGGGCTTATCCAGATCTTCGGGACAGTCCCTTCAAAATCCTAAAGGAAAAACGAGAACTCAAGGAGTTGAATGTCCGGGAACTCTGGACGTTGATCCAAAACCTAAAGACCGCAGGACTGGACCGAAAACGGGAGACCGTGGAACTTCACATCCGGTTCTCGTTCCCCTTTGCCAACCTCATCGTCCTTTTGTTTGCGTTGGCCCTGTCCGTCCAGATGCGCGGGCGGGGACGGGCCTATGCCTTCGGGCTTGCGGTCTTTCTGGCGTTCTTTTACTGGGGAGTCCTGCAGGCCACCCGGTCGATGGCCGGGGTTGGGAAACTCAACCCCCTGTTCTCGGCCTGGTTCCCCAACTTGATTTTCCTGGCCTTAGCCGGCTTCGCGTTTCGGAAGGTCCATACCTAAACGTTGCGCCAGGGTGTCGAAGAACCCCTGTTCATTTTCCATCACCAACTCCAATTCAGGGATCCAGACCCGGGGGAGCCGGCCCTCCATCCGAACCCAGTCCTTTTCTGTCGTTACAATGACATCGGCCTGGACCCGGTCCGCCAGTTTTCGGATGGACTCCAGCCGGCGATCGGAGTACCAGGTGTGATCCCAATAGGTTTGCACGGCTACAATGGGAAGCCCTAAACGGACCAACATCCTTAGGAAACTCTGCGGATCGGCAATGCCACAGACAACCATTACCCGTTGCGGTTGAAAATCCTGAACTCTCACGCGTTTCCCCGATTGAGCTTCCCGGAAAAACCGGATCTGATACCGCAGCAGCCAGACCGGACGGGGAGGGTCCCAATTCGAGGGTAGGGTCAAAGGCTCATCTTTGACATTGAAGACCAGAAGATCTGCTCGCCGAAGGGCCTCTAAGGGCTCGCGAAGGAAGCCGGCCGGAAGGAGCCGACTCCCGGAGAGATCCTCCGGGACAACCAACACAATCTGGACATGGGGACGGACGCGCAGGTCCTGGAAGTTGTCGTCCAAAAGAAGGACCTGGACGCCGGCACGGCTCAAGGTCTGGATCCCCTGAACACGGTCTGTGCCGACCCAGAGATGGACCGCCCGGTCCAGTTGCTGGTAAAGCAAGTAAGGCTCGTCACCAATTTCCTGGACCTTGGGGTCTTGCCCAGGTCGAATCCACAAGGGCCGTTTGGTCTTCCTGCGATATCCCCGCGTAACAATGCCGACGGTGTATCCAGGAAGCAACTGTCGGGCCAACCATAGGACCATCGGGGTCTTTCCGGTCCCTCCGACTCGTAAGTTGCCGACCCCGATCGTGGGAACCTCAGGATAAAATGGTGGCTTGCGGGTTTGCCACCGCTGATGGACCCCGAGCCCTACCCGATAAAGGACCTCTAGAGGGATCAGAAGCCGACGAAGATCCATGACGCTGTCGAAAGAGGGCCGATCAGCGGATCACGATCACCTTCCCAAGGGAAATCGGCGGATGTCCCTGGGAACGGATCGAGAGGAAATAAAGTCCGGAAACCAGAGAGGGAACAGAAAAAGAGGTCAAACCGGAAGGAGATGGCTCAGGAAGTGGGATCTTGGCCACCCTCTGTCCTGTCAAAGCGTAGATTTCTACCATGGGCGTAAGCCAGTTGGCAGGGATGTAAAGTTGCAGTCGAGCCATCGGTCGGATCAAGATCTGACGATTCAGAAGTACGGGGCGTAAAGACTCGCCAGAAACCTGGATGGGGTAAATGCCCGAAAGTTCAAACTCTGCCCAAGACCCCTGGTATGTTGGGAAAACCTCTACCCACTCGTTACCCTGCTTGTAAAAGACCCGACCGGGAGCGTCCATCTGGACCCGGTACGTCAAAGGGAGTGCGGTGGTTTTTCCCTCTGGACCATTGTGATAAACGCGTTGTGTGCCTTCGACAATCTCGACATAAGTCGTGATTGTCACTTCTTGTTCCAATGCCCCGGCGGGTGCTTCGATCCTGAGCCGGTGATCCGGGGCCTGGACCCAACCTCCGGACGGGCCAAAACTCGCCGCCGTAAAGACAAAGTTCGTGTCGCCCCAGTTGTCCTTGTAGTCACGTCCTTTGATCCATAGGACATAGGTTCCTGTGTCTGGAATCGAATAGTCTGCCTTGTACGTCTGTCGGTCCATGTTCTGGAAGAGGATCGGCTCCTGAGAACTGTCCGGCAAAACAATCCAACAGGACTCGGGAGGGGCCGCATTCTTTAACATCTCGGAAGAGATGACCCAGAAATCGACCAGCCGATCCAGGTAAGGGTTCCGAAGCATCCACACATCAAAAGACGGAGGGAGAGTGTCCACATAGGAAAAATACGAGACTTCGACCTCCTGGAGGTAATCGTATTGGGTTTCTTGAATCCACGTGGTGGTTCCAATCGGTCGGTAGCGGTGGGTTCCGCTGAGGAGCGAGTCCACCACAGAGGTGGGAGCGCCCGTATCCGGTTCCACATGTCCGACCCAGAAAGGTCCATCTGCGTAGAGTTGGTACGAACGGAGGTCCACAGAGATCCATGTTTGGGTATCTGGAGGCAACGTGATCTCCATCGGGATGGCGGCCAATGGCTCGCCTGGTTCACCGGCTTGGTCTGTCCACACCAGTAACGTACACACTTTGGTTCTCGTCTGAAGGGTATCGTAGTTCACAAAATTGACCCATAGGGTGGTCAAAGAACAGGGTTGTTCAGGAGTATATCGGGTGGCTTCATAAACGAGTTGGTCGTTCCCGGTAAAGTAAAAATACGGGGGATTCCAGGTATACCGGAGGGTGTCAAGCACGGGCAATCCGCCTGCCGAGAGAGTTTCCACGGCATTTCGAATATCCAACCGACCATAGCCATATTCCAGGTCATAGCCTGGTGTCCCTAAGTCTTTTGCGGTGTAGAGAATAAGGGCTTTGGCTTCCTGGGGATCGGCCCCCATCGAGAGCAAAAGGGCCAAGGCCGCGCTCACCTGGGGAGCTGCGACCGAGGTCCCGATAAGCCCGACCAGAGCAAAGGAGTCCACCCGAGCCAGGACGCTATCCGACATGTAGAACCGGGAAAAACTTTCCTGGAGGATCCCCTGGCTTCCTTCTCCGCCCGGTGCAACCAAATCAATCCCCACGCCGTAATTGGAATAGACCGCACGGTGATCCGTGGGGTTCGTTGCGCCCACTGCAATCACCTCAGGGAAGGCGGCAGGGTAAAGTAAGGTGGAATCTCCGGTATTTCCGGTGGCTGCAACCAGCAAAATGTCATGGGAAGCGAGGTCTTGGATGGCCGTCTGAAGGACCGAGGAGGGCTCAGGGCCCCCAAAACTCATATTCACAACCTGGACCCCTACGGAGTCCGCGTAATACAGGCCGTCGACGATCCAGGCATCCTGCAGAACCCCCTGGTAGTTGGCCACCTGGATCGGAACCAGGGAAATGCCAAACGCGATGCCCGCTGCATCGAGGCCATTGTCTGTACTCTGGGCAATGACCCCAGCGATATGGGTCCCGTGGCCGTTTTGATCGTTTGGATGAAAGTCCTGGTGCACTGCGTCATAGCCACCCCAGAAATGCGTCTGGGCCAAATCCGGGGCCCGAAGGTAGGCCATCAGGGAGCCTGCGGCAACTTCCGATTGTTCGTAATCCGGGATCAGATAGTCCTCGAACGCCACGCCGGAATCCAGAATCCCGACCCGAATGGTGGAATCCCCTCCGGTAGGTACATAATCCCAGGCCGTAGGCATGCCCAGGTACCCCTCCTGTAAATGCCACTGCAAGGGAAATGCCGGGTCGTTGGGGGTCCACAGCAAGTGGCGAAGGTAATTTGGATCCACGGCTCGAACTGCAGGATCGGACCTCAACGCCTCGATAACGACGTCGGGTGCTTTGGAGGCATCGAGTTGGAGCACAGAGAGGGGGGCAAACCGACCGTGATAAACCTCATGACCCCAAGCCTGGATACGTTCGAGTTGCTGGGTACGAGAGACATCCGGACGCCATAAGATGAGGATTTGACCCGGGACGGCAGTGGAAGATGAATGCCAGGACCGGTCTACGAAAGACATCCCGTACGCCGGGATATGATTCCGGATCGGTTGAGCCGGTCCTCGGGTCACCCCCTGAAGGATCCCAAAACTCAGAAGGAAAAGAACGCCGTTTCGAATCTTCATGCCCAAATTATAAGGACCCGCCGAAAGACCACCAATCACGGGAGTCTTAGACAAATCTTTTCGATGTGCTCGAAGGCGGGTCCCGTTTCTTACGGCTTCAACAAAAGAATCGGACGGGTCTTCCGATCTTGGGGCGTGGCCAGTACCAGGAAGTAAAGGCCCGAAGACCATCGAGGATCCGGCCTCCACACCACGGTGTGCTTCCCAGGAGGGAGGGTTCCCCGATAAAGTGTCGCCACACGACTTCCATTGTGGCGTACAAGGAAGAGTTCAACAGGTTGGGAGGAAGGAATCCCCTGGATCTGAACGGTCGCCATGGTAACCACGGGATTGGGAAATACCTGGAAATCCACGCTCGGAAGATGCGGGAAAGAGGTCTGTTCCTGAATGTTTGTCAAAGTGTCGGAGAGGGTGTAGATGTAATCGCCCGCTGTATTAAAGTTCCCGTTGGCGGCATTCCCTGCGGCAAAGAACTGGACGGGCCCAACATCGACCGAAGGGGCGATCCAGAGGAATGACCAGTGTGCGATCGTATCTCCGAAAAAGGTTCCGGACGCCGTCTGCTTCACATAGTCTCGCAAGTCTCCGGGTTGTTCTGAAATTTGAACCTGGTTATTGAGGACAGCAAAGGTTCCAGCCTGCAGACCCTGGACCGTAACGGCGGTCAGTTCAAAGCCCCACCGATTCTGGCCTGGATCACGGAGCACGACTTGAAGCAAGTAGGTATCTCCGGGCATGTAGGATACGGGGAGTCCCTGGATCGAGAGTTCGCCGTCTCCACTGTTCACCGGAAACGAACTGTGGCAAACCGTGCAATTGAGATACTGCGGTGGGTCCCCAGCATATCCATCAGGAGGTCCCCCCGAATATGCGCTGAGTCCTCCAACCATCAGGAGAACCAAACCGACCAATACCCCCATACGCTTGCCTTTTACCATCTGCTCGATCGTAGAGCAATACGCGAACACATTGGACATCCGCAACCTCCTTTTGAATTTCTTGAGTAAAATTATAAGGCGGGATTTGGAAGCGAAATTGGATTACTTGACACGAAGGAAACAGTGGACAGGGACGTTGTGTTGAACCAAAAGATCGATCATCTGGCTGGTTCGACTGTCATGGCGATACCCGGAGGCAAAGGGCATCGGAGAACCTTCCCCCAGACCATGGCTTAACGACAACATAAACAGTTCGCGGGTATATTTCCCCAAAATCGAGGCCATGGCCACGGGCAAAAACTGGGCATCGGCGTCCATAAGAAAGTTCAAGTCCCAACGGCCGACCCGATATCGGGACCACCCCCTGGACTCCCGTAATGTTTGAACTTCCGGTAATCCGGCCATGAAAAACCACTTTTTGTAGTGTGTAGTTCCACCGATTTTGCCCATCAGGCAGAGGAGGTCTTGATCGGGTGGTCCGGGGTTGGCCGCTTTCACCAACTCCAGAAAGGTCAAAAAGTCTAACAGGGCTTTGCTCTGAAGGGCCCGGATCCGGCGATTAAACTCCGCTGGGTGGATCACCCGTTGCAGAATTTTCAAAACCCGGATGCCCGGGACCGACCGCCAGAGAGAAGGTTGGACATCCGCAGGAAGCCATACCGGCAATGGCATGTCTGGATGAAGTGACTGTAACGCCGGACATCCGGAAAAGTGCTCCGTCAGGGGTCGGCCGGTGAGCGATTCGAGATATGAAGAAAAAGTCCGGGGTGGATCCGACACTTCGCGAAGGATCGAAAGTGCCAGGGATTCCCCGGTTCGGTATGTTGGCAACGACCCACGGAAGACTTCCTTGGAATCGCGGATCCGGGTGTCCAAATGCTTTAAACGGAGCCGGTCCCATGGGTCTCCATCCACCTCTAAAACCACTGCCGTTACAACCAAAGGCCCTAAAATCGGGCCATAACCATTTTCATCAATGCCGACCACCTGGGTCGGGCGACCATCAAAGGTAAATTCCATGTCGTGGAGACTCACCCAATGGCCACCATTCGTTCGATGGCCTGTCTTGCCCGTTTGGCAATTTCTTCCGGAACACGCACCTCAAAGACTTCATCGCGCAGAGATCGATAGACTTTTTCGAGGGTAATCTTTTTCATGAACTCGCAGATCGCCTCAGGATTGGCTGGGATAAAATCTTTTTGGGGGTTTTCCTTCTTCAAACGGTAAATCAGCCCCGTTTCTGTAGCTACGATAAATTCCTGAGCGGGGGATTCTTTGGATCGCCGTACCATGCCCCCAGTAGAGAGAATAAAGGTTTTGGATCGGTCCAGGATGCCGTCAGCGGCATAATACATACAAGAGGTCGAACAACCGCATTCCGGATGAATCAAGAACTCCGCATCCGGATATTGGGTCCGCAAGCGGTCGATATCCTCCAGTCGAATCTGGGCATGGACATGGCACTCCCCTGGCCAGATATGAATTTTCCGGCCCGTAACCTTGGCCACATAGGCTCCGAGAAACACATCGGGCAAAAACAGAATCTCGCGATCTTCTGGGATGGACTCTACAACCTTCACGGCATTGGAAGAGGTACAACAGTAATCGCTTTCCGCCTTAACTTCGGCAGTTGTGTTCACATAGGCCACAACCACAGCATCCGGATATTGTTGTTTCCAGTGGCGAAGGTCATCCGCAGTGATGGAATCGGCTAAAGAACAGCCTGCTTCGACATCCGGGATCAAGACCTTTTTGTCCGGGGCCAAAATTGCGGCAGTTTCCGCCATAAAATGGACCCCACAGAAAACAATCAAGGATGCGTCTGATTCCTTGGCCTTCCTCGAGAGATACAGGGAATCTCCCACAAAGTCGGCCACCTCCTGGACCTCAGGGACCTGATAGTTATGAGCCAGAATCACCGCGTTTTTCTCCTCCTTGAGGCGCAGGATTTCACGTTGAAGTGTCTGGATCTCCTTGGGATCGGTCTCACGACTTGTCATGGTTTCCATACCTCCATCACCTCCAAACTAAAATCAATCCACCGTGCCTGGTGGGTCAACGCCCCCACCGAGATATAGTCTACACCGGCCTCGGCATAGGACCGGACATTCTCTAAAGTTATGCCTCCCGAAACTTCCACCAAGGCCCGGTCTTGTATCATCTGCACTGCCTGACGCACAGTTTCAAGATCCATATTGTCCAGCAATAGGATGTCTGCCCCTGCTTCCAGGGCTTCTTCCACTTCTTTCAGGGTCTGGACCTCCGCTTCTACCTTCAGGCCGTGGGGTGCGTTGGCCTTGGCTTTACGGACGGCCTCTGATACGGATCCCACCGCACGGATATGGTTGTCTTTGATCAAGATCCCGTCAAACAGTCCCATCCGATGGTTTTTCCCTCCCCCCACCTGGACCGCATACTTTTCCAGTTTTCGAAGGCCTGGGGTTGTTTTGCGTGTGTCCAGAAGTTCCACGGAAGTCCCTTCCAATGCTTCGACAAATTTCCGGACCAGGGTCGCAATCCCCGACAGTCTTCCCAAAAAGTTCAAGGCGGTCCGCTCGGCCGAAAAAATGGATCGCAAATCTCCCAGAATCTCCATCACCAGGGTTTGGGGTGAAACCATATCCCCATCCGTGTAAAGGGGGATGACATAAAGCGAGGGATCCATCAAAGTCAAAACGCGAGAGGCAATTCCGACGCCACAGAGGATCGCTTCTTCCTTGACCCAAATCCCTGCTTTTCCACGTATTTCCTCGGGAAGAACGAGGTCGGTCGTCAGGTCGCCTCGTTCTCCGAGATCTTCCTTGAGTGCACGTAAAATCAACTCATCCAGAAAAGGTCCGTTCATGAGGTACCTGCTGTTTTTTCATTGCGTCCTGAACCAACTTTGGGACAAGTTTCCCCGCAGGTCCACGGAGGAAGGCATCCGCCATTTCTGTCACAGGGGTTTGTTCCGGGTTCACCTCCACCACTTTTCCCCCATGATCTTTGACCCATCTCGGAATGGCTGCGGCGGGGTAGACCTGGGCCGAGGTTCCAATGACCAAAAGGATGTCTGTCCTGGGAATGAACTCGATCACGTGGTGCAAGGCCTGTTCCGGGATCGGCTCTCCAAACATCACGACGCCCGGTTTCAAAAGATGGCCACATCGGGGACAGTAGGGGACCGCTGAATCCTCCGAGGCCACGGACTCGATCCGCCGATGGAACCCGCATTGGAGACATACATCTTCGAACAAGTTCCCATGGAATTCCACAACAGCCTGAGACCCAGCCCGCTGGTGGAGTCCATCCACATTTTGGGTGACCAGGAGGAAGTGGGGTTGTTTCCACTGTTCTAAAGTCACCAAGGCACGATGAGCCGGATTGGGTTGGGCCTGGAGGACCTTTTTCCGTCGCCACCGATACCAGGTCCAAACCCGTTCGGGATCTCTTTGCAGAGCCTCCAGGGTTGCCAACTCCTCCGGTCGAAAACGATTCCACAAGCCATCTTTTCCGCGGAAAGTTGGGACGCCACTCTCTGCGGAAATCCCGGCGCCAGTAAGCACCATGACCCCCGAGGCGCGGGCGAGCCAGATGGTTACCAAATCCCAAAATGGGGAGTCCATAGGGTCAGAATTATAGACCCTGGGCGGTTTGAACCCGATCAGAAGCGGACCAAGAGCCGTGTCCGGACCCCTTTGAATTCCGGTTCATACCGACACACCCCTCCGCTACACACCAGGTCTTTCCGCTGAGAGCCCACGGTGAGTTCCCATTCCGCCCGGTTTCCCAAGTGAACAAAGAGATCCACCCGCATCCAGGTACCGGTCGAATCTCCGACTCGTTTTTGGAGGGTCCATGCCAGATCGACCCATGGGAATTGGGAGACCCCCAGTGTCACGTCGTGGTCTGTATAGGTCTGGGGCCCCGTGTTCCTTTTCCGGGGTTGGTACTTGAAATCCCAGCCGATTTGGCGGGTGATCCGCCCGACGAAATGGAGGCTGAGGGTCCATTCTCGACGATCGAAGATGCCGGCGGCGATTGCGTTTTTGAACTGGATCCCATCCAGGCTGGTGGTCATCTCGACCGGTCCCCAGCGTTTCTGGAGTTTTGCAAATCCTTCCACGATCTTCCCGGGTTGGCCGGCGAACGAGCCCCACAATCGGCTGGCGTGCAGGGTCCATACCCATCCCCCCCTAACCTTCCCATTGCCTTCGATGGCCACGCCGGTCTCGTCACGTCCTCCATTCAAATAAACCCCATAGTGGTCCAAGGCAGGAGGGAGCATATACGGATGGCCAAAAAGAGATCCTCGGGAGGCTTCAACCTGCCAACTCATCCCAGCACCCCGGTACCCCCATTGGGCATAAAGGGCCCATCCAAAGGTATCTGCAAAGACTTGGGGGTCATAACCTTTCCGGAAGACTCCTTCGGCATACACATAGTATGCGTCCGTTTGAAGTTCCACATATGCCCCTGCGAAGGTCGTGTGTTCGTATTCCCGGCTTAAAGGGTTGCGTGTTGCCCATCCCATCCCTTCAACACCCAGGCGTGAGAGGACCCGGGCCGGTACCCATTCGAGGGATCCGCCGTAAAGGACATCATCTACGGGATTTGTGCGTTCGTAGAAAAGATAGGACTCCGGTCGGCCGATGAATCCTTGGGTATGGATCGAGGAGCCCCAGTAGGATATCGAGACCCCTTGCAGGAAACGATCCAGCAGAGCAACTTCATCTTCCCCGGAATAGAGAAGAAACCCTCGCCCCAACGTCGTTTCAAACGTCCCCAGGCGAAGTTCCAGGGAAGGGAGGGCATAGGTCAATTGGTAGCGATAAAGGCGGTTTTGGCTTCAAAGGAGGCATTGGAGTCCGGGTGGTCGTAGGTCCATTCCAGCATCACGGACCAAGGATCGGCATCCAGGTCTATGTGGGCCCGTTCGAAGATCCACGTGTACGCATCCCTAAAGCGCCACACCTCAAAACGGTTGAACCCGCCCAAATAGAGGTTGGATGCCACAAGGCTCAAAAACAGGAGTCCCACGGCTTTACTCCGTCACCTGGATCTGAACACGGACCGACTCGCGAACCGCCGGGTTGTTCATCGAATGGGCATAGATCCAGAACTCACCGGTGCCCGGGTTTCCCAATGTGAAGACATCGACGGTATACCCTACAGAATCAGCGGGCGGAACCCATCCTGTGGTGTCATGGGGAAACGGTAAACACATCGAATCCATCATACAAATGCTGAGAAACCAGAGCGGTTGCCCCGTAGAATCGGTTGGGAAGATGGGTTCGATCCACAGTCCATAGCGATCCGATGTCGTGCCTGTGTTCACGATGTACAGGGTATCTACTAAGGGATCCGTGTTTTGGTAGATCAACAGGGTGTCGGTCACATGGAGCAGGAAGGGAAGTGTTGGGAGATGCGAAGTATCCGGGGGCAGGGCAAGCAGGGGGATTTCGGTGGCCTGGAGGACTTCCCGGGTGCTCGGATTCTGAACAAATACAACGAATGTTAATGACGCAGGATTCCACGTGGGATCGATTTCGAAGGACACTGTGGTCTCTGTGGGGATAGTTAGGGAGATTCCTTCAGGTCCAGGATAGAACCTCCGGAAGACATGATGATAAGTCTGTCCCGAGGCAATGAGATCGGATTCGGTGAGTGCTACATAGAGTTGGCGAGTTTGGCCAGTATCTCCGTCCACCTGTACAGACAAGGAGCCGGTGCGACTGAGTGTGTCGTAAACACCGGATATGGAAATGGAAACCGAAGTATTCTGGGCCAGCCGCGTTTCCACTTGATTCCCCCATCCTCCGATGTTCCCGATCCCCTCATTTTCCAGGATGCCATCGAAGAGAACGTACGGATAGCCGTGGGCGGAAGAGCCGAAGTAAAACTGAGACCTTTCAGCAATCTGGGAATCTGCTGGGGGGCCAGAGAAAGGGTCCAGAGGGTTATACGCCGGATCGTGGTATTCGATCACGACCACGCGGTCGTTGGCAGACGCGACGCTATCGATCCAGGCCTCGGCAACTTCACAATTGGGACAATAAACGTTGGTGAACAGTTCGACCAACAAGGTCCGCACATAGGGAAGCGTCTCTTCACCAATCGGGTTGGTCTTCTTACAGGAGAGAAGCCCCAATCCGACGAGAATGCCCAAGATCCACAACCGTTTCATGTTCGTCACTCCTTTTTCTCATCCAGATACAAGACTTTGAAAATTCGAGGTTGTCCCACGGGTCCGGACACGTGAATCCAATAAACTCCTGAAGGTAGAGATTTTTGCGGTAAGAGCCTCACGGTCCAGAGATTTTGGGCCGAAGGGATTTCAAGGGAGGAGGAAGCGATCCGGACCCCGTCCGAACGGAAAATCCTGACCCGGTAAACCCCCGGAATGGGAGAGAAAAAGTAAAGAACTGGTCCCTCGTTATAAAACACTGAGGAGAGTGAGACCCGTAGCGGCGTCACAGCCACCGGGTTCTCCTTGACCTGGACCTGTTCAGTTGAGATGTCATCCAGATACCAGCCCTCTAAAGCAACATCTTCGTCGGTTACCAGGCGAAATCGAATCTTGATGGGCGTTCCGGTATATGGAGAGAGGTCATAAGTGGTCTCCGTCCATCCGTTACTGGACTGTGTCACCTGGTCTAAACGCGTCCAGAGCCAACCGTTCTGGGTCACCTCGATATAGCCAAAGTCCGCATTGGCCTCGAGTTGATACCACTGCCAGAAATGGAGGGCTGTATTGGGCCCTACAAGAAAATAGGGGGACTCCAGGGAAAGGTCCGCGTCGTTAAAGTAATACCAGGCTCCTTCAATACCGGAATACCAACTGTGTGTTGGGGAATGAGCTCGGTGATCGGTCAGATGCCAGATCCCATAGCCCCCATAGCGACGCCACATGCTGTCCCCGTGTTCTCCATCCTCGAAGAGTCCGGGAGTCAGGTCGACCAGAAAGAAAAAGGAATCCTGAGAAGTGCTCCCGTCAGCACTGGTCGCCGTCAGATGGATCCAGGTGCCGAAGGAATCGGGGGCAGAAGCAGAGATAGCAACCTGATAGGGCTGTTGGGATGTGCCAATATCCCCGATATCCAGGGAATCGAAGGAAAGTGCTGAGGGGGTAATGATCAAGAATGGGGTGAGGGCGTCCAGAGAGATGACCAGACCCTCGGCGGGTCCGCGGCCGACGTTCACGACATACAAGGAGAGCGGAAAGGTTTCTCCGGGTTCAGGCAACCCATCCGGGTCCTGGATTGTGTAGTGATGAAACCGAATTCTGGGAAGGGGCAACAGATAACGTCGGGCGGCCTGATGGACCTCACGGGTGGAATCGTCCTGGACAAAGGCCACAACCTCGAGGTTCCTCGGATCCCACGAACTCTCCACCTGAAAGACTTGAGAATCCTGAAGGGTTTGCCCCGGAGTCAAAGGAGGGAGAGGAACTCCTTCCGTGGAGGGGATCATCTTCCGCATCACCTGCTGATGTAAGGTCTCCCCGTTCGTCGCTTCGTAAAAGACATCGTCTTCGACCAAAACGTAGCGCAAACGAAGGTGTGAAGAGGAAACCGGTGACTCTGGAGAAAGGGTCGTCTGGAGGGTACCGGTGCCGGTCAAGGTATCCAGAGTCACGACGAGTGTAAGGGTCAAAGGGGCGGGCTGCTGGGCGCGTTGGAGGATCAAGGATTCCCAGTTCTCATACTGATAGCCTCCATTGATCACCCCATCAACCCGAAGGTTTGGAACGGACCCTACCCCGTAGTATGCGACACGTGCCGAATTTTCAGTTGGATTCTCCAGATAAAAGGGATCGTAAGGATACGGCCAATTCACATGATATCGGATTACAGCCATGGATGTAGGATGACGCGAAAAAATCTCGTCCAGCGCAGGGTTGGCCTCCCCGCAGGGGATGCATCCGGTATTGGTGAATAACTCGGTTAAAACCGTTCTGGGAGCAGCGGAAAGGGAGGACGCAAAAATGGAAATCAGAGTCAACAAAAGGGTTGTCCGTGTCCACACGTTCCTCTTTGTCGGAGGATTTCTCAGAAAACAGGGCATCCTCAAGGCGCGGGAGCCCCAGATGGAGAAGGTAAAGAGTCTTTTGAAGGGGGAGGTAAGTGCTGTTGAATCAGTTTCCGGAACTCCTCTTCTTGACTTGGGTTATACCCTTGTCGCGTCAGCAAAATCTCGCCGTTCTGATCAATGATGAAAACCGTGGGGAGACCAAAGACCCGGTATTTGCGTTTCAGGGTCTGGTGTGAATCCAGAACGATCAGGAATTGCCAGCCCCGGGCATCACGCAGGGAACGGATCTTGGAAAGGGTTCGGGGACTGTCCAGGGAAATTGCAACCACGGTGAGTTGGTCAGGGTATTGCTGCTGAAGGTCGTTCAATAGATCCAACTCTTCATCGCAATAGGTGCACCAGGTTGCCCAGAAGTCGAGAATCACCATGCCCTTTTGGAGAAGGGAGTCCAGAATGACGGGGTTCCCATCAATATCCTTGAGGGAGAATCTCCAGGCGGTTTTGCCGGCGTGCAGCGGAAGCACCAGGCTTCCCGTGAAAACCAGAATCCAAGCGATCATCCGCTTCATGGCGGTGATTGTAGACGGTTCCCTGCTCCCTTGTCAACCACGCTTGTCGTTCCCATAAAGAGACGAGCGTAAAAATTATGTGAGGGGAAGGGGATCCAGCGAACAGGAGGGTATTACAATACCACGGCTATGGACACCAGAAATCCCCAACTCTGCTCTATGCCCTTCTTGACATGGAGGGAGTTCCTCTTTAAAACACCGGCATGATGATCTCCTATCTTCTCACCCTAACCGTTGTTCTGGGGATGACACCGGACAGCCTCCTCCAAAAGGTTCAAGAGAGGCTGTCTGAGATCCGCGATTATACGTGCACCTTTGAGAGTTTCGAACAACTCGGCAACAAAACCCAAGACCGCACGTATGAATTCAAATATCTCGCTTCGGGCTGGATCCGGATGAAAATCATCAAGGGCGATAATAAAGGGGCAGAGGTGGCCTACAATCCTGAAACGAAAAAGGTTCGGGCCCATAAAGGAGGACTCCTGTCTGCGATCAAACTGACGCTGGATCCTTCGGACAAGAAGGTGACTTCTTTACGCGGCTATAAAATCACGGATGCTCCCTTCCCGGCCTTGGTGACGATGCTCCAAGAGGCGATCCAGGATGCCGGCTCCGTCGCGCTCCAACAAAAAGACGAAGAGTGGCTCCTGGTCATCGATCAACTCCAGCACCCGGAGAATTTTCACGGCACCTCCAAGTTCGAAGTCCGGATCTCTGCACAAGATCTCTTGCCCAAAGAAGTCCTTCAATACGATGCAGATGGGAATCTCATCAAACGGCTGACATATTGGAACATTCGGATCAACGTGGGGCTCACAGAGGAAGACTTTAAAATGTAGTAGCGTTTTCCCGGAGACTCTGTCCCCTGAATAAAAAGCAAAAACGGAACATAAGGAGAGGGTGTGGGATTAACGATGTCCTCGGGTTTCTTCGATTGGCGAGACCTCCCATTCCCGGTCCCATGGCACGAGATCCTGGGAAGCCAGGGTCCGCTTTTTGTCGAGATCGGGTTTGGATCCGGTGAGTTTATGGCCTGGCTCCTTGAACGTCATCCGGAGGCCGCTGTCGTGGGATTTGAGGTCTCCGAAGGGAGTATCCGCCGTGCCCTCCGCCGATTGGAGAAGGTCTCTGGTGCCCATTACGCGCTCCTCTATATGGATGCTCGGGCGGGGCTCCGCCATCTCTTCTCGCCGGTTTCCATAGACCGGATCTTCGTAAATTTTCCAGATCCCTGGCCCAAAAAACGGCATGAAAAACGACGGCTCTTTTATCCTCCCTTCTGGGCGTTGGTTGCCAGTCGTCTGAAACTCGGAGGATCCCTTCAACTTTATACGGATGAGATCTCCTACCTCTTCTGGGTTTTGGAACAAAGCCAAGAGGTTCCAGAACTCGGAGTCCACTGGGAGGCAACGCGATCCTATCCGAAGACCCGGTATGCACAGAAGTGGGAATCCGCCCACAAAGAGATCTACCGTTTGGAGGCCGTCAAAGTCCGGGAAGCCCCTTATAATTTCCCGTGCTTACCCAAGGACGAGGCTATGCCAAACGTTGTTTTAAAGCCAAGGGAAGGACAAACGTTGTCTGCTCTGGTCCAGGGGATTGGCCCCTTGAAAACGACCGGGGGGATCGACTTGATCATCCCCAAGGCGTACCTTTCGATAGATGGTCAAGAGGCCCTTTTCGAAGTCTTTTTGAAGGAACAGGGATTAGACCAACGGTACTTCATTGTGGTCAGGCGAATGGGAGAAAAAATTGTCGTACGCATTCATGATGCCACCCGGGTGGCCGTAACCCCGGGGGTCAAGATGAGCGTACGCTTGATTGGAGATCAGCTCCAAAGAAGGGGCTGTGAACTCCTACAATCAACGGTGGAGGTCATCCGATGAGATCTCTGTTGGCGAAGTGGGTACTCAATGCCTTTGCATTATGGATTGTCAGTAATGTCATGTCCGGGATCTCTGTCTCCGGAACATTTGCCGTGTTTGTTGCGGCTGCCGTGATCGGGCTGATCAACGCCCTGTTACGCCCGATCCTGATTTTCCTGACGATCCCTATTCAGATCCTGACCTTGGGACTGTTCACTTTTGTGATCAACGGCGCGCTCTTATGGTTGGCCAGCGTTTTGGTGCCCGGATTCGAAGTCCACGGATTCTGGACAGCGATCTTCGGCGCGATCTTCTTGAGCATTGTCAGTAGCCTCTTAAACTTTCTCGTCAAAGGTTCATGAAGGTCGGTCGATATACAGTTGCGATTTTCTTGATCCTGAGCGGCCTTTTGTTGCTAATGGAGAACTTCGGGTGGATCCATGGGTATACCCTTCGACAGTTAGCAAAATATTGGCCCGTGGTCCTCATTCTCCTGGGGCTGGAAGTCCTCTTAGAAGACCGCTTTCTGTGGATCTTGATCTTTTTGCTGTTGTTCTTCGTGGGGTTCTTCGCAGTCATCGTGATCCGGCTATACCTGACGCCATGAACCTGAAGGAGGAATTCGTATGGAGCAAGTGAAGGTAGAACCCAGGACGAACCCGTCCCCCTCCTTTCGTCCGAAGTTTCGGGTTCGGAATCTGAACTTCTATTATGGGAACTTTCATGCCCTGAAAGACATCAACCTTCTGATCCCTGAACGCCGAGTGACGGCCCTGTTTGGGCCTTCTGGATGCGGCAAAACCACCCTTTTGCGCGTCTTTAACCGCATGTATGAACTGGTTCCCGGATATCGCATTACCGGGGAAGTGTTCCTTGACGACGAAGACATTCTGCGGCCGGAGGTGAACCCCGTCGAACTTCGGGCACGCGTGGGCATGGTTTTTCAAAAGCCCAATCCATTTCCAAAGTCCATCTATGAGAATGTGGCCTTTGGATTGCGGATTCGGGGGATCAAGAAAAAGTCGGAGTTAGATGAACGGGTGGAACGCGCCCTGGTCCAGGCCGCACTCTGGGATGAAGTCAAGGACAAGTTATTCAAATCTGCGTATGAGTTGTCGGGGGGACAGCAACAACGGCTCTGTATTGCGCGTGCTCTGGCCGTCGAACCGGAGGTCCTCTTGTTTGACGAACCCACGAGTGCTCTGGACCCAATTGCAACGGCAAGGATCGAAGACTTGATCGTAGAAATCGCAAAGTCCATTACCGTGATTTTGGTGACCCACAACATGGGCCAGGCCGCACGGGTCTCCGACTATGCCGCCTTCCTCTATATGGGCCAACTCATTGAATTCCGAGAGACCCAAGAACTGTTCACGCGGCCCCGGGAGAAGTTAACGGCCGATTACCTCTCGGGCCGGTTTGGATAGGGAGTCTTGTATGCTGAGATTTCTACAGGAACTGGAAAATTTGAAGCGTGACCTCATCGCCATGGCGGATGAGGCCATCGCGATGATCCATGACGCGGTACAGTCCATTCTGTCGAAGGATGTGACCCTGGCCCATCAGGTCCTGGATGCGGAAGAACGGATCAACAAGCGGGAGGTCGAAATCGAAGACCGGGCAATTGGACTCATTGCGCGATTTCAGCCTGAGGCCGAGAACCTCCGGACCCTGGTCATGGTCATCAAGATCAACAATGACCTGGAGCGCATTGCAGACCACGCAGTCAACATTGCCAAACGCGCGGAGATCATTGTCCAGGAACCCCAAGTGAAGCCCTATGTGGACCTCCCGAAGATGGCGCAGATTACCGAGGGCATGCTCAGAGACGCGGTCCAATCCTTTATCCAGGAAAACCCGGGCCTGGCACACGGGGTCTGTGTCCGTGATGACCTGGTGGACAACCTCTACGATGCAATTTTCAAAGAACTGGTAGAGATCATGATTCAGGAACCCTCCACTGTGGAACGGGCAATCCGGATTATTCAGGTGTGTAAGAGTTTGGAGCGAGTGGCTGACCTTGCGACGAACATTTGCGAAGACGTGATCTACATGGTGGAGGGACGGATCATCAAACACGGCTTTGACCGGCAGCAGAATCCTTAGGGGTTAGAAAAACACCTTCCAGGCCAAAAGAAACAGGGGACGAAACCAGTCAGGATCGAAAAGATCGCCTGCCTCTCCCCAAGCCAAATCCGCACGGAACTCCAGGGTTGCCGAGTTTGCAATGGCGTATTGAAGAGAGGGAACCACTAGGAAACTCCGGTCTTTTAACGCCTCGACCCATAAGAGGTATGTGGTCCAGAGGGGATTCCAAGTCTTTTGAAAAAGGACAGCGGCGAAAGGGGTTTCTTTGGCCTGGATGGGCGTGAAGCCGGAGACCATGCCCTTCGGGGGCCAGAACAGTTCGACCAGCACATAAATATCCCCTGGGAAAAAGCGATCATAATTGAGGGACCCGTAGAGTTTCCCGTGTTTTCGATACCCTTCGGCCCGAAGGATTCCCTGCCAGAGTGGATGGCTTCCGGCAACCCCTACACCTTCTCGCGTTCCCAGGAGTACGGCTTCCCATTCCCCGACCCAGAACCTGAAAGAAACAGAGGAGGGCAAGTCTTCATAATCCGCGGGCCAGACCCAGCGAATCCGTAGATCTTCCGTGGGATAGACCGTGACCTCCAGGGCATCCATGCCAGGTAAAAATTCTGGATCCAGCGCCAGCCGCTGTCGAGGCCCATAAAAGTCCAGAGGGGAATACATGTAGGTCAGGCCTTGCGTGAGCAGGATGCGGCCGACACGTACCCGCATCCTGGCGAAGTTCCCTTGAAGACTGGCTCGATAGAGCATCAAACGTGTACCCCAATAGGTGTCGGTCCATAGGGTATCTCCTCCATGCATCCGAGATTCGTCGTAACTCGTCTCGAAATATCGTAAAGACCAGGAATCCCCTACCATAGGCTGTGCCTCTACGGAGAGTTGTGCAGAAAAAATGCTGTTCCATTGGGGTTCCCAGGTGAATGCAAGCCGACTCCACAGAAATTGTGCAGAGAAGACCTCTGTCTTCACTGTCGGCCAAAAGGACACAGGGATCTTATACTGGGTCGCCACCCCATAAACAGCGAGACTCCCGCGCACGTTCCAGGGTAGGGCCCATAGCATCCACAAGATCCAGGGGGTCATGACGGCTCTGGCAGAATGAATCCACCCCCTACGAGCGTATCGCCACGGTAAAATGCCGCAAGTTGTCCTGGAGTCGGACTCCACTGTGGCTCGTCGAACTCTACGGCACACTCGGATTCCTGGAGGTCCAGAACCGTTGCCGGTGCCGGTTTGGCCATATACCGAATCATAACCTCGACGCGATCGCCCACGCGGAGTTCTTCATGGAGGTTCAGGGCTCCAACGCGGATCCTCTTTTTCATTAGAGCCTCTTTGGGGCCCACCACCAGGTCACCACTTTTGGCGTCAATCTTCACCACGTAGAGGGGTTTCCCAGCAGGAATCCCTAATCCCTTTCGTTGACCCAAGGTGAAGTAATGGGTTCCCGGATGGGTGCCCAAGACCCGACCTTCGAGGTCCAGGATCCGACCGGGCTTTTTGGGCAACACCCGGTCTAAGAACTTCCGATAGTCGCCATCATCCACGAAACAGATGTCCTGAGATTCCAGGAGATTGGGGGGAATGAGGTTCTTTGCTTTCGCGAGGGCCTGAACCTCGTACTTCTCCATGTCTCCAAGAGGGAATAGGATCCGAGATAGATGGTCTTTTTTGACGAGTGCAAGGAAATAGGTCTGATCTTTCCGTCGGTCTTTTGGTCGGACAATCCGACCGTTCACGATCCGTGCATAGTGGCCGGTTGCCACCCATTGAGCACCCACCTTGTCTGCAAATTCAATCAAGTGTTCGAATTTGATGATGCGGTTGCAGAGCACACAGGGGTTGGGGGTCAATCCCCGTCCGTACCCCTCCACAAAAAAGCGAATGATCGTATCTTGGAAGACCTCCCTGAGGTCCACGGTGTAGTGCCGGATCCCTAGTTGGATAGACATCATCCGGGCCCGATTGATGGCATCCAGGGTACAACAACTCCGGGGGGAATTGACATTGTCGTAGAGGTAAAGGGTGACGCCGATGACCTCGTATCCCTGGGTTTTCAAGAGATAGGCTGCGACCGTACTATCCGTCCCCCCGGACATGCCTACAATGACCTTTGCACGCACAGGAATCACCTCTTAGGTCCACACTTCCAGGATCAGAGGCATGGGGTCTTTTCTTTCTGGACGAATTTGGAACGATTGACGGAGGATGGCCACCGCTTCTTCGACCTTTTGTGGATCGTTCCCATGCACCTCAAATATAGGTTCACCGGCCTCCACCCAATCCCCCACCTTTTTCCAGCAATAGATCCCGACTTTCGGATCGATCGAATCCTCTTTTACGCGTCGTCCGGCACCAAGCAGTGTCGCGGCCATGCCGATTTCTCGGGTCTGGAACCCGGTGAGGTATCCCGCCGTTGGTGCCGTGACTTTCTCCTGGATTCGTACGTTCAGGTACTCCGGATGCTCGATTGCGTCCGGATCACCCCCTTGGTTCTGGACCATCTCACGCCACTTTGCGTAGCCTTGGCCGTTTCGTATTTGTTCGCGGATCATCTGTTTGCCCTGTTCGAGGTCCTCTGTCTTCCCGGCCAAGAGGAGCATATAGGCCCCTTCTGTCACAATGAGTTCGGTCAGGTCTTCCGGACCTTCCCCCTTCAAAACCGCCACACTTTCCACGACTTCCACGGCGTTCCCGACGGCGTACCCCAGGGGCTGGTCCATGTTCGTGATGAGGGCCACTACCTTTTTCCCCATGCCCTTGGCGATTTCCACCATGTTTTGCGCCAGCGCCCGTGCGTCCTCCAAGCGTGCCATAAAGGCCCCGGATCCGGTTTTCACGTCCAGGACGAGCCCTTCGGCGCCTTCCGCGAATTTCTTGGATAAAATAGAGGACGTAATCAGGGGGATGCTGCTGACCGTTGCTGTGACATCTCGGAGCGCGTACATCTTGCGATCTGCCGGGACCAGGGTTTCGGTCTGTCCGATGATGGCGACCCCCACGGTCTGCAGGGCCTCCTTGAACTCCTCAACGGTCAAATTCGTTCTGAAACCTGGAATCGCCTCCAATTTGTCCAAGGTCCCACCGGTGTGGCCTAACGCGCGTCCGGAGATCATCGGGACCACCACCCCCAAAGAAGCAACCAAGGGCGCTAAGGGGAGCGAAACTTTGTCTCCCACACCGCCCGTGGAGTGCTTGTCAATTTTGGGACCAGGGATGTCGGAAAGGTCTAAAACCTCCCCACTTGCCATCATGGCTTGGGTCAACGCAACCGTCTCTTGGGAACTCATTCCGCGAAAGTACACCGCCATCAAAAAAGCAGCGAGTTGGTAGTCCGGGATCTCTCCGTGGGTAATGCCCTGGACAATGAATTGGATTTCTTCATCCGTAAGAGAGTAACCGTCGCGCTTCTTTCGGATCAGTTCAACCATGAGCATCGGATCACCTCCTGTGGCTGGATGGGGACACAGTGCTGATCCCCGTCAAGTGTTGGGAAGGGCCCCGCAGATTATGGTTTGCCTTGTTCCATGTACGCAAAGAGGTCTTCTACTGACTTGGCGGATTCTAAGACCTCGAGCGCCTTTTTGACCACAGGATCTGTGCGTAATGACATGGCATACCGCCCTTTGGTCCCAAAGTATTTTTCCGCGATATCCATGGAGAGGTAGTATCGCAGGTCATCCTTGGCTTCTTGGAACTCTTCGTCGGTAAACTCGACCCCTTTCTCCTTGAGGTAGTCTTTGAATTGGGCCATGAGATCATCTGTAATCTGGATTTCGTCAATAGACTGGATGTCCGGATGTTCGTTGTAATATTGCACGGCAAAGTCAAAGAACGCAGATTTAGAAAACGCTTTCGAGACCAATGAATGGGGCGGTTTCCGCTCTACGACAATGTCTGGAACAATCCCGCCACCTCCGTAAACTACCCGATGGAGTTTCTTGGTGTAATACACTGGTCTGACCTCGTTCTCTGTCGTGTCCGCCTGGAGGGTATCCTGATTTTCTTCAATGAGTTCCTGGAAGGAGACCTTGGCCCGTTTTCGTTCTCTGTGGATACTCCGGCCGGAGGGTGTGTAATACCGTGCAACGGTCAGTTTCAACTGGTACCCCTTCCCCAGCGGATAAATACGCTGAACAGAACCTTTTCCAAAGGTTGTATCGCCGATAATCAAGGCCCGATCCCAATCCTGGAGTGCGCCGGAAACGATCTCAGACGCAGAAGCAGAGCCGGGATCCACCAGAACCACAACCGGGATCTCCGGGTCGACCTCCGGTTCCATCGGGGCGACGAACACGGTATCCGAATTCCAGGCACGTCCTCGTGTAAAGACGATGGCCTTGCCTTTGGGTAAAAAGAGGTTGGAGACCCGGATGGCTTCACGCAGAAGTCCGCCCGGGTTCGACCGAAGATCGAGGATGAATCGGTTGCACCCCTGGGCTAAGAGAGAGTCGATGGCAGCCTTCACTTCTCGTGAGGCGTGGGAAGAAAACTGCGTGAGTCGGACGTACCCGACCCCACCATCCAGTTTGGTGTAATACGGCACAGATTTGATCTCGATAATGGCCCGAGTAATGGTAAAGTCCAGCGGTTCCTCGACCCCTGGCCGCTTGATCGTGATGGTCACCTGGGTCCCCGGTTTTCCCCGAAGGACCTTCACCGCGTCTTGGAGTTTAATGCCTCGGGTAGATTTCCCTTCGATTTTGATAATCCGGTCTCCTGCGCGAAGGCCAGCGCGGTAAGCCGGTGTCCCCTCAATGGGGGCAATCACGGTGAGCCAACCATCCCGTATGCCAATTTGGATGCCCAAGCCGCCGAATTTCCCCTGGGTCCGGACTTTCCACTCTTCACTCTCATCCGGGGTGAGAAAATCAGAGAACGGGTCCAGAGATTGGACCATCCCTTCAATACCGGATTGGATCAATTCGACAGGGTCTTCCTCTTCCACGTAATTCCGTTCAATCTGAATCAGCGTTCGGGTGAAGATTTCCAGCATGTCCCGTTTGGTCGCACGATCCTCTTGGGCGCGCATCTGGACGGTTGCACCGACGACCGTCGCAATCAGGGCGCCAAAGAACAGAATTCTCGACAGTTGCTCTGCTCGCTGTTTTCTCATCATGATGAGGAATTATATGGATACCCCTCGTGGGCTTCAAATCTTCTTGGGAAAAGTACTGAAGGCCGGACTACAGGTGCTCCTCTTGGATTCGATAGGGAGATCGGGGAAATGTATAGTTGCAGTAGGCACATTTATAAGGGGAAACCCCGGCCTTCATGAAAAATGTCTCTTCACATTCCGGACATTGCCACTCTTGAAGGTCTGAGGGGATCTGAATTTCTACATGCTCCATGCTGCTTCGGCAGATGGGACACCACAAAGGTAGATGGTCTTCGGAAAAAACGAAGACAAAGACACCACACCCTTTGCATTCGAAGGCATGCACGCAAAAAGTATACAGGGGAAGGGAATGGGGGAAAAAGACACCGCCTTTGAGGATGGAATGGACTTTGGCTGCTACAGGATCCGCTTACAGCAGGTGCTGGACCAATTCTTCGGGCGAGACCCCTTTAAAAGACTTGAGGGTGAGGTCGGCCAGATCCGCCCCCTTCGGAGCTCGGACGGCGACGACTTTCATCCCTGCAGCGCGAGCGGCCCGGATGCCGTTGAGGGAGTCTTCAAACACAATACACCGCTCCGGAGGGACATCCAACGCCTTGGCTGCCTTGAGGAAGATATCCGGTCGGGGTTTCCCCTGCTGGACGTCCTGGGATGAGACCACCACACGGAAATACTTCAGGAAGTCCAACCGCTGGAGAATTAACCGAATCTCCGGATGTCGAGAAGAAGAGGCGACGGCGAGGAGGAAACCCGCCTGTTGACAACGGGCCAAAAACTCAGAAATACCGGGGATCGGCACAAGTGGCTCGGTTCGGAGAAGTTGTTCGTAAATCTCCGCCTTCGCCCGAGCCAAGTCCCCTTCGATACCTTCGGGGAGGCCAAATTTTTGGATCAAAGCGTTCCAATATTCCCGCTCTCCTAACCCCATGTACGGGACATTTTCTTCCAGCGTCAAGTGATGTCCATAACGGCGAAGAACTTGATTGGTCGCTTCGACGTGGAGGGGCTCTGAATCGAGGATCACCCCATCCAGGTCAAAGATCAAGGCAGTGGCATCCGGCTGGGGAGGGATTTGAATCTGGAGTCGCCTGCCTTTCGGTAATTGGTTCTTCAAGCGGCCCGGTTGATAAAGTGCCGACCCTAAACAATGGCCGCGGTACCGGACGATTACCTGGCCTGGCTCAAGATGCGGGAATTCCCCTCGAACGTCTTTCCCTTCGGCATATGCCATCGCCTCTTCTGCGGTAAGATCCACCACATTTCGGGTTGCGAACCGGCCAAAGAGTTGAATCCCTGCGGTCGTCAATTTGACTTTGCCATCCTTGAATACCCGAGCCAGGCGGATCCCACGCCGCTTATAAGTCCGGATGGGGAGGTGTGGAACCTCCGGAGATGTCACCCAGATGTCCCCCTCGTCCAACAACGTGTAGGTGTCGAACACCTCCGGAGGGATGCCAAAGCGGGTTTCCAGGTATTCTAAGACTTTTCGTTTCCGATTCATGTTTCCAACCGCACAGGGATTTCTTGGTCAAACTCCAGAGTTACGGGGGTAACCCGGAGCCGAATAGCATAGAATTCCACGCCCTGGGTTTGGGCCCAGAGTGCGGTTTTCGCAAATTCCGGGTCCATTTCTGCATAAGGGCGGAGTGCCTGGGCATCCGGCCGCTGGACGACCCAGAGGACGACCGCGCGGCTCCCCTGCGCTCGGAACCTCGCCAGCGCCTTTAAGTGGCGGGTCCCCCGCGACGTTGGGGCGTCCGGAAAGAGGGCCACCCCATCCTTCGCTAAGGTGCAGGATTTGGTCTCCAGCAGAAGGAGGCCCTTGGGTCCTTCCAGCAAGAAATCAATCCGACTTCCTTCATACGCGTATTCCGCCTTTTTGATGTGGTACCCGTGGAGGCCAGGAAGGATCCCCAGGGGGAGCCACCGATGGACCACAAGGTTCGGGATCCGGGCATCAATGGAGACCACAAAATCTCCCAAATCCACTGCTTTGAGATCATACATGGTTTTCCGGCTCGATCCTGTCCGGGGCTCTAAGACCACTGCCCTCCCCGGCACCAAGAGATCTTCTAAACGCGATGAGTTCGGCACATATGCCAAATGGACCCCGTCCTCATTCACCTGGACACGGGCACTAAAACGGGTTTCACGCGAGAGGAACGTCCCTCGGACGGGTGTCTGGATCCACCGAATCAAGGCACGATCTCGACTTTGGTCTCGATTTTCGCCGTGCATCGGAGCATGGCCATTACGGAGCAGTATTTTTCTGTCGAAAGTTGTACCGCACGCTCCAGTTTGTCTAAAGGGAGATCCTGGCCTTTGAACCGATACCGCACCACGATGTGGGTGTAGACTTTGGGGTGGGTCGGAGCCCGTTCCGCCTCGATTTCCATCCAGAAGGCCTCAAACGGGACCCGCATCTTTTTCAGGATACTCACCACGTCCATGCCCGTACATCCGCCCAATGCGATCAAAACCGTCTCCATCGGCCGGGGGCCAGAATCCCCTTCGGCACTGTCCAGAATAACAGAATGCCCGGAATCTGGAGTTGCCAAAAACCGAAGCCCAGAATCCCACTCGACCTTCACTTTCATGCAACACCTCCAAGTTGAATTTGGTCCTTGTCACGTAGAGGCTTAACATACAAGGGATTCCGCACCATGTCAACGCACATAAACAGGCCTCCTTCAGGAAGGCTTGGGAATCCGCACCCTTAAGGAACGAATCCGGTTCAAGGCCGCCGCAAATTCATAAGCCCGGAACGCCACAAGGTCGGGAGGATACGGAATTCTCGAGATCGTGTCTAACCCTTTTGTTTTGAGGTCCTTCATCACCTGCAAAAGGATCTCGTGGAGAGGCCGACGCCCGTCGAGATATCGTTCCAGGGCATAGACCATCGCCTCGCCAATGGCCTTGACCTGTCCATCTTCTACCAATTGCTCCACGGACGAGAGATCGATTTCCTGTCTGCCGAGTACCAGGGTCCGAGTTCCTCTGGCCTTGAGATAGACCTCCCGTTTTCCCCTGCGAGCACTCAAACTTTCCGGTAAAGGGATCCGACGCGGGATAGCGCCAAACGTCGCTCCCCCTTCGGGTTGACGACGGGTTGGAAACTGTTGGGCGATCTCTTTGGCCTTTTGAGTGACGTCTTTGGGTTGGTACCGAACCATCGCGATCACGGTGTCGGCGACGTCGAAGTAATCCCCGGAGCCGCCCATGACCAGAAGGGTCGAAACACCGTAATCACGATAGAGAAGCCGGACCTTGTCCACGAAGGGGGTAATGGGTTCCAATGATTTTTCGATCAGGGCCTGCATCCGCTGGTCTCGGATCATGAAGTTGGTGGCGCAGGTGTCTTCGTCCAGGAGCAGGAGTTTAGATCCGGCTTCCAGGGCTTCCATGATGTTGGCGGCCTGGCTCGTGGAACCACTGGCATTCTCGGTGGTGAAGGCACGGGTTTCTACTCCCCCCGGCAACTCACCAATAAAGGGGGAAATATCCACGCCAACGACACTCCGGCCGTCTTCTGCACGGATTTTCACGGCTGTGGGATCGGTAACCACCAGTTCCCGTCCATCGCCGGGGATGTGGTTATAAACACCTCGTTCGATCGCGCGCAGGAGGGTCGATTTGCCATGGAAGCCCCCGCCGACAATGAGGGTGACCCCCTGAGGGATCCCCATGCCTGTCACTTTTCCCCGATTGGGGAGTTCCAGCGTGATCCTGAGCGAAGGCGGGGACTGAAACGGAATCGCTCGATCGCTGGGCATGGGGCGGTCATCCACACCACTTCTTCGGGGTAAAATGCTGCCGTCTGCAATGAATGCCACCAGCCCTAACCGGGACAGTGCATCGCGGGCAGCATCGGCATCCTCGGCGGTCTCGATATGACGTACAAGCGCAGACTGGGGCAAGTTCTCGTACAACAGGGATTCCTGGACCAATCTGGGGAAAACTCGGACCAGCATCTCTTCGGCCTCATGGCCAAGGATCCGACGCCCCGCCGCGGGAAGTCCCGCGAAGAACCGGAGTTCTACGTACTCCTGGGTGACCTGGCATGCCGAGCGTTCCAGGATCTCCTGTCCAGGCGGATCAATAAAGATCTGACCGCTTTTCCCGGAGCCCCGTCGTTCTGAATACTGACGCGAGGCCTCCCAAAATCGTCGAACCAGAAAGTCCTGAAGGGCCACATGTCGGGAGGGTGTGGCGTAGGTGCTCGGAGGGAACTTTGCGATAGATTGAGGGACCCGGATCCGGAACCGACTGGGGGCGGCAAACGGGTCCCCTTGGATGTGGTCTACATACAGATCGAATTGCCCAAAATGAAACACCCTCCGCTGGAGTTCTTTGTAAGCCCCGTAGCCTTTTCCATCAATCCGTCGCAGAATCTGCTGTAAGGTCCGCATGATGGGAGATTATAAGGAACTGTCGGGATCTGATGCGTCGGTTCGCAAAATGTGTGGTGCTTTAGAAATTGTGCCTGGGGATCCCAGGGGCGTCTTCTCCGGAGGACATGCGAAGAATTGATCCATGGGGTCCATGTGTTCGGATACATGGGTAACACTCGTGATCTTCTTACGCGAATGACCCCCTGGTCAGGGGAACACCTGCAATTTCCTGGGTAAAGTTTGGATCGCGGCTGAAGCCGCTCCTACGTGGATTTTCCCTGGTAGAGGCTTCTTTTTCCCCCTTGTAGGAGCCGCTTGAGCGGCGATTCAATGAACGCACCGCCCCTCCCTGATCAGGGTCGACTCCCGCAATGCAAAGCCCCTCCCTGGTCAGGGAGGGGTTTGGGGAGAGTCGTTTCGGATTGTCCTCTATAATTCTGGCAATATTCCACCGGAAAGGAGGCTTCATTCATGCTCAAAGTATCTTTGATCGGTGTCGGGAACTGGGGCTGGAACCACTTGCGGACCTGGGCCACATTAGACGACGTAACGCTTCAATGGGTCTGTGATCTCTCTGAGGAACGGCTTCAAAGGGCGGTACAGGCGTTTCCCACCATCCAGACCACAACGGACGTGGAACAGGCTTTGGAGGGCGTGGATGCGGTGGTCATTGCCACTTCTTCGTCTGCCCATTATCGTCTCGTGAAGAAAGCCCTGGAAAAGGGCTTGCATGTCTTCGTAGAAAAACCCATGACCCATTCCTTAGAGCAGGCCATCGAACTCGTCGCCCTGGCCGAACAAAAACAACGGATTTTCATGGTGGGCCATCTGTTGCTCTACCATCCTGCGATTGTAAAACTCAAAGAACTGGTGGATCGAGGGGAGTTGGGGGACATCCTCTATCTTTACTCCCGGCGTCTGAATCTCGGCCGAATCCGAACGGATGAAAACGTCGTATTGAGTCTTGCACCCCATGATGTTTCCATCAGCAATTTCCTTCTGGGGCGGAAACCGATCCGAGTCACGGCTACAGGCTGGAGTTATGTGACAGACTCGATTGAAGACGTCGCTTTCATCACGGTGGAGTACGAAGATCGGCGTGTTGCACACTTCCACATCTCCTGGTTGGATCCCCGGAAGGTCCGCAGTTTGGTCCTGGTGGGCTCTGAAAAAATGGCCGTATTCGATGACATGGAACCCGAAGAAAAACTCAAGATTTACGACAAGGGGATCCTCCGGGACCCCTTCCAGGCGGTAGAACTTCCGCCCGGGGTCATTGCGGTGCGATATGGAGACATCTTTGCTCCGCGGGTTCCTTTCAAGGAGCCCCTCCGGGAGGAGGCCAAACATTTCGTGGAGTGTATTCAGGAAGGCAAGCGTCCAAGAACGGACGGCTACTCTGGCCTGGAAGTCATGGCAGTCTTAGAAGCGGCCTTTCAGTCCATCCGCCAGGGGGGCGTGCCCGTTAAAGTCCCCTCCTGGTCAGTGCCATCTTCTACAAAAGGGAGGTAAAGATCTATGCCTTGGGGCATTTTATTGATGTTGACCGTAGCGGTCCAAGAGACCACCTTATCGAACGGCATGAAAGTCATCCTGAAGGAAGATCATTCGGTGCCCCTCGTGAATGTCACCGTTGTGGTCAAATCGGGCAGTGTCTATGAATCAGATTCTACACTGGGGATGACCCATTTCCTGGAACACATGCTGTTTGATGGCACCGAAACCCAGACCCGCCAGCAGATTCGGGACCGTTTTGATGAGCACGGGACATATTTCAACGCCTTTACAAGAGAGGATTTCACGGCTTATCTCATCACCGCTCCCTCGGAATTCCTGGAAGACGCGATCGAAAATCAAGCGGATATGCTGATGCACTCCATCCTTCCAAAAAAAGAGTTCGAAAAAGAGAAGAAGGTCGTGATCCAGGAGATGCACAAGGACCGTGCCAACCCAGAATCTGTGGCCGATGAAATCTTCAAAAAGGTCGCCTTTGCGGGAACCCCATATGCCGAGCCGGTGCTTGGGTACGAAGAGACGATCCAGCAGGTCCAGCGGGGCACCGTGTGGAACTATTACAAACGGTTTTACCGTCCGGACAACATGATCGCAATCGTGATTGGGGATTTCCGCTCCCAGGACGTCATCAAGACCTTCGAGCGCGTTTACGGCCCCCGTCCAAGCCAGCCTCTTCCAAAGGTTCGTCCCATTCCACCCTTTGAGCCCAAGGGTCAGGTGCTCAAAGAGCAGGTGTGGCAGTTCCCCAGTTGCTACCTGATGGTGGCCTTCCCGGCCCTCCCCGCCGACCATACTCTGGCGCCTGCTCTGGAGGTCTTGACCGAGATCCTCAACAGCAGTTCCGATTCCCCATATCTCCAAAAGGTGCTTTATTCAGATTCCCCGCTGGTGACCGAGGCGTCGTTCAGTTATGTCCGCCACTTAGGATTCGAATACCTGCAGTTAACGCTGAAAACGGATTCCCCGTCAAAAGCGCGGAAGGCTTTGGCTCTTCTGCCAGAGAGTTTAGAGGAACTCTCCAGTTTAGGAGAGGACGTTGTCCAGCGTGTCCGGACCTCCATCCTGGCGTCCCATGCCTTCGAAAGCGAGAATCTGACGTATGAAGGCATGGGCCTCGCCTATTGGGTCGCGTTGGGGAGTGGCTACGACCTTTACGAATCCTATTACCAACGGATGGGAGAGGTTACTGTGGATCAGGTCCTCCAGGCAAGGGATCAGGTGTTCAAACCGCTCCGATATCGTGGGGTGCTTTTGCGCCCGTCACAAGGAGGGAAGAGATGAACACGCATCGTTATCTTCCTTGGTTCTTAGGTCTTGGAGTCTTCTTAGGCATCGCGGGGTGTCAGAAGTCTTCCCAGCCCATTGTCCGAACCGTGCTTCCCAACGGCCTGACCGTCCTGGTCAAAACGGTTCCGGGAACCCCCGTGGCTGCAATCCATTTGATGGTCGGCCGTCGCCTGGCATTAGAAAAGAAACCTGGAGAGAGCGTTTTGACCCAGATGCTCCTGACCAAAGGGGCCGGTGACCTGGATCGCGCTGCCATTGCCCAAACATTGGAGTCGTTGGGCGCTCGCGTGAAGACCGTGGACAATCCATACATTCCCTTTGACGATTATTACAACTCCCGCGACTATGCGTATGTGCGGCTCGAGGTCCTCGATGAGAACCTCTTCCCGGCCCTGGATCTGTTTCACACCATGGTCACCTCTCCTACGTTCCCCCAAGATGAGATTCGGCGCGCCAAGCAACGGTTGACCCTGCAACTCAAAGAGAACGAACGGGTCCCTCGATGGGTCGCAAGGAACAAGTTTTATGCCTTACTGTATCCGGGCACACCCCTCGCACGCCCCTTGGAAGGCACCTTAGAAGGCGTCCATTCCATCGAACGGTCAGACCTGGTTGCGTATCATCAGCGGGCGTATGTCCCTAGGAACTGCATCCTCGCCGTAGTTTCCAGTGCTCCTGCACAGGAGGTCCTTTCGAAAATCCGGGAACTGTTCGGTCCCTGGCAAGGTGCAGGGGAAGCCCCGGGCGCTCCCCCTCCCCCACAGCCCACGGAGAAACGGGAGTCCATTGTCTTTTTGGACAACGACCGTGCCGATATCTACATGGGCACCACGATCCCGCCGATTCAACATGAGGACATTCCTGCCCTTCGAGTGGCCGCCATGGTTCTCTCCTATCGGATGTCGAACGTGCTCCGGGAGCAACGCGGATTGGCATACCGCCTGGGCGCTTTCACCGAATTCTTCAATGACTATGGAGGCCTCTTCGGGATCACCATGGGTACGAGTTCTGACCAGTTTCAAGAGGCACGGGACGGGATCCTGGAGGTGCTCCGTTCACTGATCGAAGAGCCCCCGACCCCTCAGGAACTCCGACGGGTCGTCAATGCCCAATGGGGAAGTTTCCTCAGGTACCATCAACGAAAAATCAACCAGGCCTATTACCTGAGTCTTTACGAACACCTAGGGGTGGGATACGCCTATGACTTGCAGCAAATTGCGGCTCTGCGGAAGGTTACCCCGGACGATGTCGTGCGGGTCGTCCAGAAGTACTTAACGCCGGATCGCCTGGTGCTTTCTGCAGCCGGTAGGATCCAGAAAAACAAGGAGTGATCGGATGTACGTCCTTGGATCACTGTTTCTGGCAGCCGCTCGTGTCTTAGAATTTGCCATCAATCTCTACTTGCTGATCCTCTTTGTCCGGGTGGTCATCTCTTGGTTCCCCAGCATTGACCCTTATCATCCTTTGGTCCAAGTGCTTCGACGGCTGACGGATCCGCTTTTAGACTGGATCCGCCGGACCCTTTCGCTCCCTCCCATGGGCCTCGATTTCTCTCCGCTGCTCGCATTCTTGGGCTTGGTGTTTCTCAAATACTTTGCGATTACCGTTTTGGTCCAAACCGCAGTTCGATTGATGAGATAGGAGGTGCGGGATGGAGGAACTGAAGAAGAACATCATCGAAGCAACGGATTATTTACAGAGCAAGATGCCGCAGCCCCCGGTGGTCGGGATCATTTTGGGGTCGGGATTGGGTGGCCTGGCCGATGAGATTGAAAAAGAAGCGGAGATCCCATACTGGGAGATCCCTCACTTTCCGGTTTCGACCGTAGCCGGACACAAGGGCAAGTTGATTTATGGCGAACTCGCCGGGAAGAAGGTGGTGGCGTTGCAAGGTCGGATCCACTACTACGAGGGCTATAGTACGGTAGAGGTCACGTTCCCGGTCCGTGTAATGAAGTTCTTGGGGGCCAGTTACTTGATTGTCTCGAACGCCGCGGGCGGGGTGAATCCCAGGTTTCGACCGGGCGATTTGATGCTCATTGTAGACCACATCAACCTTCTTCCAGAGAATCCGCTGAGGGGGCCAAACGATGAGACCATCGGTCCCCGGTTCCCCTCCATGCACAACGCCTACGACCGTGGGTTACGGAATTTGGCCCTTGAGGTGGCCTTGAAAAACGGGATCTACCTTCATCAGGGCGTGTATGTGTGCCTCCAGGGCCCGAATTTAGAGACCCCTGCCGAGTACAACTTTATCCGGATCATTGGGGGTGACGCCGTCGGCATGTCCACAGTCCCCGAAGTGATCGTCGCGAATCACATGGGGATGCGGGTGGTCGGGTTTTCCGTGATCACGAACGTAGCCAACCCTTATGCCCCTGAGCCGACCTCCCATGAGGAGGTCGTGGCCGTCGCAGAGCGCGCAAAGAATCAGTTATCGGTGATTGTTAAGGGATTGATCGACCTGATCGAAGTTTGAGGACTTATTCCTCTTCCCTCTTTAGGGCCTCTCGGAAAATCTCGTCGACGTGGCGTAAAAAGTTGTAAGAGAGGACTTGCTGAAGTTCCTCGGGTGAGAGATGGCGTGGGATCTCGGGATGCCGTTGCACGGCCTCCCGAAAAGAGACCTTTTGGTCATACACGGCTTGACTCACTTCCCGAACCCAATAGTAGGCCTGTTTTCGAGGGATGCCTTTACGGATGAGTGCCAGGAGTAAAGGCTGAGAGAGATAGAAGTCGCCGAACCGCTCCAGATTTTCACGAATCCGTTCTTTATGGACCACAAGGCCTTGGAGGATCTTGTGAAGGAGTGTAAGCATGTAAACCAGGGTGTGAAAGGCGTCTGGAAGGATCAGACGTTCGACAGAAGAGTGAGAGATATCCCGTTCATGCCAGAGAGCCACATTCTCAAGGGCAGGGATTGACAGTCCTCGAAGGTAACGGGCCAGGCCACACAATCGCTCCGATCGGATGGGATTCCGTTTATGCGGCATGGCGGAAGAACCTGTTTGCTTTGTTCCAAAGGGCTCCTCGAGTTCCCCGACCTCCGTTCTCTGTAAATGTCGGATTTCCGTAGCGATCCGTTCAATGGCCGTGCCTGCCAAAGCGAATGCGGTGAGAAGGGCTGCATGTCGGTCCCGTGGGATGACTTGTGTAGCCACAGGCTCTCGTTTGAGCCCCAACGTTTTCAGGATTCTTTTTTCCATGGCGGGAGAAAGATAGGCGTTCGTCCCCACAGCCCCGGAGAGTTTTCCGAACCGTAGATCTTCGAGTGCTGTACGGAATCTTGCTGCTGCCCGCTGAAATTCCTTGTAAAACCCCAGGAACTTGAGCCCTAAGGTGGTGGGTTCCGCGAACATGCCGTGGGTCCGCCCCATCATGACGGTGTTCTGATGTTGAAGGGCAAACTCCCGGAGATCTGAGAGGACTTCCTCGAATCGTTCTAAGGCCACGGCTCCCGCTTCCTGGATCTGCAAAGCCAGCCCTGTGTCGACGATATCAGAGGAGGTGAGGCCGAAATGAATCCATCGGGCGGGCTCACCGACCACCTCTTCAACAGCCATCAAAAAGGCAACCACGTCATGCTGGGTCTGTTCTTCCAAGGACTGGGCGCGTTGGACCAATTTTTCCACTGGAACCTGTTGCAAGGCCTGTTCGATCTGATCCGTAGTCCCCGGTGGAATCTGGCCCGACCGTTCCAATTCTTGCACAACCGCAAGTTCGACCTTGAGCCAGAGTTCTGTACGGTGTTCTAAGGAAAAGATGCGGGTGATTTCTGGGACGGCATATCGGGGAATCATGAGGCGTTCTCCTCGTCCCGGACAATATGGATCACCCGTTGCGGGAACGGAATCTCAATGCCCGCCTCATCTAATGCCTTTTTGATCCCCTGTACCAAGGTCTCTTTCGCTTTGAGATAGTCCGTTCGGCGGATCCAGACCAAGACCTTGAGGTTGACCGACGAATCCCCAAGTTCTTCTGCAAAAATGATGGGCTGCGGCTCGGCCAAAAAGACGGGCTCCTGATTTAAGAAATTCCGGATCACTTCTTTGGCCTTTTCGATGTCCGCGGCATAGGAAATCCCTACCATCGTGTCAATTCTTCGGATGTCAAATGCGGTGAACGTCTTGATGGTCGATTTCAGGACCGTCTCATTCGGGATCCGGATCAAGATGTTGTCATAGGTCCGCATTTTGGTAGAGAGGAGGCCGATGGAGAGCACGATCCCCGTGTTCCCTCCAATATCTACGGCATCTCCAATGGAGAAGGGCCGCTCGAAGATCAAAAAGAACCCTGCAATCAAGTTGGAGACGGAGGTCTGGGCAGCGAACCCCACCGCAACCGAGAAGAGCCCCAGTGCAGCGACCAGCCCTCCGGGGTTCACACCGAAAACCCCCAGGATCCAGAGTCCTCCAACAACGACGAACCCATACTTCACTGCCTTCCCCAGAAGAACGCGGCCGTGCTCACTGAGTCCTTCCCCGATTTTTTGCAGGATAAACCGCTTCACGAAGGCATACAGGTACCGGAGGAAGAAATAGATGAGGAGGGCTTTGAAAATGTTAAACCCCCAATGAACTCCAAAACGCTGAAGTTCTTGCCAAAAAGTGTTAAAAACTTGCACCATGGGTTACCCCTTTGGGAAAAGAAGTGAGGTTAACGACCGTTTGGTAATTCTGGCCAGGCCGTGTTCTTTGGCAGACACTCGCCCCTTCCGAATCTCTTTTGCGTCCCATGCCGGAGGTTCATCGGTATAAAAGAGTTCGGCCTCTTCGCCATCAAACCGGATGTTAACAACCTCCGTGACCAAACGGCCATCCATTTCATAGATGGACAACTGATAGGAGTCTAAGATCGTGCGTTCCAGAGTTCTGGGTTCGGAGGCGTGGTTGGAAATACGCAGTGGCGTATAAATGCGGTCCGATGTCTGAGGTTCGTTCTCCAAAGTGTTGATCAGGTGTGTGACGAAGTAATACGCCAACTCCCCGGTATTCGGGGGACCGACCCAAGCGAGTTGGAGGTGCCGGGGGGTCAGGGTCAAGAGAATGTCCTCTTTGCCATTGGGCCACCGCGCACGGAGTTCGTAACGAAGAGGGATCTGGACATATAAGGTGAGGGCTTGCCCCGGCGGTAAAACCAATGGCTCTGAGAAGACCAAGAGCAGTGGGAGATCCAAATATTCTGGTCGGACATCCAGCGTGGCTTGGTCTAAGGCAGATGCCCACACTCGGTTTTCTTCCACCTCTCCAGACACTTCAACTTGGATACGCCAGAGGGCATCGGCGATTTTAGAGAGAATCACACGTTTTCCGGCGATCTCAAAAACGTGGGGTTGTGCAGAAGTCGCCATCGTGCTATTCCGCTGTCTCTCCCGGCTTCAGAACAATGACACGGTCTCGGTACTCTGCCGGCAGTGCTTGGAGAAAGGCCTCAGGCTGCCCCGTTAAAACCGGAAACGTCTTAAAATGCATGGGAATAATCCAGCGGGGTTTGAGAAGGGTGACGGCGTACGCGGCCTCTTCCGGCCCCATGGTGAAGAGAGACCCAATGGGTAAGCACACCAAGTCAGGTTTGTAAAAATCTCCGATCAGACTGAGCCCGCCGAAAAGCCCGGTATCGCCTGCGTGATAAACCTTGAACCCATTTTCAAAGGTGATGATGAACCCCGCAGCCTCTCCGCCAGGAAAGACATTGCCGGCATCGTCAATGCCAGAAGAGTGGGTTGCATCCGTCATGGTCACCCGGATTCCTTCCCATTCCCACGTGCCTCCCTTGTTCATCCCCTGGAGATTTTCCAAGCCCTTTTTCTGAAGGTAAAGCATGATCTCGTAAATAGCGACCACAAGCGCACCCGTTTTTTGGGCGAGATCGATCGTATTCCCAAGGTGATCGGAGTGCCCATGCGTAACCAGAATGAGATCCGCCTTTGGGCCTTCCTTCGTATCCGGTGGTGCCAATGGATGTTCAAGCCAGGGATCGACCCAGATGACCTTTCTGTTCGGAGAAATGAATCGAAATGCCGAGTGTCCAAACCAAGTAACCTTTACGCCACCAAATCTCGCCATGCTGACACCTCCTCTTGTTTGGCCTTACCCAGCAGTGGGTTCTGCTTGCAGTAATCGTTGATAAATTTCAATGAGTTCTGGGTAAAGTGGAAATGTTTGTGTCAACTCCTTGACTTTACTGAGGACACGGCGGAGGACTTCTTCATTTTCCGGGTCTTTCAAGACCTCGGCGATGAGTTGGCCGATGAGTTCCATTTCGGGTTCCTTCATCCCCCGTGTGGTCACGGCAGGTACACCGATTCGGATTCCGCTTGTCACTGTAGGCTTCTCAGGATCATAGGGAATTGTGTTTTTGTTGACCGTGATGCCCGCCTGTTCTAATGCCTTCTCTGCCAATTTCCCGGTAATGCCTAAGGGTCGAAGGTCTACCAGCATGAGATGGTTATCGGTCCCGCCGGACACGAGCCGCAGCCCTTCCGCCTGAAGAGTCTTGGCAAGGGTTTTCGCGTTCTTCACGATTTGCTCTTGATAGGCTTTAAACTCCGGGGTTTGGGCTTCTTTGAACGCCACGGCCTTGGCTGCAATCACATGCATCAAAGGCCCACCCTGGAGCCCTGGAAACACCGCCTTATCCACTGCTTTTGCAAATTCCTGATCGGTTAAGATGAAGCCACCCCGGGGACCTCGCAGCGTTTTATGTGTCGTGGACGTCACAAACTGTGCAACATGGACGGGGCTCGGATGGAGTCCTGTCGCAACCAGTCCGGCGATATGGGCAATGTCCGCCACCAAGTAGGCGCCGACTTCGTCCGCAATCTCCCGGAATTTTTGGAAGTCGATGATACGCGGATAGGCGGAGTACCCTGTGACAATCACTTTTGGCTTATGTTCATGCGCCAGGCGCCGAACTTCCTCGTAGTCAATCCGTTCCGTTTCTGGATGGACGTGATAGTACACAATCCGATAGAGTTTCCCGACCTGGGATACCGGACTGCCATGAGAGAGGTGTCCCCCGTGAGAAAGTTCCATGCTCAGGATGGTATCACCAGGCTGCATCACTGCAGCGTATACTGCCTGGTTCGCTTGGGTTCCTGAGTGCGGTTGTACGTTGGCATGGTCCGCCCCGAACAGGGTCTTGGCTCGTTCTCGGGCCAGTTCCTCGGCAATGTCCACGATCTCACATCCACCGTAGTATCGCTTCCTCGGATATCCCTCCGCATACTTGTTGGTCAATACAGACCCCATGGCCGCCAGAACCGCCAGGGAGGTGAAGTTTTCAGAGGCAATCAGTTCTAAGGTTTCCCCCTGACGCTGGGTCTCCTGCAAGAGGACTTTTAGGATATCAGGATCCCGATCTCTGAGGACTTCAAAGAACATAAAACCTCCTTCTTTGGGTATCTAAAGACCCGCGTCTTACCGGACCCAGATAAAGCGATACGACTGGGTATCCTGGGCCCCCACAACTTTCAAGAAGTACACACCGGTCCGCAAAGACTGAATATTCAAAGACACCACATCTCTTGAAGAGGGGGGGATGGGGAACGACCGGAGGAGGTGTCCTGTGGCATCGTAGAGATTTAACAGACGGGCCTCTTCGGGAAGATGGTAAAGGGTCAGGATCCCGTGATCCGGAGCCAAGACGACACGACGGCGAATAGGCTCCCACCTAGACTGTTCCTGAATGCCCAAGGCATTAAGATTCACCACCTGGACCGTGGTTGGACGGATGACGGCAGGTGCGATGGGCTGTCCCTGTGTGCCGTCAGAATAATTGTTTAGATCGTTCGGCTGGTCTGACGCAGACACAAAACAGAGATCATACACATCTGGATCCACCCAGAACGGATCGTTGCCTGTGCCGTCGGTGCCCACGCCCCCGGCTCCGTACCACAGAGAGGAGGTGCTATCGACCTCTCGGAAGTTCCCGAATTCCCCAAGCCCGCTGGCCACCGTGAAATAGAGGTGATCCGGCAGTGTCCCCCATCCAGAGACATCCACACTGAACTCGATCACCCCGGTACTTGGATTCAATGCGACCTGGGAGGCACCTGTAACATTTTGCCAATTGGCATCAAAGACCAGGATATTTCCATCGGCAATGGCAACTGCATACTCCCAGGCGTTCTCTTCTGAGACCTGGACGTCTGCGTTTTGGGGAAGCCAAACCTGGCCGGATCCCGTTTGATGGTCTAAGTCGATGGTCATAACCACAATCGGCTGCCAGAATTCGGTAAATCCACCGAGACGCACGAGGAAGTTAAGGGTGTTGTTGCTGAGATCCGGGGTCACACGCCATTCCAAGAGGTCTGCCTCGTCGCCGGTATACAGGGAGGTGTCGGGATACGTATAGCCACCAGGATTATCGGATGCGAAGGG
>WFXO01000060.1 GCA_015490555.1 Caldifarciminota bacterium | reverse complement strand
TATGTTTTCTATTGCCATGCGTGCGGAGGGCTGGCGTCTGACAAGACATGTGGACACACGGATGAGCAACGGCTCAAGATCTCTATGACCAAAGTCCGGGAAATGCTGAAAAGAGGAGAAACCCCACCTCCAGAGATGGTCCGGCCTGAGGTGGCTGAAGTTCTCAAGGAATTTTTCCACCGTCAGGTCACCGGATAAATCGATGGGGTAATTCTGGAAACCCTTCGTGCAAAGTTTTCCCCCTGTGTTTTGTGCCCCAGAGTCTGTCGTGCCGATCGGTGGAATGGTGAAGTGGGGGAATGTCAGGTCGGCCGATTTGCCATCGTCTCTTCCTATGGGCCCCATTTTGGCGAGGAACCAGTCCTTGTGGGGACTTCCGGATCCGGCACGGTCTTCTTTTCCGGTTGTAACCTACGCTGTGTGTTCTGTCAGAATTATGAGATTAGCCAGCACGTGTTTGGATCAGAAGTGACTCCTCGCCAACTCGCTGAGATTTTCTTGAAGATCCAGGAAATCGGCTGTGTCAATTTGAATCTGGTGACCCCCTCCCATGTTGTGTTTCAAATCGTTGAGGCTTTGGAACTGGCAAAAACACAGGGATTTCGTCTCCCAGTGGTTTACAACACCTCGGCTTATGATTCGGTGGCAACCTTACGAGTTCTGGAAGGCCTGGTAGATATCTATATGCCAGACTTCAAGTATGCGGACGCAACCTTGGCCGAGAAGTATTCAGGAGTTCGCAACTATCCACAGGTTGCGAAGAAGGCCATTCGGGAGATGCACCGGCAGGTGGGAGACTTACACATCGAAAACGGGGTTGCAAAACGTGGACTTTTGGTGCGACATTTGGTTTTACCCGAAGGAATCGCTGGCAGTTATGAGGTGATTGACTTTCTCGTGGACGAGATCTCTGTCCATACGTACCTCAACATCATGGACCAGTACCACCCCATGTACCGAGCCTGGCAATATCCTGAATTGTCGCGTCGGATTACTCGTCAAGAGTACTGGGACGTTGTAGAATATGCACGTGAACGAGGCATTTACCGAGGCATCCCGTTCGACCCGTATGGTGCGATCCGTACTGGGCATTGATGTGGGCGGAACCCAGATGAAGTGGGGGCTCGTCCAGGAGGGACGGGTCCGTTCACTCCATAAGGAGAAAACTCCCCCCCACCCCGAGGCGTTAAAGTCACGGATTCAGCAACTTGTCCATGAACTGGGACCGGTCGATGCAATTGGGATCGGGGTACCAGGAATGGTGGACGAAGAGGGCGTGATCCATGATCCTCCGAATCTCCCCGAGTTCCACGGGTTTCCACTCAAACAGGCATTGGAACAAATCACCGGGTTACCTGTACGCATAGAAAACGATGCCAATTTGATTGCTCTGGGGGAGTGGAAATTTGGGGCTGCACAGGGTGCCAGACACGCCGTGGTCATGACATTGGGTACAGGGATCGGGACCGGTTTCATCAGTGATGGTCGCCTTGTCCGTGGCGCACACGGCCGCGGTGCAGAGGGGGGACATATGATCCTGGACCCCGACGGACCGCCCTGTTATTGTGGGAATCGAGGATGCCTCGAAAGTTTCTTGGGGACCGTCCACTTTATTCCCCGCGCTCGGTCTGCGTTGGCTCAAGGACCTGAGGTCCCATCGGACTTGGATCAGTTGGATGCTGCAGAATTGTACAAACTGGCCCAGCGGGGGCATCCCGTGGCCCAAGAGTTATGGCGCGAGTACGGCCATTGGCTCGGGCTGGGAATCGTCAATTTTGTCCATCTCTTTGGCCCGGAAGTGGTCGTTTTGGGCGGCGGCGTCGCGGGCGCCTTTGACGCGTTTGCCCCGGCTATGTTTCAAACCCTCGAACAGCACGTGATCGGCTACCCAGATCGGCACCTGAAGGTGGTACCCGCTGCGTTGGGCATGGAGGCCGGAATTTACGGAGCCTGGGCGCTCCTGGAGGACACATGACGGAAAAACAAGGACGCGTACTGGCTATTGATTACGGAGAACGACGGGTCGGGCTTGCCATCTCAGACCGAGAACAGACCATGGCTCTCCCCTTGAAAACGATCGATACCCGGCGAGAGGATCTCTTGAAAGAAATCCGGGCCGTAATTCAACTGTACGATGTGCAAACACTGGTCGTCGGTGATCCCCTTCGAAGCGATGGGTCTGTGGGACCCTCTTCGGAACGGGTCCGCCAGTTCGCACAAACCCTCCAAGAGCACTTCGGGTTACCCGTGATCCTGGTCGATGAGCGTCTAACCTCGCAGGAAGCCATCCATCGGCTCGTTGAAGCAGGCGGAACGAGAAAAGAGAAAGGTCGAGTGGATGCTGTAGCCGCGATGCTCATTTTAGAATCCTATCTGCAACAGAGGCGACAAGATGAGGCTTAAGAGTTTGACCGTCGGGTTCCTGGCCTTCCTGTACATCGGCTGGCACGGCCTGGTCGTGCCTCGACTTGTTCAAGACGAAGTGGAGGTCCGGATTGAAAAAGGAACCCCCCTTCCCAAGATTTTGGAGACCTTAAAAGAGTCGGGTGTCATTCGACATCCGACTCTGGTGGCCCTCTATCTTCGTTTAACCGGCCAAGACCACCGGATCAAGTACGGCCGATTTCGACTCCGTCGGGGTCTCCACGATCTTTATGCCATTCGTGAATTTTTGCGTGCACCGGACCAGGGAGTTCCAGTTCGGATCCTGGAAGGGATGGATCTGAAAGAAATTGCAGGCCTCCTGGCTCGTACTTTGGAGATCGATTCCCAGGAGATTTTGTCTCTGGCAAGAGACTCGAGTTGGATTCGCGACCTTTTCCGTCGGTATTTCCCGGAAGTCTCGCCTCCCCCC
>WFXO01000059.1 GCA_015490555.1 Caldifarciminota bacterium | reverse complement strand
GTTCCTGGAAGGGAAGCCGATGATGGGGAACCTCAAAGAGATCCACATCGGAGAAACGGTCCCGAAGATCCTGGAGTCGGATCTCCACGCGGAACAGGGTGCGGTGAAGGCATACAATCGAGCCATCGCCTTCGTCACGGAGAAAGGGGACCACGGCACCAAGGAACTCCTGGAGTCCATCCTGGCGGATGAAGAAGCCCACCTCGACTGGCTGGAGACCCAACTCCATCTGATCGAGGCGATGGGCCTCGAGAACTACCTGGCCCAACAGAGCGGAGGCTGAATCGGCCCCTGTTGGGGCTCTGGTTTGTAGGACTCAACCTTCGGGAGTTTTGATCGCGGCTGAAGAGACGCCTTAAGGTCTTTTGATCCCTGACTTTCCTGAAGAATCGCGGCTGAAGCCGCTCCTACAGAGTTGTGTATTTTCTACCGGGTAGGTTTTTTCATTCTTTCGAGTAGGTTTTTCCGTGAGCCAACGATCCACATTTCGGATTGATTTTTGATGAGCCAATGCGAGGATTTGTCCGCTCGGCGGCTTCCCTTTATACTTGAAGGTCATACATGGGCGATTAGCTCAGGTGGTTAGAGCGCTTGCTTGACATGCAAGAGGTCGGAGGTTCAACTCCTCCATCGCCCACCATCGAGCATGATCCCCTTTTTCCAGAGTTTCCTGGCCTTATTTGTGGCCATCGACTTCTTCGGCATCCTCCCCCTGTTCCTCCTGTACACCGCGGACATGCGGCCGGAGGAACAACGGCAAACGCTGCATCAATCCATCGGGACGGCCGGGGCGGTGGGTCTGATCTTCCTTCTGGGTGGCCCGACGCTACTGGATATCATGGGTATCGAGGTCGCCGACTTCCAGATCGCCGGGGGGCTCTTGCTGGTGGTGTTGTCCATTGTAGACCTGATTCAGCCGGAGAAGCGCCGACGCCGGCCGGAGGGCCCGCTGGGCATCGTCCCCTTAGGCATCCCCTTGATCGCCGGACCTGCGGTCATCACGACCCTCCTGGTCCTGAAGGGGATCCTTGGGACGCCCATCGTTCTGGCGGCGTTTCTCCTCAATCTCGGTTTACTTTACGTGTTTTTGCGATTCTCTGGGAAACTGATTAAAATAATAGGCCCCGGTGGTGCCACGGCCCTGTCCAAATTGATCGTGCTCCTTCTCGCCGCAGTGGGGGTCATGTTCATCCGACAGGGGATCGTGGCGGTCTTCCACCTGGCCTAACGGAACGAGGAGGACAACATGAAAAGGACATACCAACCTTCACGGATCAAGAGAAAGCGGAACCATGGCTTCCGGAAACGGATGAGTACGAAAGGGGGTCGTGCGGTCATCAAACGGCGCCGTCGGAAAGGCCGGAAGCGCCTCACCCATTGATGTCTCGAGGTGACAGAATCCGATGGCGAGACACGATCCTCAAGACCACCGCTTCCTATACCCAGGTCCTGAAACACGGGACCTGGGTGAAAGGGCATGGGTTCCATTTGTACTATTTGCCCGCGGACGACGTGCGGGCCGGGTTCGCGGTCTCCCGCAAGATCCGGACCCACGTCCAGCGCAACCGGGTCCGTCGCCGGCTCCGGGAACTCTATCGGCTGAACCTGGCGAAGTTCCCGCCCGGCTGGTACATCTTCATGGGCACCCCGAAGACCCTCGAACGCTCATTCTCCGACCTCCAGAAGGAACTGGACCGCATGCTCCGCGCTCTGGCCTCATCCGGCTCCTCACCGGCCTGATCACCTTTTACCAGAAGTCGATCTCCCCTTCCCTCCCCACCACCTGTCGGTACTACCCGACCTGTTCGGAATACACCAAGCAAGCGGTCGTCAAGTACGGCGTCCTCAAGGGCCTGTTGAAGGGCCTTTGGCGGATCTTACGATGCAACCCCCTGTTTCCCGGGGGCTATGACCCGGTGTAGCCATGACGAGAAACTTTATCTTGGCGTTCATTCTAATCTTTCTGTTCTTGTTCATCTACCAGTTGTTTGTCTTTCCGCCGCCCCAGCCCCAGAAGCCGGTGGCCACCGATACCACTCAGGTCGCTCCTGAGACCGTCGCCCAAAAGCCGACCCCTACCCCCGCGCCTCCGCAGACTGAGGAGACCAAGGCGGCTTTCCCGTTGGCGTCTGTGCCGGCCGAGACCCTGAAGGGCCGGCAGGGGACCATCGTGGTGATCACCCCGCGATACATCGCCACGTTAGACCGGCGGAACGGCCGGTTCCTGGAATGGGAGTTGCCCCAATACCGGAACCACAGCCATGACGCCCGACTTATTGACCCCCAGTCCTCGTGGGGGGTGGTCAGCACCCAGACCCCGATCCGGTGGCTGGGGGCCCCGGAGGCACCGGAGACCCTCCGGCTGGGCCCTGACGCCCAAGACTCCATCGTCTTTGTTGGCCAACTTCAAGACAGCATCCCGGTTCGGAAGGTCTGGTCTTTTGATGGCTCGTCTTATGTCGTGGCCGGGGCCATCGAAGGGCTCCCAAAGACCGCCTACCTGCGGTTTGAGCCAGCGCTCCAGGTCACCGAGGCCAACGAAAAAGAGGACCTACAATACTTCAAGTTCCTGGTCTCCAAAGAGAAACTCCATCAAGATGCCCCCAAGGGATTAAAGAACCGGAAGTGGTACTCGGCCGACGGCCTCGATTGGGTGGGCACACGGAGCAAATACTTCCTCCTTGCAGTGCTTCCCAAAACGGGCCTGGAACGCGTTTATGGGGTCCAACTTAACGACCACCTCATTGGTCTCGGCCTGGAATTCGATCGGTCATTCCGGTTCCAGATGTATGTCGGGCCCTTAGATTACTTCCTGCTGAAGCAGGAGATGCCGATCCTGGCGAACGCCTATTCCTTTGGCAACCCCATCATCGCGCCGTTTACCAAGTTCCTGCTCTATGCCTTTCGGCTGTTCCACGGCTTCATCCCAAATTACGGCTGGGTCATCGTCCTCTTCGCCTTCTTGATGAAACTCGTCTTCTGGCCGTTGACCCGGAAGAGCCTGCGGTCCATGCAGAAAATGCAGGAACTCAAGCCGAAAATCGACGCCCTGAAGAAGATCTACAAGGACGACCCCCAGCGGATGCAGCAGGAGATGCTCGAACTTTACAAGAAATACAAGGTCAACCCCTTCTCCGGGTGTTTGCCCCTTTTCTTCCAGTTACCGATCTTCTGGGCCTTATACCAGGTGCTTCGGGAATCCATCGAGTTCCGGGGGGCGGAGTTTATCTTCTGGATCCGTGACCTTTCAACGAAGGATCCGTACTACATTTTGCCGATCCTGATGGGCGTCACGAGTCTGGTCCAGGCCTTGATCCAATCCAAGGCTCAGGACCAGCAATCCAAGATGTTGGCGCTTTTCATGCCCATCTTTTTGACTGTAATATTTTTAAACTTCCCCGCGGGCATTGTCCTCTATTGGTTGGCTTATAATGTGTACAGTGTGGGAGAGAGCCTCCTGTTAAGGAGAGCCACAACGAAGGAGGAATAACATGCGGTACATCGAAGAAAGAGGCCGGACCGTCGAAGAAGCCCTCGAAAAAGCCCTCCAGCGTGCACAAATTGACCCCTCGGATGCCGTGTATGAAGTCGTCCGTGACGGCTCCTCCGGTGGCCCCGCTCTGGTCCGCTTGTATACCGAAATCCCGGAACTGGAGACCATCGAACAAGTGGTGACTGAATTCTTCGAGAAACTGGGCGGTAAAGTCGAGATTGAGGTGATGCCGAAACGGACCAAGTATTACGTGGACATTCGGACCCGAAACTTTGATTCTTTGCTGATTGGCAAAGGGGGGAAAACCCTCGAGGCCCTGGACTATCTTTTGAACTTAATGATTCGCCGGAAGTTACCGGATATCACCGTAGAAGTCGACGTTTCCGGCTATAAGGAACGGAAACGTCAATTCCTCATCAATAAGGCGTTGGCCATTGCCCGACGGGTCCGAGAGACCGGCCGGGAGATGCGGATGGATCCGTTGACCCTTCGGGAGAGTCGCCTGGTCCGGAACGCCTTGAAGAAAGAGAAGGGGATCCGTACGTATACCGTGGGCCGGGGCGACCAAAAGGTCCTGGTCATCGCACCTCAGACCTCCAACTGATGGACACCATTGCGGCGATTGCGACGCCGGCAGGGGTGGGGGGCATCGCCGTTATTCGAATCTCCGGTCCCGAAAGTTTTGCCATCGTCCGAAAACTGTTCCGGGGCCCAACTGACCCTGCCCGTGCCGAAGGCTACACCGTCCACTACGGCAAAATCTATGATCCGGACGACCACGCCCCCTTGGACGAGGTGCTGGTCACCGTCTTTCGCGCGCCCCATTCCTATACCGGAGAGGACGTCGTGGAGATCTCGTGCCATGGCGGGCGGGTGGTACCCAACCTGATTCTGGACGCGGTGATCCGGGCGGGCGCACGGCTGGCCCGGCCAGGAGAATTCACCGAACGGGCGTTTTTGAACCGGAAGATGGATCTGGTGCAGGCCCAGGCGGTCCTGGATCTGGTCCAGGCCCGAACCAAGGCGGCGGTCCGTCATGCATTCCAACGGCTTCAGGGGCGTGTCTCTCACCAGATTGAGGCCTTTGGGGAACACCTGATGAGCCTGATCGTCGAGATCGAGGCCCGGATCGACTTTGAGGAGGACGTCCCCCCGTTAGATCCCGCATGGGTCCAACAGCGTCTGGAGGCCTTGCAGGAGGAACTCCAGACACTGATCCGGTCTGGGCAACGGGGCAGTCTGTATTTTCGGGGCTATCGGATCGCCATCTTTGGGCCGCCGAACGCCGGGAAGTCGACCCTCTTCAACCGTCTGGTCGGCAAAGATCGCGCCATTGTGACCGAGATCCCGGGCACCACGCGGGACGTGATCACCGAGGAGACGGTTATGGAAGGGGTGCCCGTGGTCTTTTACGATACCGCCGGGCTCCGGGAGACCCAGGACCAGGTCGAACTGCTGGGGGTCGAACGGACCCGAAAGACCGTCGAAGAAGTCGACCTGGGCTTACTCGTCTTAGACGCCACCCATCCGGAGGTCATTCCCGAGGTCCCGGCCGGGGACCTCCCGATCCTCCGACTGTGGAACAAGGTGGATCTCCTGACTCCGGAACAGCGAAAACAATTGCCAGAGGCCGATCTTCAGGTCTCGGCCAAGACCGGCGAAGGCCTTGAGGACCTCCGGGAGCGAATCCAGGAGGAGATCCGGGGGCTGGTGGGGGAGGCGGCGTTTGCGCTCTCCGCACGAGAGGTCCATCTCCTCCAATCTGCACTGCAGGATCTCAAGGATGCCCAAAAGACCCTTGGCACCCTGGGGCTGGAAATCGTCGCGTTCCATCTGCGGAGTGCCTACCAACGGCTCCAGGAACTCATTGGGTACGGAGACATTCCTGAGAAGATTCTGAGTTCCATCTTCGATAACTTTTGTATCGGAAAATGAAATCGGGCACGCGGTACTGGATGGCGCTATATACCCGGCCGTTCCACGAGTTCAAGGTACGTGAGATCCTGGAACGGCGGGGCTGCGAAGTCTTTTTGCCGACACGGCTCAGTCTGGACCTCCGGTTCCAGCGGAAATGCCTGGTCGAGGTGCCCCTGTTCCGATCCTATGTCTTTCTCCGGGCCGAGCCAAAATCGCCGGAATTCTATTTTGCGATGAACCTCCCCGGGGTCGTCTATGCGTTATCGAAAAACGGCTTGCCCTTGGAGATCCCGGAGGTGGAGATCCAATCCCTGCGGATCCTGGTGGAAAGCCGGTACCGTGACCAATTGATCTCCCATCCCCGTTTGATCCCCGGTCAATGTGTGGTTGTCACTCGGGGCCCGTTCCAGGGTGCCCGAGGGGTGGTCCAACGTCTGGACCGAGAGACTTTACACTTTGTTGTCAACATCCATTTGTTGGGTCAGTCGGTGAGTGTGGCCGTGGAGCCGGATTGGCTGAAACTCTGCTGAAAGGAGTATAGGATGGGCAACGAAGAGGACCGATCCTTTGAACAATGGTGGGATTCCCGACTTACCGAAGTCCGGACCGTGCTCGAGGGGCTGGCCTCGGTGCAGGCCCTGGTGGCGCAGGGGGCCCGGATGTTGTGGGAAACCCTGGAACACGGGCGCCGGATCTTCCTGTTTGGCAACGGGGGGAGTGCGGCCCAGGCGGCGCATATCGCCGCCGAACTGGTGGGTCGGTTCCGGACCGACCACCGGCCGTTGCCCGCCTTCGCGTTGACCGTCAACCCCGCCTCCCTGACCGCAATTGCCAACGACTTCGGCTATGAGAAGGTCTTTGCACGGCAGTTAGAGGCCCTGGCCCGGCCGGGCGACCTCGCGATCGCCCTCTCGACCAGCGGACGCTCCAGGAATGTCCTGGTCGCTGTCCAGACCGCCCGCCAGTTAGGCTTGAAGAGCCTCGCCATCACAGGTGCCCACGGCGATCCCCTATGCGAACGGGTCGACCTCTGCCTTCGGATCCCCTCAGACGATCCCGCCCGGATCCAGGAGGCGACCCTGGTCATCGCGCACCTGTGGTGCGAGTACCTGGAGAGCCGGTTCCCCAAGGAGGCCCCTCATGACTAAAAACCGCACCTGGAAGGTGGTGCTCACCGGCGGCGCAGGCTTCATCGGCTCCCATTTACTGGACGAACTCATCCGTGTGGGCCTTGGCACGTCTGACCTGGCCTCGGACCTCCGCTCTGCCCTGGGCTTCCAGTGCATGGAGATCCACGTGGTAGACAACTTCTTGACCGGCAAACGGGAGAATCTGGACGATGTGTTGTCGGCGTATGATGCCACAGACCTCGCCCGTCAAGGGGTCACAGTGGAAATCCATGAAGCGGACATTCGGGACCGGACCACGCTACGCGACATCCTTCAGGGAGCCCATCACATCCTCCATCAGGCGGCGCTCCCCTCGGTCCAGAAGTCTGTCGAGCATCCCTTAGACACGGATTCCATCAACGTCCATGGCACCCTCACTTTGCTGGAACTGGCCAAGGATCAGGGGATCCAGCGGGTTGTGTTCGCGTCGTCCTCATCGGTCTATGGAGACACCCCGACCTTACCCAAACACGAGGAGATGCCGCCGGCGCCCCTCTCGCCCTATGCCGTGTCCAAACTGACGGGTGAGTACTATTGCAAGGTCTACGCGCACATCCACGGGCTCTCCACGGTGATCTTGCGGTACTTCAACGTCTTCGGTCCGCGTCAGGACCCGACGTCCCAGTATGCAGCGGTCATCCCGAAGTTCATCACCCATGCCCTCGAGGGCAAGCCGTTGCCGGTCTTTGGAGATGGCACGCAATCCCGGGATTTCACCTATGTCTCCAATGTAGTACGGGGCAACCTGCTGGCCTTGATCCGGCCCCATATTGACGGCCGGGTGTACAACATCGCGACGGGCACGCGCATCCATCTGAACGAATTGATCGAGACCCTGCGTCGGCTCTTGCCGGACCGGACCCTCGAGGTCACCTATCTTCCCCCGCGGAAGGGGGACATCAAGCACTCCCTGGCCTCGATCGAGCGGGCCCGGTCGGATCTTGGCTACGAGCCCGTGGTTTCTTTTGAAGAGGGATTGGAGCGGACCCTGGCATGGTACAAACATCGTCGTTAAAAGCCCTGGTCCTGGCCGGGGGGCGAGGGACCCGGCTCCGACCATTGACCTATACCTTGCCGAAGCAACTGGTGCCGGTCGCCAACCGCCCAATCCTCCACTATGTGTTGGACCAGATTGCTGCGATGGGCATCCGGGAGGTCGGGGTCATTCTATCCCCGGAGACCGGCGACCAGATCCGGGCGTCCTTAGAAGCCAACCCATGGCATTTCGAGTTCACTTACATTGTGCAACCGGAGCCTTTGGGCCTGGCTCATGCCGTCCAGACAGCGTCGGCGTATCTGGAGGGCGCTCCGTTCCTGATGTATCTCGGGGACAACCTCCTGGAAGATTCCCTGGTTGGCCTGGCCGATCGGTTTTTGACCCAGGGCCTCGATGCCCTGCTTCTGGTCAAAGAGGTGGAAGACCCGCGAAAGTTCGGCGTGGTGGTCCTGGATGACCAACAGCGGCTTGTGGACCTGGTGGAGAAGCCGAAAGAGCCCCCGTCGTCCCTGGCCCTGGTCGGGGTCTACTTCTTTTCGCCGAAGATCCTGGAGATGGTCGAAGGGTTAACGCCCTCCTGGCGGGGCGAGTATGAGATCACGGATGCGATTCGTCGGCTCTTGCACCACGGCGGTCGGATCGAGGTGGTCCCGCTCCAGGGATGGTGGCTGGATACCGGCAAGAAGGACGATTTGCTGCTGGCGAACCGGCGGGTTCTGGAAACTCTGAGGGACCAGGATATTGCGGGTACGCTGGAGGGGCGGTGCGTCCTGGATGGGCCGGTTGTGATTGAGCCCGGAAGCCGGCTCCGGAATGTCCGGATCACAGGCCCGGTCGTCATCGGGAAAGGGGCGGTCCTGGAAGAATCCGAGATCGGACCGTTCGTGAGTGTGGGGCCGGGGTGTCGGATCCGGTCGGCCCACATTCATGGCGCGGTCCTGCTGGAAGCGGTCACCGTGGAGGCCGCCTCTCTCCACGATTCCCTGATCGGGACCCGTGCCGTGATCCGCGGGACCGGCACAAGCCACCCCCAGTTGAAACTCCTGGTCGGGGATGACATCGAGATCGTCTTGGAATAAACTAAACACGCACCCAAAGCCAGAAAGGAGTCACCATGGAGCCATCTTCTGCCAGGCAGCGGATTGAAGGCGTAGAGATCAAGCCTCTCCGGTATCATCTGGACGACCGAGGTCGACTCTTAGAGATCCTGCGTCGGGATGACCCCATCTTTCAGAAGTTTGGGCAGGTCTACCTGACCACAGCCTATCCGGGGGTGGTGAAGGCCTGGCACGCCCATCAAGCCCAATACGACCATCTGGTGTGCATCAAGGGTTCTGTGCTTTTGGTCCTCTATGACGATCGAGAGGGGAGCCCCACGCGGGGGCTGATCAACGAGTTCTTATTGAGCGAGTATCAGCCGATGGTGGTCCAGATCCCACCGGGGATCTGGCATGGGTTCAAGAACGTCGGCACAGAGGAGGCATTGGTTTTGAACATTCCCACGGAGCCGTATCGGCACGAGGCTCCGGACGAACTCCGTCGGCCCGCGCACGGGGACATTCCGTACGACTGGACCCGTCGAGACCGGTAACCTGGGGGCCTTTTCAGATCATCCCGCCATCCACGACCAGGGTCTGGCCGGTGATATAGCCGGCGTCCTCGGAGGCCAGGAACAGGATGACCCGTGCGATTTCCTCGGGTTGTGCAAACCGTTGGAGGGCCACCTGTTCGAGGTAGCGTTTCCGGATCTCCTCGGGCAGTCCAGCGGTCATAGGGGTTTCCACGAACCCCGGTGCCACGGCTACGACGCGGATGTTTCGGCTCCCGACCTCCCGGGCAACGGACCGGGTGAAGGCGATCAGGCCGGCCTTGGAGGCGCTGTACGCGGCCTGTCCTGCGTTCCCCAGGAACCCGACGACGGAACTCACATTGATGATCACGCCCTGTCGTTGTCGGAGCATGGGTCGGAGGACCGCCTTGGTATAGACAAAGGCGCCCTTGAGGTTGATTTCCAGGACCTGGTCCCATTC
>WFXO01000058.1 GCA_015490555.1 Caldifarciminota bacterium | reverse complement strand
GTGTTGGCGAGCTCCGACCGTGTCGATTGTCCCTTCTAAGAAAAGATAAGTCTCCGGAGGGATATTTTCTACGAGCCGTGTTGGAGGTTTCCGATAGCAACTTCCACTCAGGAGGAGGCTCCCGAGGACGAGAAACAACCAGAGCCGAGGTCCTTTGCGAATCATGGGAAAAGTATACTCCCCACCTCGAATAGGCTCAACTTGAGGTCCTTCCGGGCCCTTTTCCGGATATGTGCCTGATGAGAGGCACGTTGTTTTTAGGATTTCAGTCGCAGGTCCTCATATGCAGCGAGGGCTGCCGTGGCTCCCTGACCCACAGCGACCGCGATCTGAGCGTATCCACCGGTGATATCCCCTGCCGCATACACTCTGGGAAGGTTTGTTCGTTGGTACCGGTCGACTTGAATATACCCTTTTTCGTCTACCTGAACCCCGAGGGCTTTCGCGACACTACTTTGGGGAACCAGGCCGACGTAAATGAACACCCCTTCTGCCGGGATCTCTCGCACTTCACCGGAGGAGCGATTCTTGACCCGGACAGCAGTAACCTTTTCACCGTCGCCGACGATCTCGGTCGCCATGGAGTTCTGATGATAGGGGATCCCCAATTCTTGGATTTTCTTGCGGTAGGCATCCTCACACATCCATCGGTCCATGTACTCGATGATCTCCACGCGGTCAGTCAACTCTCGCATGGTAATGGCGGCGATGGCACCGGAATTCCCGCCCCCAATCACCACGATGGGTTTTCCCTTAAAGGCATAGCCATCGCAGGTCACGCAATAAGAAACCCCTTTGCCGTAGTACTCCTTTTCTCCGGGGATATTGAGATGCCGGTGGGTTGTCCCGGTGGCAAAGATCACAGCCTGTGCCTGGTATTCACGATTCTTGGTTTTCACAAGGTACCGACCCTCTTCGTGGGGTTCGACGGCCGTGACTTCTTCCATCTCGAAGACTTCCACATAGTCGAGGGCGTGTTCTTTGAAGGTCCGAGCAAGGTCGCTTCCTTTAATGCTCCGGAAGCCTAAGTAGTTCTCGACCAGTGGATTCTCATCGACCAATCCGCCTCCGATGTTCTTTTCCAGCACGACGGTGGAAAGTCCCGCCCGTTTGGCATAGATCGCCGCAGAAAGCCCGGCAGGGCCACCTCCGATGATGACAACATCGTACTCTCTCCGACTTTCACTGGTTCCAAATCTGGGTACGAAAAGCGTCATGGGTTCACCTCCTGTATCGCTTGATTCTGAAGGGGACGCAATTATATGGTTTCCTTCTCAATGGCTCAATGATTTCAAAACTGACTCATCAAGGCTTTTTAAAGACCATGGGCTTTTGCCTGTGCAGAAGTCTTCCGGGGATTCCAGAGGTCCTTGTATGAGGACCGAAAGAAGATTTCTTGCAAGTACGCAATGGTTCGAACAAAACGCAAATAAAGGCCAATGTACGGAACAATGAGGGGGAGGTAGACACTGAGTTTCCATTCCTCATGCCGTCGTTCGGAGAGGATCAAAACGGCGAAGAATTGGAAGACGTTGGAGAATAAGTAAAGAAAATAGTTCATCGGCAAGATATAGCCGATCAAGGTTGGAAAATGCGCAAGGATGTCCACGATATAAACAAGCCAGGTGATATCCAAGACCACGTTGTAAAAGAGGTTTTCCGCGAATGAAATCCAGTTGCTCCATCGAAAGTTTGCATGGGGAAGGAAAATGTCGCGGTGCTTCCGAATCCTAAACCGTACCAAGGATCGATACCATCGAAGTCTTTGACGAGTGAGCGCACGGAGGCTCTCTGGGACACGGGTGTAGCAGACAGAGGTGGGCTCAAAAACGATTTTACAGTGCGCTTTCCGGATCTTGATGGTGATATCTCCGTCCAGTCCAGGGCCGATATCCCATCCACCCACTTGATCGAGGAGATCCCTTCGGAAAGCGCCATAAGCACCCGGGACCACGCGGTAAATGCCGAGCATGGAGGAGACTAATCTCGCCACGGAGATCGTTTTGAGATATTCAATGGCTTGGAGTGCGGTGATCACATTGGTCCGCCAGTTCCGGACCTTCACATTTCCACCGACCGCCCCGACACATGGGTCCAGATAAAAGGGGATCAGGATCCGCTCAATTGCGTCTCGGTCCAGGGAGGAGTCTGCGTCCACGTGCACGATGAATTTCCCGGTCGCGAAGCGGAGTCCGAGATTGGCTGCGGAGGCTTTGCCGCCGCGGACTTCATTTCTTAAGAAACGGTCAATGAGGCCCGCCTTTAAAAGACTCTGTGCAATGAGGGGGGTCTGGTCGTCTGAACCGTCGTCAATGATGATGATTTCAAGGTTGCGATAAGTTTGTTCGTTGAGGGATCGTGCCAGTTTGTAGAGGTTCTCCCCCTCGTTTTTCCCGGGGGCGATGACGCTGACTTTGGGGGATTCCGCATACAGTTTTTGTCGAGCCTGGAAATACTTTTCGCGGTTCCTCCGTTTTTGGAGGAGGTACCATGTGATCACAGCAAAGTCAAACAAGACATACCGCGTGAGTTCTAAGAAAAAGAAATACCAAAAAAACCGTACGATGCGGTCCAATCCAACCGTTTTCCAAAACAGAAAGAAGTTGACCAGGGTCTCCATAACGACAAACTCAGGAATTAGGTTTTGAAAAGTTGTTCTAAGTGGCTCTCAACTGTGCCCTGGGGGTCAATGGGGATGGCATTGGTCTTCAACAACGGCTGGAAATTCTGGAAGTTATCGCGGACGAGTTGATGAATGAATTGAGTGATCCGTTGTAGCGCCACCTGTGCACCTTCTACAGGGGTTTCTGGATAGAGGAATAGGAGGGTTCGCTCATTGAGATAAGAGAGTACGTCGGAGCCCCGAATATTCTCTCGGATCACACGAGCAATCTCTTCAAACACGCGGGTCCGGCGGTCTCCGATGCTGAGATACAGTTCCTCAAAATTTGTAAATTCGAAGTAAGCCAAGGTACTCGGGCGCTGGGACCGGCGGACACGCTCAATCTCGTGGCGGAGGAACGTTTTAAATGTTGCGTAGTCGACCACCCCTTCGATGTGAAACAAGGAGCCCAGTGTGAGGGTAAAACCTGAGAGTGCTGCATTTCGGCCTTTCGAGGTAATGTCATACTCCTTGGCAACCTTTTCGATTAGGTTCTCCACCAAGTGTTGGGCACCGCACTGGAAACACCGGGCGCGCACCATGGGGTTTTGGAACTCATGACCACAGGTCCGACACGTGTATAAGACCGAGGGGCGGTCGTAGTCCACCCCAATATGTCGGAGTTGACGGTGACATTTTGGACAGATGAGTTCATCCCCTTGCAGAAAATCAGATTCCGGAGCCACATGTGCACACACGAAGTGGTGGACGAGATCCTCTCGTTTGAGGTCTGCAGAACTACAGGCGGGACAAGTTTCACGAAAGTTCAGGAAGGCGGAATAGCAGTCTGGGCAGAGATGGAATCGGTCTACAAAGCGCCCTTGCAGGAGGCCTTCTCGTTCTCCGAGATCTACAATGTCGAAGATTCGATGCTCGTCTGTTGGTTGAAAGTGAAGGACCAGGAAGGGGTAGGTGTACCCCGTGGAGCGAGAAGGATCTCGGATCGGCTGTAACCGCTGATCACGGGTATAGAGATACCGCAGGAGTCGGATCAAAACCTGGATCTCAAAGTGTTCTTCTTGGAGAGGCTCGAGCCGTCGGATGCGGTCCATAATTTTCTCCGCTTGTGCGGTGAGGGCTGGAAGGGCCCCTAAGTCGGTGCTCCCATCCAAGAGCGTTGCCCAAAAGTCTGGAAAGTCCGCATCTTTGGGGAAGCCAAAGAGGGGCCTCAAATACACTTCTGGGTCTGTGAATGTCCGAAGGTTGCGGAGTACCGACGTTGCCCATGCCGGGTGGGTGAGGTCTAAGACCCATACATCTGCCGGGCGCAGAGCCTCTATGGGAAGTCGATCGGGATCGGGGATCTCAACGGGTTCGATAAATTGTGGATAGGTTCCCTCGGGCGTGCGTTGTGGCGTCAAATAGAAGACTTTCATGGGACCTCCTTAGCGAAAAAGTTTTCGGATGGAAACCTTGACCGCCATTTTATAAAAGGCCTGCCATTTCTTCAGTGATGTTTGATCCACCGGAAGAATATCCGCGACAATACTGCGGTGGGTGGGCTCAAACCGTTTTTGGAACTCGGGCGGGAGCGGGAAGGTTGCGGGGTAAAACCGGTCCAGACGACCTTCCCCACGGGTTCCATCGGGGAAGATGATGGTTACGAGGTCGCCTTCGTGGAGGTACCGGATGTCTTTGGGTTCGAAGAAGGCTCGGACGTAGACACCGTCGATCTGGTGGATCGTGAGCACAGTCTCCCCCGCCAAAGCGACTTCGTGTTCTCCCTTTTCTATGCGGGTGACAATGCCTCGCTCTGGAGCCAGGAAAGGCTGAATGGAGTCCCCACGAAAAGATCCGGCCCAGGTCTTGACCTCCTTTGGAATTTTGGCCAGTTGGTCCCGTAAGATGTGAATCATGCCACGCACTTTTTGGATGGCAAGGCGAGTATCTTCAATCTGGTTTTCCAACTGATACAACCGACTCCGTTCGAAGACCCCTAAAAGGACTTCTTGTTTGATCCGGTCGTACTCTCGTTGCAGTCGACGGAGTTTCCTGCGGAGTAATTGTTCTTCCAGGATCTTTTCACGCAGGTCCCTCAGGAGTTGTTGACGTGAGGACTCTTGTTCAACCAAACGCCGGTATCCTTTCTCATCCCAGTACAGGAAGAGGGTGTCCCCAGATTGAACGGTGTCTCCCTCCTGGACAAAGAATTTTAATACACGAATTTCCGAAGTCGGTTGAATGTCGATTTTTTTGAAGAGAACCTGTCCCTGTCGAGTGAGGTACACCATATTTCGCCCCACATAGATCAGGGCCGCAATGAGCAGAATTGCTAAGAGGGCGAGATAAGCCCATCTTCCCCAGGCAAACCGAGACCGCCGAGGTGGAGCTTCCACCAGCCCCCGAAGATCCGTCGGGTTTTTCCGAAAGTGGAGGCCTCTCACGGCGACCTTCCTGTTTCTGAAGACTGCAGGACCGTTCGCTCTTCTAATTCGAGGAGACCTTCGACATCATGGAGGGCAAATTCGTGCAGGTCAAGTGTGTTTTCCAGATGTCGGATCCACTGGTCCAAGGCGGGTCGTGTTTTGAAATCTTTTGTAGAAAGCGCAAGCCCGAGTTTTGGACCTAACAGGTTTTGTTCTTCTCGGATCAGTTTGGGAACGCGACTCAATGCCCGTTTGCCATACACCATGACCCACACGCGGTCCACTCTGGTCTCAAGCGCTCGGATGGCCGTGGTGTCCAGATTCCAGGGGATCGAGACCTCTAAAGCCCATCCCTGGCGTTGAAGCCAGGGTTTCAGTCCGTCTAAAATCCGAACCCAAAGGGCTACATACGCTTGCTGTTTCTGCTTCCAATCCGTTTGTTGTTGGGGCTCAAGATCTAAATGGATGCCATCGAAGGGCACCATCGCCCAGGCACGAACCTTTTCCAAGACCATTTGGGGATCCGATTGGAGGGAAAGCGAGGTTCCCAATAACCCATAAACCTTGAGTCCAATGTCGTGCGCCTGAGTGACAAATTGGTACGCCTTCTCGCGATCTACTTTTTTCGACAGCGACAAAAAGACCTTTTCGATCCCCGAGGTCTTTAGAAACCAAAGGAGGAACTCGTTGTTCTTTTGGAAGCCCGAAGACCACAGGTAAGCGGCCAGGGAGGCCCCCGGGAAAGCGGGAGCCTCTGGGAGGATTAACCGCTTCATCGCTCCGAGGAGGTCTGAGACCGGGACGTACTGGGTCAGTCGGGCCAACATTAGGTAGAGTTGTTGTTGAATTTCCAGCATCTCGAACTCCACAGCATGGAGTTCGCCCAGGTCCTGAAGCACCGCCAATGCCTGGAAGTTCGGATCCCCTAAGTCGTGCTTGATGGCTTCCCGTCGGAGTCGCTCCATAAGGATCCGCTTTTTATGAACAAATTTAATGTAGTCTGCGATTTTGTATTGATACTCATAGAGGATGTTCTGGACTTCACGAATTCGCTGTGCGCGTTCCTCGTTCAGACGGAACCGCTGGAGTTGTAATTCCGCCTTCCGAATTTTTCCGTAGTTGAACAGGTGGGCACTCAAGGGAAAAGAAAGGGCAGCTCCGACTGAGAGGAAATCCCGACCCCGCCCAAACAGCCGGTCGTAGAGCGTGTATCGGAGGATGAGTCGAAGTCGGAGATCCTTCCACGGGCTATACTGGAGCGCAAGCCGGGATTGAGTGAGGTCAAGAAGGGAGTCCACAGGATAACGCAACTGGGCAGACCGGAGAATCACACCTGCGTCCAGGTTCACGATGGGAAGGGAGTCGATGTCAAGATCAGGCCAGGCAAGTTGTCCCAGAGGAGTCCCGGTAAAGGAGACAAAAGATGGCGTGTTATATGTCTGGTATGTCCGTAAGAGGGTCGAGACCAAATCACGGTCCTGTTGCCATTTCTGGATGTCGTCCCATCGGAGGAGCCGATAGGCATAAAGATCCCCTAAAATGGCGAGGGCACGATTCAAAAAATCCAACCGCTGTTGGAGTCGCCGAATTTTGGCGCGATTGAACATCGTGATGATTCCGTTATACAGCCACGCATACCGTGACCGACGGTCTTTTTCCGATTGGAGCAGAGAAAGAGACCGTGCCTCGAGAACTTGGAGCCTTTGGTTCCGAATCGCTTCCCAAAGCCCATTCCCTAAAAGGTTCCACTCGATTCCTATGTATGCCCGATCGCGAAAGGTGAGGCCTTCATCAAAGAGGAAGCCCTCTTGAAAGTTGTAAAGGTAGTGGGTCGTGAGCCGGACCCCCCAGTCCTGAAGCGCCCAGGCGCCCTTGACTCGTGCACGCTGCAATTCATCCTGGGTGGCGGTTGGAACAGATTGGGCCAGCAGCAACAAACGTTGAAGTCTCTCTTGGTCCTTCGATGAAAGGGTATCCCCTCGAGGGAAGGCCCCCTCAGATTTTAAAACCGGGGGTAAGAGTCGTAGGATTTCATTTTGCAATCGCTGGATTGGGGGATGGACCGACTCGAGGGGCTGGGCATTTAAAGAAAAAGATCCCAGCCAGACGATACCGAGCCAACTCCCCACAACGATGCCTAAAAGTTTCCAAAATGCAATTTTGTTCATAAACAGCCTGATCCGACAACGATACTGATGCATTTCAACAGCCCCTAATTTCAAAATGGAAGTCAAAGTGCACGCAACCTTGCTAAGTTAGTACTGTCGACGTGGTTTTTCAATTATACACCCTTGGTAAGACTTAACTTGTGGAGTGAGTTTCACAAACCCTTTGGGAAGGTACCTCGGAGTGATTGGACGTTAAGGAACCGCAACAGGTTCAAAGCGTTTCCTGAATTCCTCCGGTGTCATCCGGGCAATGTGGGCCATCTTTTCTAAGAGGTCTCCCTCTAAGTCGGATTTTCGCAGCCGAATCATGTAGTGGAGAGCGACTTCATAACTTTCGGACTGGATGTTGACATAACGAACCCGTGTCCGGCCTGTTTGGGGGTCCATGATATCCTCAAAATACAGGGGGTGGAGTTTCCCGCGTCGAATGGCAATCATGGCTCCAGACCCCCCTTGCATCAGGAACTTTACTGCCCCATATCCCAAGTTCCGGGTGTATTCAATGTCGAAGGCCAGCGGCCGTGCCGATCGGAACACATACCCGATCTCTTGTTCCACGATCCGTGTGCGGATCCCCATCTTGCGGAGTTCGTTTTCCAGGGCCTCTTTCAGGATTCGACCCAAGGGGACTTCTGAGAGCAGGATGTGGCCGTGTTCATCGCGAGGAACTTCCTGTGTCAACGCAAAGGTCTCTGGATCCAGTTTCTCAACAATGCCTTCAGCCACCACAGCCACCCCATAATCTTTGCCTTGGGCCTTTCGTTTCAGAATTGCGGCGAGCAAGGTGTCTACAATCCTCTGAAAGGGGACCCCTTCTTCGAACTCTTCCGGGATTAATGTGAGGGTGACCCCAGCGGCTTTGCCGATGCCCAGGGCCAGGTGCCCGGCCTCGCGGCCCATCGTGATGGCAAGATACCAGCGCTGCGTCGTACGGGCGTCCTCCATCAAGTTTTGGACTAAGAGCATCCCGACATGCCGCGCCGTCTCAAAGCCAAAGGTGGGCATGTCGTCGGGCAACGGCAGATCGTTATCAATGGTCTTGGGGACATGGACCACGGCGATGGCCCCACCAGATGCTTCGTAGACCTTGGCGGCTGTATAAGCGGTGTCGTCCCCACCGATGGTCAGGAGATAGGAAACCCCTAACTTTTTTAACGTTTGGACCACCGTCTTTAAGGCCTTCGGGTCTTTGGTCGGATTGACTCGGGAGGTCCGGAGGATTGAGCCGCCCTCGGTATGGATCCGTGACACCCGGTCGATGGTCAGTTCTTCCACATGCTCGGGATCCCCTTGGGCCAGCCATTTGAACCCGTCATAAAAGCCCAAAACCCGCAGCCCTCGGTTAATGGCCTCGATTGTCGCAGACGCAATCACCCCATTGATGCCTGGGGCAGGCCCACCGCCAACGACAATCCCCAACGTCTTAGCCATGGCTGAACTCCTTCAAGACCTCAGGAATTTCTAACGTGGTTTCGACCTTTGGGGTTTTCTTTTCAACCAACGCCTTTGTCCCCACAACCTTCAAAGCCTCAAACAGGGTCCGGATGAAAGGTTCCAGCCGCTCCAGCATGGGTTCCTTAATGTCTTCCGACAGGGTCCACCATTCCCATTTAAAGGGCCCAAAGCCCTTTTTCCGGGTCTTGTAGATGAACTGGGCCTCGGAATCTTCCGGCTTTCGCTCCTGGGCAAATTCCCGTTTGAGGAAGTCATAGATGGTGGCCCTGAAATCCTCGGGCAGTTCTGGGCTATCGTATAGGATGTTTTGGAACTGGGTCGCCAAGTGGATCTCCGCGGTCTCCGTCTTGGGGAACAGGGAAAAGGCGTCAATGGGGAGGGTAGAGGCTCCATGCTGGACCGCACCGGCCATCCCATATTTTTCCCGTGCGAGCCGAGAAAGGGTCTCCAAGGTTTGAAAGTCGACCTTGACTTGCGCCAGCGTCCCATCGGGTAGGACCACCCCTCCGTGATGGGTTCCGGTCTGGACCGAAACTTTGCTGATTCCCGGAAGTCCTTCGATTTTCTGAAGATAGACGGTCATAAAGGCCTCGAGGTCTTCGGGGGTAGAGTTTCGGCCCCCGACTTCCCCGATTTCACCCCCAATCGAAACTGTGATTCCTTCTGGCTGACGTTCCCGGATGAATCGGGTGAAATGCGCTGTCCACTCGGCGTTCCACTCCTGTTGATCTTTTAAATCCGGCTTGGAGAGGTCCACCAAGGTCGACGCGTCGATGTCAATGTTATAGAACCCCGCCGCCAACGACTGTTCGATCAATTGTTCCAATGCCTGAATTTCAAGATCGGAATTTTTATCGTAGGCCGCTTTCTTGATCTGGAAGTGGTCTCCCTGGATGAAGACCGGGCCCGTGACGCCTTCTTTCAGCGCCGCGGCCAGGATGACGGTGGCGTACTCGTCCGGAGATTGCATGGTATACCCGATTTCAGAGCGCGCAATTTCAAAGATCAGGGCCCCGACCTCGAGGTCGCGTGCCAATCGGAAGAATCGGCGAGCGACGTCGTAGGTCATGCCTCGGATATTCACGGCCGGGACCGTGAACCCATGATATTCCCCCTGTCCACGCCCCATGTAGAACTCATGGATCGAAGCGGGGAAGATGCCCTGGACTCTGGCGGTTTCCCGGATGAGATATCGGCAGGCTTCCTTGAGTTCAGGGATCGGAGAAAAGACATAGGTGTATACCCAGGCATCCACCCGTTCTCGAACCTGTTGGGGGTCCAGGACCTTCAGACCTTCCGGTCCCACTTGAACCACACCTTTCAAATCTTCAAAAAACTGTGAAAAATTGCGGTACACGACGGATCACCTCTCTTTTGTTTTCGTTTGCGGGAAACCCCGAAACGACTATGAAGTCTTCAATTATAGGGCTATGGAGTCCTGGATGGGATCGTCTCTAAAACGGTCTTCAACCGCTGATACACGTCCTTGGGGGTCGTGAACCAGGTAACGGGTCCCAACTTCCGCATGAAATAAATCTGGCGCCGCATATAGACCTTGGTATTTCGTTTGATCTTTCGGATTGCTTCGGCCAGGGTGGTCTTTCCGCTGAGGTATTCCAGGAGTTCACGATAGCCAATGGTCCGGAAGCCTGGGCTCTCGGGAGGGAAACGGGCGAGCAGGTCTTGGACTTCTTCCACCAGTCCCGCCTGAATCATCCGGTCGACCCGCTCTTCGATGCGGCGTCTTAAGACCTCACGGGGCAACAGAAGACTGTAGTAGATCGGAGAGAACTTCGGGCGGACCCGTCGGGTCTTCCGCAATACGCTGATGGGTTGGCCCGTTTGGTAATAGACCTCAAGGGCGCGGGTAATGCGGATCCAGTCCCGTGGGTTGACCTTTGCCGCCGTCTCCGGGTCCACTCTGCGGAGTTCTGCATAAAGGTCTTCCCCCCGTTGCCACCGTTCCAAGAGGTGGGCACGGAGGTCCGGATCCGGCGAGGGAGCAGAGAAAAGGCCCTGAAAAAGGGCATAGAAGTAAAGAGGGGTCCCTCCCGCGACAAGGATGCGGTAGCCTTCCCGGATCTTTTGCTCGATGGCTTGCTCTGCCTCTCGATGGAAACGCATGGCGTTGTAGGTCTCGGTGATCGAGATGTGGTCGATCATGCTGAAGTGTTTTCGGACCGCCTTGGGAGGCTTGTTGGTGCCGATCTCCAGTTCCCGATAGAGTTTGCGGGAATCCACCATCACGATGTGGAGGCGCGGGATTTCTTCCAGAAGTTGCAATAAGAGTTCGGTTTTCCCGGAAGCGGTGGGAGCCAATAAGACCGGGAGTTGGGGGCGGTTTGGGGTTATCGTTTCTGGGACCCCCACCGGATCACCTCGATGCGGACCTGGGCCACGCCGGTCCGGAGTATCCCCAACCGGCGGGCCGCCTCGTACGAAAGATCCAAGATCCGACCGCGATGGAACGGGCCCCGATCGTTAATGCGGACCTGAATACTTCGGCCGTTCTCCAGGTTCGTCACACGTATGATGGTCCCGAAGGGGAGCCGGCGGTGGGCTGCGGTCAAATCGTACATGTTGTAGATCTCCCCGGAAGCCGTGCGTTTTCCGTGGAACCCTGGGCCATACCAGGAGGCGTATCCCACTTCAACCCATCGTCCCCATCCCGAGTAGGTTCGAGGAGCACACGCACCGGTAAGGAGGAGAATCCCGCCCAGAAGTCCCCAAAGCCTGAAAGGGAAGGCCGCCTTATGCCTTCTCGAAATGGTCATACCCCAGGTCACCAATAGGGATCTCTTCTCCGCCCTTTCGGCGCAGCAGGACCCCTGGGGCAAAACCGGTCCGAACTTCTCCAATGACCGTCACCGGGACACGTAAATCTCGGATTTTCTCAAACTCTTCGGGGGGCATGGTAAACGCGACTTCCAGTTCCTCGCCGGAAGCAAGGACCAACGACGAGAGGTCGCGATGGGTGACCCGTGAAAACTCCGCCAATGCGGGGTGGATCGGCAACTTCTCTTCTTCGATCACGATCTCGACGTCACTCATTCGTGCCATCCGCATGAGATCTTTCCCTAAGCCATCGGTGATATCAATGGCACCGTTGACCTTTGCCAGCCGGAGGATGTACAGCATGTCTTTGATGCGGGGCCAGGGCTGGCGGAACTTCTGGATTAAGGGGTTTCGGATGTCAGGCGCCAGAGACGCGTGGAGGTCCTCCTGCGTAAGGATCTCGTAGCCTGCAAGGGACCGGCCCAGATCCCCGGTCACCACCAGCAGGTCTCCCTCTTGTGCCTTGGATCGCAGGAGCCCTTTCCCACGCTCGACTTCTCCGATCACCACAATTGTGAGACCACACCGCGGCCCACGAACCAGATTTCCGCCTGAAGGGGAAATGCAATATTCGTTGTTGAGTTTTTCGAAGCCCTTGTAAATTTCGAGGGTGTTGTCTAATGTGAGGTACTCGGGGACTTCCAGGTTGACCATGTAAGTGAGGGGGGTTGCGCCCACCGCCGCTAAGTCCGAGAGTGCCAGTGCAAGCGATCGATGCCCAATATCCCGGAGGTCCACGATGTCCATGGTGAAATGCGTGCCTTCGTAATGGGCGTCCACGGAAACCACCATCTCCCGGCGAACGATTTCCGAGATGTGCACACAGTCTTCGCCGGGTCCGGCGGTAATCCGATCCATCGGTTGGTAAAATTCCGCGAGTTTCTCCGTCCAGAGATCTTCACCTGTGACTTTCATGGCTCCAAATATACGCCCAATCACCAAAAGGGTAAAGAAGGGGACCCCAAGGCCACCCTGAGGTCCCGGAAGAGATTCTTTGAACTCTGGGAAAGGAGAAGATCGTCTATTGCACTCCCTCTTCGTATCAGTGACTCCTTCGCCGACATTTACTGAAATCTATCGTGCTTATTTTCGACGTGTTTTTGAAATAGTTACTTGACAAAAGAGAAAATAGCCAATAAATTTGGTTTAGTTGTCTCCTTCTAAAAAGGAGGTAAATCATGAATGGTAAGGTCTGTGGATGGAGTCGGGGAGTCCTTCCGGCCATGTTTTTTTTCATCGCCTTACCCTCCAGTCTCACTGCCGTCCAAGATAAAGTCATTGACCAGATTAGAATTTCAACACATCAGCCTCAAAATCCGTACTTCATCAAAACACTGAGAGATCCCATCAGGATCCCTCAACACTCGACCGATGGTTCGGCCCCGAGGACCAATACCAAGGAAGTATCCCTCGTAGGGATTTCTGGAGTTCCTGTGCAAGATGAGAGCACAGATTCGGTTCGTCTCTACGGGTCAACTTTTTATCAAACCCTTGAAGTAAATGCACCGTTTCATGTCGTGGTTTATCTGTCGAATCTTGGGACTGTAGCAGACACATACAACGTGATTCTTTACGTTTATGATGCATATCTGGCGACCATAGAAGCTCAGTATACCGCGGGTCCCTTTGTCGATCCGGTGGGCGGAAGTCTTACCGTAATCTTCTACAACATCACCGGACTTTCCAAAGGGCTCCACTGGCTTGTTGCGATGCACACGTTGCAGGACGGAAACAGTTCAAACGACGCAGCAGGATTCCCAATCTATGCGGTGTATCATCCCGGGACCCAAATCCTGGTCTCTGACTGGGATATGGCGCTTCCATATCCGAATGTACCGGGGGGCGGATACGATTGGCAAAGCGCGATTTGGGAAACTTGGGTCCTGGACAATTTAGGGTATGGGGTGGATTACCATTGGTTGAATATCCCGGACCCCACGCCCTACCAGGCCGTCTGGATTGCGCACGGCGTTTTCCCTACACTCTTCACATTACCTTCTTCCTTGGTAACCACCCTGAGCAATTTTTTAAACCAAGGAAGAGGTGCATATTGTGAAGGAGGCGATATCTGGGCAAACGATCTCATTTGGCAAAATGGAGCGGCCGATCGGATGGCTTGGTGTAGTCTCTTCGGGATTGATGGGGTCCAGGTGTCCGATGGCGGAGCAGACCTCACGGGACTCATGGGACTGAACAACCCCATTCTCCCTTGGGTGGCCGGTCATACGTGGCAAAATGTTGGTGAAGACTCCTCCATGGACCGGTTGGCCCTTTCCGTACCCATCAATCCCTCAGACATCATTGCTGCCCTCATGCGGGATCAAAATAACCTTTATAACGCTGCCATTGGTTTTCAAAAAGACTTAGGGGGCGGTAATTTCTACCGAACCATTGCCACCAATTTCGAGTTGGCGTTCATGTTAAGAACGACTTCGCTTACGGTGTTTGACCCTTTGTTGTTGAAAAAAGTCATTAAACAGGGCCTGGGGATCCTTCCCAGTTTTCCCGTTGAAATTTATGAGCAACACTCCCCGTCTCCCTCCCCAAGGATGGAAATCCGGGGTGAGGATCTTCTCGTTTCCCTCCCTTTCCGATCGAATCTTGAGTTGAGATTTTATGACGTCGCCGGGAGGAGTCTTTCCCGGCTCTCTCTGGGGCCCTGGCAGCCTGGAGAACATCGGATCTCATTAGAAGATTTACACCTCCCCCAAGGGATGTATTTTATCCAACTCTTCCTTAATTCGCGGTATTCTCAAACGTTCAAAGTCCTTCGACTCGGAGGTCCAACCCGTCAGTGATGGAGTGATGGTGGGAGGCCCTTCGGGTTTTGGCATGGGGGATGAGAGACCTCTTGTGGGGATGGTCTTTCGGAAAGCCCGTCAGTCTCCTTTGGAGAGAGGGCCAGAGCGGACCATGGCCCAAAAGGTCCGCGCGTTCGCATACATCTTGGTGTTATTGAACATCACATAAGCGGGTTGATCCGCGGGAAGCCACGACAGGATTTCCCACAGTTCTTCATCGGAGTAGTTGTATCGGTATCCCTTCCCTCGTCCGTGGAGCCGGAAGTACACCAGGTCTCCGTACAGAGGTTTCTGGCGATATGGGTCCACGATGTGGATCAGGTGGAGGTCCTTCAAGATCTTTTGTAAGGTTTCCGGCCTCCACGGTCCCCGAGGTTCCCAGCCCAGGATCCACCCCTCCCGGGGGATGTGCTGGAAAAACGCGTAGAGATTCTCGATGTGTTCTTCCGTCTCTCGAAATGAGGCCGGTGTTTGAAACACCAGGACCCGAGCGTCCAGAAGCCGGGCCAGGTTGAGGAACTGCTCGTAAATCTGGAAGGCCTCGTCCGTAGGTCGGAAAAAGCCATAGCGGTCTTTGTGGGATTCTGGGATCTCGAGGTTGGCGCGCTGGTACGTAGGGCTACTCGGCGGGTGGGTAATGAACTGGGGTGCCTTGAGGGTGAATTCCAGATCCGGACCAGCCCGTTTCCGCCAGTTTTCCACGGTCTGGAGCCTCGGCAGTTGATAAAAAGTCTTTTGGACCTCGACGACCGGGAGTTCGCGGGCATACCGATCAAGGCGCACCGGGAACCCGCAACATCCCACCTTGATCCGGGGCATGGGACCTCCAGGGTTTAATCCAGCAATCCCCGAAGCGACTCGCCGTACCGGTTGCGAAGTTTCCGGAGGGCCCGTTCCTTGAGTTGTCGGACCCGTTCCCGCGTGATGCCCAACTTTTTGCCAATCTCTTCCAGGGTCATGGGCTCTTCCACTCCGATCCCGAAGTACCACTTGAGGATCTGTGCCTCGCGGGGGTCCAGGGCCTTCTCAATCATCCGAACGACCCTTTCCTGGATTTCTTCCTGTTTAAAGAACTCTTCGGGTGAGGCGACAGAGGTCGAGGCCAGGATCTCATGGAGGGCCGATTTCTCATTCTCGTCAAACAGGGGCTGGTCTAAAGAGATTTCTGACATAAAGAGTTCTTGGGCTTTGACCACTTCATCCGGGGAGAGGTCCAGTTCTTTGGCAATTTCATCGAGGCTGGGGGCCTCCCCCAGACGTTCCTCGAGTTCCTGTTGGACTTCCCGGATCCGTTTGGCCTTTTCCAGGTTTTCACGAGGGACCCGGACCAGCCGCATCTGTTCATGTAGGGTCCGGAGGATCGCCTGACGGATCCAGAAGATCGCATAGGAGAGGAACCGGACCCCCTTCTTGGGGTCGAACCGCTGGATCGCCTTCAGGAGCCCGAGGTTGCCTTCGTTGATGAGGTCAGAGAGGGGGATACCGTACCCCGCGTATTGTTTCGCAATATGGACCACAAATTTCAGGTTATGGATGACAAGTTTTTCAATGGCTTCTCGGTCGCCCTTTTTGGCACGGATCAGGAGTTCCCGTTCTTCTTCCGGGCTCAGGACCCCGAGATCGCCGATCTCCTTGAAGTAAAACTCCAGGATCTCATCGTAGATATCGGCGCCGCGTCTCATCCTTCGAGTTCGATCTGTTCGAGGGCCTGGTCAATGTCGGTCGTGTACTCCAGGAACAACTTGACCCCATTGATGTTCAGCCCCCGTTTTTGGGTCAAAAACTTGATCAGCATGAGTTTCTTCAGGTCGTTCAGAGAATACAGGCGCGTGTTCCGCCGTGTTCGTTTGGGGCGGACCAGGCCCTTCTTTTCGTAGAGGCGGAGCGTTTGTTCATGAAGACCTACCAATTTCGCCGCCACACTGATCACATACACCGGTTCGTTCGGATTGATCTCGAACTTCATGGCTCTCACCCCGCTTCTTTTGGTTTTGGGCACGTTAATATTAAAACGTTTAAGTCCACCCTTGTCAAGTTTTCTGAGTGGTTCAAGACCAAGGAACGTCTACATTGAAACGCCTTCTTAGACCTCATATAATTTTGGGTGGCGTTGAACGCCATTGAGGGCCTGATACCACGATCCGGGGAGGCGCCACGGCGCCTCCCCGATGTTTTTCTGCCGTTTCCCACACTTGTCCCGGAACGCTCCATGTTGGAGAATAGGGGACAAGCGGTTGAAAGGAGGCTGCAAACCATGAAAGAAGTGGTGCTCAAAGTCGAGGGAATGACCTGTCAGGGGTGTGTCCACACGGTGACCAAGGTCCTGGAACGCAAAGGGGCCCAGGAAATCGAGGTTTCCTTAGAAAAAGGCATGGCCCGGTGTAAGGTGGACCCGTCGGTGTCGGCCCAGGAGTTAGCGGAAGCGGTCACCAAGTTCGGATACACCGCGACCGTCCTCGAAGGCTGACCCGGCATCCTGAGGAGCCGTCATGGGATCCGGCCCGCTGGAAGAGAAACGGATCGTTTTGGACCCGGGGCACGGCTTTGGCGTGACCGGGGCCATTGGACACGGGGGGACCCGGGAAGTTGAGATCAACATCGGCGTCACCCGGGCCCTGGCAGATCTCCTCCGGGAAGCCGGGGCCACCGTGTTCCTGACCTGGGACGAGATGACCGAGGAAAATCTCGCCCGACGCGTCGAAATCTCTGTCTCAAAGCAGCCCGACCTCTTTTTGTCGATCCATCACAACGCGACCGCTCCGCCCGACCCTGCGCGGAACCGCATCGAGGTCTATTATCCCTTTGAAGGTTCGGTTGAGGTTCAGGACCTGGCGTCTGCCCTGGCCTTTGCGTTGAAGGACTATTCGGGGCTCCCGGTCCATCCGCCGCTTCCCGCCCGGTACCGGGTCCTCAAGGGGAATGTGCCCCTGAGCATCCTGGTTGAGCCGGCGTATGTCAGCCACCGGGCCATGGAAAAACGGCTCCGGGATCCCTTGTACCAGGCTGGGGAGGCCCGAGCGCTGTTCGAGGGGATTCGCCACTTCTTCTCCCAATCTCCTCCGCGTATCGAAGCCTTGACCCTTGCACAGGGAGCGCCTACCCTGGAACTGGTGATCCGGGCATCCCGTCCGTGGGCGCTGGTTTGGCTTGAAACCCCGGCAGGGACCCATGCCCAGGTCGTGGAGACAAACCGGGCCGTAAAGATTCCCATCCCGGCCCACCTCTGGGCACCTGGGTCCTGGACCGTGAAGGTACGGGAGCCGGGCGGTCGGGAGACGGCCCAATCCCTTGTTGTGGAGCAGAATCTTTCGCGTGTCCCCTCCACGCCGGAGCCCCCACAGCGCCCAAACAAGCGCGTACTCCTTGCCGTCTTGAGTCACAACCCTCTCTTCGAGGAAGTGGGGTTTTGGGTTCGGGAGAGCCTCCGGCCCTTAGGGATTGAGGTCCAGGTATGGCCCGCCTCAAAGATTCCCCATGACGAGGTGGCCTGGCTTCGACAGGCGGAGGCGGTGGAGCCGGATCTCATCCTGCTGTTAGAGAACCAGTTCCGGTGGCCGGAGGGCTGGTATGTGTACTACCGGGATGTCCAATCCCGTGAGATCGGGGAACGGTTTGCCGAAGCCAGCGCATTTTACGGCGTGCCTGCCAGACTTCGTGAAGGGTCCACCTATTTCCTGATCCAGGGACGTCCCCGTCGGATCCTCTTCAACGGCTATGTGTCCGTGCTTCCTCTGGCCTCTACCTTGATCCATGGGATTGTCGAAACGTGGTGGGGGTCAAAGCCACAGACCGGCGAGGGGGTTGCCCCGGGCGCCCTGGTCCGAGCCAAAGAGGGCTACTTTGTCTTTGCGACGACGGAGGGGCGATATCGGTTGCCCTATACCGAGTTTCCTACGGCCCAAGGAGAGGAAAGATCAGCCAATCCGGTGTAGATTGGACCTGCATCGGGGTGTGGTACAGAGCCTCTAAGGGTTCGGGCCGGAGGACCTCCTGGGGTGGCCCCTGCCAGAGGATTGTGCCGTCACGGAAGGCGACGACCCGATCAAACAGCCCCTGGGGGAAGTGGAGTTCGTGGGTGACCACGATGCCCCCCCGGCCTTCCCGCTTGAGTTGAAAAAGCATGCGCCAGAGGAGGGTCCGGTGCTCCATGTCCAGGTTCTGGGTGGGCTCGTCCAGCAGGTAAAAGGCTGGGTTTTGGACCCAGAGTCTGGCCAGGAAGGTCAGTTGTTGTTCCCCGCCGGAGAGTTCGGAGATCGGCCGATGGACGAGATCTGAAAGTCCCAGGGTATGCAGGATGGACTCCATCCGGTCCCGTTCTGGTTTAGGCAAGGGAGACCAGGGGAACGGGCAACGTGCCCAGCACCCCATTTCCACGATTTCAAAAACGCTGTAGGGGAAAAGGGAGTGCAGGGCCTGGGGAAGATAGCCCAGGTACCGGGCACGCGTTCGGGCCGGGATGTCTTGGATCGGGCGGTTTTCCCAGCGTACGGCCCCTTGCTGGGGCCGAAGAAAGCCGTCCAGGAGTCGAAGGAAGGTACTCTTTCCGGACCCATTGGGTCCGATCAGGAGCGTCCACTCATCCTTCTGGAATTTGAGGGTGATCCCCTTGAGAACCGGACGGTCCGGCCGGTATCCAAAGACCACGTGTTCAGCGGTTAGCATGGAGAGATTCCCGGATGGTTTGAAGTTTTTTCAGGGCCTGAGGAAACCGTGTCGAAGGGTGGGAGAAGAGGTCCGGATCGAGGGAGAAGATCCAGCCCCGTTGCACTGCTCTCAGGCGTGGGAGTTGGGCCCAGGGGGTGGGGGAGGGCGAGGCGCTCTGGGACATCTCGAAAATGACCTCCGGATCCCATGCGATCACCTGTTCAAGGGATAACGAGAGATACCCCTCGTAGTCTGCACAGACATTCCGGAACCCCGCCAGGGTGAGGAGTTCGTGGAGGTAGGTGTGGTTCCCGGCGGCGTAGAGGTTCTGGAGGGTGCCCGGGGTGTGGTCGACGATGAACAGCGCGGTGGGCCAGGTGGAATCCGGGGTTGAGGAGGGAACCAGGTATTGCGACAAAGAATCTTTGAGATGCCGCGCCTGGGCAGGGCAATCGAGCCATTGTCCCAAAGAGTCGAGGGAGGTGAGGATATCGGAAAGGGTTTGGGCAGGGAGCGCCTTGTAG